>CANGMP010000004.1 GCA_947455165.1 Acidimicrobiaceae bacterium | reverse complement strand
ACGGCGCCGACACCTTCGATGGTCGCGAGTTCGTCGGCCGTCGCCGCCATGACCCCGTCAATGGTCCGTAGGGTCGTCG
Organism: Acidimicrobiaceae bacterium; assembly: GCA_947455165.1. Lineage (GTDB taxonomy): Bacteria > Actinomycetota > Acidimicrobiia > Acidimicrobiales > RAAP-2 > RAAP-2. Next base: position 65,013 of record CANGMP010000004.1, on the reverse strand, counting down.
CCAAACTGCGAGCCGCCACGGGGCCGACGTGACGAATACCAAGTCCGATCAAGACGCGACTTAGGGGCTGGGTGCGTGATTGCTGAACGGCCTCGACGAGCGATGTGGCCGACAGCTCCCCGAGTCCCTCGAGGTTCTGCAGGTCACTCACGCGAAGCGAGTAGAGATCGGCCACGTCTCGCACCAAGCCGGCGGCGAGCAGTTGGACGACACGCTGTTCGCCCAGACCTTCGATGTCCATTGCGGTACGCGACGCAAAGTGGACAATCTGTTCGCGCGTCTGGGCCGGACAGGCCGGGTTGACGCAGTAGGTGTCGGACTCTTCACCGACTCGGCGCAGCTCGCCACCACACTCCGGGCACGACGTTGGGAACTGCCAGGGCGCTGACCGCTGGGCCCCGGTGACCGGCACGTGCGAGACGACTTCAGGAATGACGTCGCCGGCCTTGCGGACAATGACGAGGTCCCCAGGACGCACGTCCTTGGCTCGAACCTGGTCTTCGTTGTGCAACGTGGCCATCGAGACCGTGGAGCCCGCGACGACGACAGGTTCGAGGACGGCGTAGGGCGTGGCCCGACCAGTTCGACCAATCGAGACTTCAATCGCGAGCAGCGTGGTGGTCCGCTCTTCGGGGGGCAACTTGCGAGCAATGGCCCAGCGGGGAGCCCGAGACGTCGAGCCAACGGTAGCCCGGTCGGCCAACCGGGTGGCCTTGATGACGACGCCGTCGATCTCGTAGGGCAGGTCGTGGCGGTGAGCCTCAAACCACTGGGCCGCCGTCACCATCGCGTCGGTGCCAATCACGTGCTGGGTCGTCGGGGCCGTGGTGAAACCAAACTGCGCCAAGCGGGCCAGCACCTCGTCGTGCCCTTCCAGTGCGCTGAGGTCGGCGTGGCCGTCGAGAACGACCAATTGATACGCGAGAAATGAGAGAGGCCGTTGCGCCGTGGCGGCCGGGTCCTTTTGTCGGAGGGAGCCGGCCGCGGTGTTGCGAGGATTGGCAAAGAGCTTCTCACCGGCGTGGGCCAACTGATCATTGAGCGCGGCAAAGGCGGCCTTGTCGATGTAGACCTCACCGCGAATCTCGACATGACCCGTTGACGCGAGGCCGACCAAGGTTCGCGGCACCGACTGAATTGTCGCGACGTTGTCGGTGACGTCTTCGCCGGTCCGTCCGTCTCCGCGAGTTGCGGCCTGCGTGAACTGGCCATTGATGTAGGTAATTGACAAGGCGAGTCCGTCGATCTTGGGCTCCACGGAGTAGGCCACCACGTCGCGACCCACGAGTCGCTCCAAACGCTGGCTCCACTCTCGCAGTTCAGTCTCGTCAAAGACGTTGTCGAGACTGAGCATGGCCTCGCCGTGTTGCACCGGCGCAAAGGCACTGGAGGTTGGCGCGCCGACCAACTGACTCGGCGACGTGGTGAGAACTAACTCGGGGTGTTGCGCTTCGAGCTGTAGTAGCTCTTTGACGAGCTGGTCGTAGTCGGCATCGGGAATGACTGGGCTGTCTTCGACGAAGTAACGCTCCGCGTGGTACGCAATCTGCTCACGCAGGTCAGCAACTCGCTGGGCCGGGCTGGTCATAGTCCGACCTGTGCCGCCCCGAGAACGTGACGACCAGATTCGGCGTCGTAGAAGATCACTGATTGGCCAGCCGCGACAGGGCGGGCCGGCACATCGAGCTCCAACCATGGCACGTGGCCGTCGTGGAACGTGGCGCTCACCGGACGGCCGTGGGCGCTCCACTGCAGCGAGATTCGCTCACCGTCGCTCAACGGCTCGTAGGCGAAGTTCAGCGAGTCAGGACGGAGCGTCAAGCGTTCAATCATGATCTTGTCGATTTTGTCGACTTCGATCCGTCGACTTCGCAGGTCGACCTTGGCTACGTAGCGCCGCTCACCGTCCATGCCCGGAGCGATGCCTCGACGCTGTCCGACGGTGACCAGTTCGGCGGCCGGCACCTGGCCCACCACAGCGTCAGTAACGCGGTCGTAGATCTCGGCCGTCGTGAGCTCAATGCGCTGACCGAGGAACTCTTCCCGGCCACGACTGGCCTCGATGAAGCAGACGTCCTGGGAGTCGGGCTTGTTCCACGTGCGCAACTCGAGCCGCTCGGCGTGCCGGCGAACTTCTTCCTTGGTCATTCCGCCGAGGGGCAGCATGAGCTTTGCGATGGTCGGCCCCTGGAGATACCCGAGCACGTAACTCTGATCCTTGAGGGGGTCAACGCTGCGTGTCAGGGTCGGGCGACCCCGCCACTCTTCGACGAGAGCGTGGTGTCCAGTGGCCACCGCATCAAAGCCCAGGCGCTCAGCCCGTTCAAAGAGGAGGTCGAACTTGATGACTCGGTTGCACTCAATGCAGGGGTTCGGCGTCAGGCCGGCCGCGTGGTCTTGCACGAAGGGCTTGACGACGGCCGCCTCAAATTCCGAGGTGTAGTTGAAAATGTGGTGATCGATGCCGAGCGAATGGGCGACGCGGCGGGCGTCATCGACGTCAGAGACCGAGCAGCAGCCCGAGTCAGAGGCGCCACCCCACAGCTTGAGGGTGGCCCCGACGATGTCGTGACCGGCCTCTTTCAACAGGGCGGCAGCCACCGACGAATCGACACCACCGCTCATTGCCACCAAGACTCGCACGCTGACAGTTTGCCAGCCAGCGGTGACTTCTACTTCTCTCCACGAAGTCGGTAGATGACATCGGCCAAAGTAGCGATGAGATAGTCGACTTCCTCACTGGTGGTGCTGTGGCCCATGGTGAAGCGCAGCGCTCCCCGAGAACGGCTCTCGGGCATCTTCATGGCCTCGAGAACGTGGCTGGTCACCGAGGCGCCACTTGAACAGCTGGCCCCGGCTGACGCACAGACGCCCGCTTCGTCGAGCAAGAAGAGCAACTCTTCGCTCGCCAGACCCTCCACCGTTATGTGGGTGAGACCAAGCGCTCGCGAATCGTGCTCGGCAGTAATTGCCACACCCGGCAAGTACTTCAAGGCTGCTTCGAATCGTTGTTGCAACGGGTGGATGCGCTCGTAGACCTCCTGGCGCTCCCGGTCCACAATCTGGCAGGCCGCCGCGAGCCCCACCGCAGCCGCGACGTCGACGGTGCCACCGCGGTGGCCTCGCTCTTGGCCACCACCAGGTGAGTCATTGTCGAGCTTGATGTCACGGCGCAGGATGAGCGCACCGGAGTTCACCGGGCCGCCCAACTTGTGAGCCGCGAGTGAAATCATGTCGATGCTCGTCGTAAAGGTTGGCAAGTAGAGCCACGGCGCGCCGGAGATGGCGTCGGTGTGAGTAATGGCACCGCCCGGCGTGCCGGCCGATGCCACGGCGGCCACCGCGGGAAGCGGCTGGAAAACACCTGTCTCGTTGTTGGTCATCATGACGCTCACGATGGCCGTGTTCTTCGACATCGTGGCCCACAGTGAGTCCGTGAGGACGACTCCGTCACTGTCGACGTCGAGAAAACGGACGAAGACGTCGTCGTAGCGATCGGCCAACGAGAGTGCCGTGTTCAATACGGCGTGGTGCTCAGTGGGCGAAATCACAATTTCGCTTCGAGGGTGATGCTTACGGTGTTCTCGCACGACGCCGGCGAGCGCCAAGTAGCACGACTCTGTTCCGCCGCCGGTGAAGATCACTTCATGGACGGGCTGGCCGACGAATTCGGCCACGATGTCCCGCGCGTCTTCAATGGCCTTGCGAGCACGGCGCGAAGCGCGATGCATCCCCGAGGGATTACCGACGACGCCCTGTTGCCAGGGAGCCATCGCCTCCGCCACTTCGGGGCGGCGAATGGCACTTGCGCCGTTGTCGAAGTAGTAGAGCGACTCGGTCATGACTGGTAGTAAGCCTTCACGTTAACGAACTCCTTGATTCCATACGAGGACAGTTCGCGACCGAACCCGGAGTTCTTCACACCGCCAAAAGGCAGTTCCGGGGTCGAAGCCACAACTGCGTTGGCAAAAACCATACCGGCTTCAATTCCGGCGAGAGCGGCATCGACTTCGCGCTGGTCGCTCGACCAGATTGACCCACCGAGTCCCCACGGCGTCTCGTTGGCCACGGCGATGGCTTCATCGAGATTGGCCACCACGCGCACCACCGCGACGGGTCCGAAGAGCTCCTCGCTGCCGGCACGGCTCGTCGGAGGAACGTCGACCAAGACGGTCGGGGGGTAGAAGAACCCGGGACCTTCGAGCGGGGCACCGCCGCACAGTGCGCGGGCACCCTGCTGGAGCGCGTCGTTGACCTGGGCGGTGAGCACCTCGCGCTGGGCCGCGCTGACCAGTGGGCCGACGACCGTCGGCGCCTCCATGGGATTTCCCACGACGGCTTCACTCATCGCTGCGGCAAAACGGGATGTGAACTCTTCGGCCCGTGAGGCCACCACGATGAAACGCTTGGCCGCAATGCAGCTCTGTCCATTGTTTTGAATTCGAGCGGTCACGGCAAAGGGAATGACGTCATCCATCACGGCCGACTCACCAATGATGAAAGGGTCCGATCCACCCAGTTCCAGGACACACTTCTTCAGCTGGCGTCCGGCACTTTCGGCCACCGATCGACCAGCACGCTCAGAACCGGTGAGGGTCACCGCCGCAATGCGGCGATCGGCAAGAACGCCTTCGATATCTTCGACCTCAATGAAAGCATTCTGGAAGACGCCCTCGGGAAAGCCGGCCCGGCGAAAGAGCGTGCCGAGAAACTCAGCGCAGGCCGGGACGTTGGGAGCGTGCTTCAAGATGCCCACATTGCCGGCCATGAGGGTCGGGGCGGCGAAGCGCACGGCCTGCCAGAGCGGAAAGTTCCAAGGCATGATGGCGAGCACCGCGCCAATGGGATCAAAACGAATGCCCGCTGCACTGCCACTCGACTTGACGACTTCGGGAGCCAACATGGCTTCGGCGTGTTCGGCGTAGTAGCGCATCGTCATGGCGCACTTGGCGACTTCACCCTTGGCGGCGGCGAAGGTCTTGCCCATTTCGGACGTCATCATCTCGGCAATAACCGGCACTTCACTCTCGATGAGCTCGGCGGCCCGAGTCATGAGGAGCGCCCGGTCAGCAAAGGAGGTCGCGCGCCACTGGCCATAGGCATCGTGGGCAGTCGCGAGGACTCGCTCAATGCCGGCGGCGTCAAGCGAGGGGTACGTGGCGAGTACTTCACCGGTGGTGGGGTTGGTCGACTGGAAAGGCATACCTGCAGTTTGTCAGGCGGCGCGAGCCTCACCCATCACCGAGACAAATCGTGGGACGAAGAGCCGGGTGAGGATCAAAATGACCAGCATGGCCCCGGCGCTCAACAGGGTGACGGGCCGCAACCCGAACCGGTGGACAAAGAAACTCTGTAGAAAGGCTCCGAGGGGGTACGAGACCGAAAGACCCATCGTGTAGAGCGAGAGGATTCGGGAGCGCTCTGACGTTGGGGCGTTCAACTGGACCGTGGAATTCAGTCCGGTCAGCGTGCCGATGTAGGTGGCGCCAACGATCACCATGAGACCGACGGCAATCACGAGTGATGGACTCAGGGCGTACCCGAGGACGGCCAGGACGAAGATGGCCACCGATCCTTCGAGGACTCGAAGGCGCGTCGTACGGCGCGCGATGGCCGGAAGCACGAGGGCCCCGAGGACGGCGCCGACACCTTGTGCGGTCACGAGCGAACTGGTTCCGGCCGCACCGGCGTGAAAAACCTCGATGGCCATCGTGGGAATAAAGGAGATGAAGGGACTCATCATGAAGGCGATCACGGCCACGCTCACAATTGGCGAGCGGCATCCCGGCACTCCCCAGGCCGTCTTGGCGCCGTGTCGAATCTGGTCAAGGAGGTGGCCCACCACGACCGTGGCGGGGCGAGGTCGCGAACGGACCATCGAGTAGATGATCACCACGAAGTAAAAGGTGGCGGCGTTTATCGCAAAACACCACCCGGCCGAACCAAAGCCCATCACCCATCCGGCCAACATAGGGCCGACAATTCGACCGAGGTTGAACTGGGCCGAGGAGAGACTGACGGCCGCCAACACCTCGTCGGTTTCGACGAGGTCGCGCAGGAGCGACTGCCAACTAGCCCACGATCCGGCACTCGCGAAACCCTCAAAGATGGCGAGGATGACGGCGTAGATCGGTTGAAGATGGTGCGTGAGGTAAAGCGTCGCCAAGATCGTCGCGCACACCGCCATCACCAAGTTCGACGCTTGAATAATGCGTTCACGACTCAACCGGTCGGCGAGCGCTCCCCCGACTGGCGAGGCAACCGCACTGGGCAGCCACGCCGCCAACGTCAACACGCCGAGCCACACTGCGTTGTGGGTGGTCTGTTGGAGATAGACGCCCATGGCGACCGACTGCATCCACGTACCCGAGGACGAGACGAAGGAACTGATGAGCGCGAGGCGAAAACTTCGGTGTCGCAGAGGTGCAAAAGATGCCGAAGCCATTACGGGACGCTAACGGTAAGCCACTACTCTCCCTCCGTGAGCTCGAACTCCCTCAACGAGGCCCGCGACCTTCTACGTAGCGCGGACCGTGTGGTGATCCTCACCGGCGCTGGAATTTCGACCGCTTCGGGTATCCCTGACTACCGCGGACCGGATGGCGTTTGGACCAAGAACCCCGGCGCCGAAGTGCGAGCCCACATTGACGTTTGGATGAGCGATCCCGAAGTTCGCCGGGCGGGATGGCTACGCCGAGCCAATACCTCGTGGGAGGCAGTGCAGCCGAACGCGGCCCACTTTGCGATTGCCCAGTTCGCCGCGAACAAGCCTGACACGCTCGTTCTCACCCAGAACATCGACGGGCTCCACCAAAAGTCGGGACTTCCAGCCAGCCAACTCGTTGAAGTTCACGGCACTGTTCTGGACTCGCTGTGCATGGGCTGCGGAGCCCAGGGGCCAATTGATCGAATCATCGACCGAGTAGTCAACGGAGACCAGGACCCACGCTGCGAAGAGATTGTGGCCGGCCAGCGCTGTGGCGGGATTCTGAAGGCGGCGACTATCTCATTTGGTCAATCGCTCCGCTCCGCCGACCTGATGGCCGCCGAGCGGGCCGCACGAAACTGCGACGTCTTCCTAGCGCTCGGATCGACGTTGGCCGTCTATCCAATTGCGGCAGTCGTGCCGCTCGCCGAGCAGTGCGGCGCTCACGTCATCATCGCGAATGGTCAGCCGACCGAGATGGACGCCATTGCCGAACTCGTTGTACGGGGCGACCTCACGCAGATCGTGCCCGACTTGTTAGGCGACTAGCTGTCCTTGCGCTGCTTGAGGCGGGGGCGCAGGGCGAACCAAAAGACCGACACCAGCGTCACCAAGACGCCAACTGCGCCCAACGTCTTTTTCTTATTTGTGCCCGTGGTCTCTTCGCTCATACCTCCATGGTATGCAGATACCCCGGGGTTTGCACCCCGGGGTATCAAGCGGTACTGCGGCGTTGGCTTAGGCCTGGTGGGCGGCCTCAATGACGAACTCTAGGTTGACCTTGTTGGCCACCACGAGGCTGCCGTTTTCGAGGCTGCCTTCGAAGTTGACATTGAAGTCACGACGGTCAATCTCGCCACGAGCTTCGAAACCGGCAACGGTGACGCCTGGCGCCATGCCGGGGCCGGTGCCGAGGAACTCGAGTTCGAAGTTGATGGTCTTGGTGACGCCACGGATGGTGAGGTCGGCCTCGAGGTCGTAGAGGTCGCCGCTCTTCGCGACGATCTTCTTGGACTTCAGTTCGAGCGTGGGGTGGTTCTCGAGGTCGAGGAAGTCGGGGCTCTTGAGGTGGCCGTCGCGCATCTCGTTATTGGTGGTGATGGAACCGGCCTGAACAACGGCGGTCACCGAGGAAGCCTCAGCGGTTTCGCCAATGACGACGGTGCCAGAGAATTCCGTGAAAGAACCACGGACCTTGGCGGCCATCAGGTGGCGGACCGAGAAGTTCACCGACGAGTGAACCGCGTCGACGTTGTATGTGCCGGGAGTTGGCAGAGTGCTCATTACAAGCTCCTTTTGTAGTTGGTATTTCCTTGATGTTCATAATAGTTGCACTTACAACTATTTGTCAAGCAATAATTTATCTGGCAACTAGTTGCTATCCTGTAATCATGGCCCGCGCTGAGAAATGCCCATCCCAGGACCCCCGCGTCCTGCTCTTTGCCCAGTTCTCAGACACCAACGCCCGGCTCGAACGTCAGCTCGATGGCGAGCTCCGGGCCACCTGTGACTTGCCACTGCCATGGTTCGAAACGCTGTTGCGACTCCGCCAGTCCCCCGAGGGCCGGCTCACCATGAGTGAAATTGCTGACGCCATCGTCCACTCGACGGGTGGTACGACTCGACTTATCGATCGCATGGTGAGCGAAGGACTCTTGGAGCGTAGGGCCTGCCCCACCGATCGACGAGCCATCCACGTCGAAATCACCGACCGTGGCAATCACCAGCTCGACAAGGCGCTCGCCATCCACGTTGATCTTTTAGGGCAACTCTTTGACCGTCACCTCAGTGTCGCCGAGCAGGCGCAACTCGCGTCGCTCTTGCTCAAGCTGCGCTAGTCGGCCTTACTCACCCACGCACGAGCACCCTCGCGCTCGTCGTCGAAGCTGAGAACTTCGCCATCACCCGTGCTGGGCGTCGAAAGAACGGCGATTGCCAACACTTCTCGAGCGACCAAGTCAAAGCCTTCCGCGAGGTCATCGACGCCTACGACGTGGAGAACGATGCGGTCCGAAACATCCAGACCCGACGTCTTGCGCAGGTCTTGCACTTGACGAACGAGGTCCCGGAGGTATCCGCGACGCAACAGGTCGTCATTGAGCGCGAGGTCCAGGGCTACCACTTCGCCGCCTTCGCGACCCACGGCAAAACCACCCTGGCTCTTGACTCGTAGTTCGATGTCCTCATTCGACAAGACGAACTCACCGGTACTGAGGGTGATCGATACCGTCTCGCCGCGCTCGAAGGCCGAGGCGACTGACGCACCGTCGAGCTGGGCGAGGGCCGGGCGAAGCTCCTTAGCGGCTTCGCCGAGACGTGGTCCGAGCGTGCGAAAGTTGGGCGCCAACTCAAAGGTCAACACGTCGGCCAGTTCGGTGCCGTATTCAATGACGTCGACGTTTAATTCTTCTTCCACAACTCCGGCCGGCGGCTGAGCGCTGCCCGGTGGCAAGAAGACGAGGGCGCGAGCGAGTGGCTGGCGCACCTTGACGCCGGCGTCGGCTCGGGCCGCTCGACCCATCGACGTCAGGCTCCGAGCTACGACCATGGCCGCTTCGAGGTCGACGTCAATGTCGGCCTCAATAAACGCGGGCCAGTCAGCCAAGTGAACCGAGTCGCTGTCGGCAGCGCCGAACAGTTCGCGGTACATCGAGTCAGCCACGAAGGGGCAGAACGGTGCCAACAACAGCGAGATGCGCTGCAGGACTTCGAGCAACGTGGCCTGGGCGGCCAACGTGTCGGACTTCGGCGCGTTGGGGTCGGTACGCCAGAAGCGGCGGCGACTGCGACGGACGTACCAGTTCGACAGGTCGTCTACCAGGCTGGCCACAGCCGACGCGGCGGGCAGCGGTTCATACCCGTCGAGGGCTTCGGTCACGGCCTTCGTTGTCTGCTCCAAGCGCGACAAGATCCAGCGGTCCATGTCCGGTCGATCGGCGCGGGCCGGAATCTCGGCGTCGGTCGGATCAAAGCCGTTGAGCGAGGCGTAGGTCGTAAAGAAGCTGTAGGTGTTCCAGAGGGTTCCGAGGGTCTCGCGCATTGACGAGTCGATGGCGCCGAGTGACGCACGGGTGGGCGTCCAGGGCGAGCCCTGCGAGAACATCCACCAGCGCAGCGGGTCGGCTCCGCGGGTGTCGAAGATCTCCCAGGGGTCAATGACGTTGCCGACCGACTTGCTCATCTTGCGTCCGTCCACGTCGACAATGTGACCGAGGCAGAGGACGTGTTCATACGGCGTGGCCCCAAAGACGAGGGTGTTGACGGCCAGCAGTGAATAGAACCAGCCACGAGTTTGGTCGATGGCCTCGGCGATGAACTGGGCTGGGAAGTTGAACTGGGCCTCCGAGCCGGGCACGTGGGGGTATCCCACTTGAGCTGCCGGCATGGCTCCCGAGTCAAACCACGCGTCAATGACGGGCTCGACGCGGTGCGCCTCTCCCCCACACGTCGGGCAGGCGAACGTCACTTCGTCAATCGACGGGCGGTGGGGGTCAAGTTCGCTGCAGTCGCGCTGCGCAAGCTCACCGAGCTCCTTGAGCGAACCAATACACGTGAGGTGTCCGTCGCCACAGCGCCAGATCGGCAGCGGTGTTCCCCAGAAGCGATCGCGAGAGAGGGCCCAGTCAACGTTGTTGGCCAGCCACTCACCAAAGCGACCGTCACGAATGTGCTCGGGGTGCCAGTCGATGGTCTGGTTCTCGGCCATCATCTCGTTCTTGAACTTCGACGTGGCGATGTACCAACTGGGCTTACCCCAGTAGATAAGGACCGTCGAGCAACGCCAACAGTGCGGCAAGGAGTGGGCGTAGTCGTAGCGGCGAATCAGAATGCCGCGACGCTCGAGTTCGTTGTTGATCTGCGAGTTGGCTTCGCGAACGCCGGTGCCGGCGAGCCAGGCGACCTGACTCGTGAAAGCCCCGTCGGGACCAACGGGGTTAACCGTCGGCAGACCGTTGGCACGAGCGACCTGGCGGTCAATCTCACCAAAGGCCGGCGAGAGGTGGACAAGACCGGTGCCGTCTTCGGTCGTGACGTAGTCGGCCGGAACGACACGACAGGCGTCAGCGCCATCGGGCAACTCGACGTCGTCAAAAGGGCGACGGTAGTGCAGTCCCACGAGACGCTCACCGGGGAAGGTGGCGTCAGGCGTGGCGCCTTCGCCGCAGACCGCCTCGACGAGCGCCTCGGCCATCACCAGTCCGTTCACGACGGCGTAGGTCACGTCGGGATTAACGGCCACACCAACGTTGCTCAGCAGCGTCCAGGGCGTCGTCGTCCACACGGCGAGGTGGGTAGCGCCCGGCAGGTCGTGGGCGTCAGTGATCTCGAGCTGCACGTAGCAGCTCTCGTCGGTCTCATCGGTGTAGACACCGGGCTGGCCGAGTTCGTGACTCGACAACGCCGTGCCGCATCGCGGGCAGTAGGGAACGACCTTGAGGTCTTCGTAGAGCAACTCCTTGTTGAAGAGTTGCTGGAGCTGCCACCACACCGATTCGACGTAACTGGTGTGATAGGTCCAGTAGGCCGACTCGAGGTCGACCCAGTAGCCAATGCGCTCGGTGAGCTTTTCAAACTCACCGACGTAGGTGTGCACACTTTCACGGCAGAGTCGAGTGAACTCGGCGATGCCGACTTCGTCTTCAATGGCCTTTTTGCCCGAGATTCCGAGTCGCTTTTCAACCTCGACTTCAACGGGCAGGCCGTGGGTGTCCCAACCAGCTCGACGGGGCACAAAGTGACCCTGCATGGTCTGGTAGCGACAGAAGAAGTCTTTATAAATACGGGCCCAGACGTGGTGCAAACCCGGCTTTCCATTCGCCGTAGGTGGACCTTCGTAAAAGACCCAGGGGGTAGCACCCTCGCGCTGACGCATCGACCGGGCAAAGATGTCCTGGTCTTTCCAGCGGACGAGTTCGGCCTCTTCGAGCGCGACGAAGTCAATATCAGCACTGATTGGACGGAACACATCTCCCCTTTGGTTGTTCCTATCGTAGAAGACGGCGAGCGCACGACGGTTCGCTCCTAGGGTTGCCACGTGCAAATTCAGGTCAATCGCGAACCTTCAACCTCGCCCGCCGTCCGTGCACTCGTCTACTGCGCCCTCGATGAACTCAATCGCCGGTACGGAGCCAACGCCGATGATCACAGTCTCCACTTTGAGGAACTCGACCCACCCAATGGGGCCTTCTTCGTCGCCCGCATCGATGGCCACCTCGCCGGTGGCGTGGCGCTACGGACCATCACTGACCCGGCCGATCGGGTTGCGGAGGTCAAGCGACTCTGGGTCCGGCCCGACCTACGCAAGTTCGGTGTCGCCCAGCGACTGATGAGCGAACTCGAGACGTGGGCCACTGAGGCCGGCTTCTTGACCATCTACCTCGAAACGGGCGACCGTCAACCCGAAGCCATCGCCTTTTATTCACGAATTAACTACGAGCGCGTCACCGCATTCCCCGAGGGTGCCGAGCACTACCCCGAGGGGCTCAAATTTAAGAAGGACCTCAGCGCGTAAAGCGCTCGTCCAGCCACGCCGTCGAGAGATCCTCGAGCGTGTCAAGAACGAGGTCGGCAATTTGGAAGGCCGGCATCCGGCGCTCCTCCTCAACAGGCACTGCCACACACGTCATGCGACCGGCCTTGGCGGCCAGGACGCCAGCGGCCGAATCCTCAAAGACCAAGCAGTTCATTGGCGAGACATCCAGCGCCTTGGCTGCACTCAAGAAGACGCCGGGGTGAGGCTTGCCGTAAGGCTCGATATCGGCCGAGTGAATTGAGTTAAAGCGCTCGACGAGGCCAAAGTGGTTCAGGCATCGCATGATGAGGGGACGAGGCGTGGAGCTGGCGAGCGCAATCGGACCTCGTTGCGAAGACAACTCAATTGCGCGTAGAGCGCCCGGCAGCATGACGCCTTCAGACTCCACTAAGTCACCAACCTCTTGCAAGATCATCGCCACCACCTCAGGGCGCGTCGGCCCGGTCCACGGGTGCTCACCAAACCAGAAGTCAACGACTTCCGACACAAACATGCCCTTGGTAAGTCGAACCGCACCGGTCGGGATTGAGACACCGAGGTCGCCGAGGATCTTGGCCTCGGCCTTGTGCCACAGAATTTCAGAGTCAAGCAGAAGTCCGTCCATGTCGAACAACGTGGCGTGCAACTGAGTCATGACGTTTCCATTCCTGTGAGGACTGCTCGTTAGCCTAGGCAAATGGACTTCACGCGCGAGAACGAATCGGCCTCGCCGGAGCGCACTTCCTTTCTCCTGTCGTGGCTGGAACGCGCTCATGTGCGTGTCCCGAGCATGCCGCTGCCGACTGAGGCGACACTGCAACAGCTCCCGAACTCTGGACGGGTACATGCCTTCGAAGGAAGTGAGCTCGTTGGCACAATGGGCTACGAGCTGCGCACCGCGGGGCCGTGGAAGCACGGCGCGTGGATCAACGTCGGTCACTTTGGTTCGACGAGCGATGAAGTCACCGACGCTCTGTACACCGAACTAGCCGCCGACCTCTTCGCCCAAGACGTTCGTCACCACTACATCTGGCTCCCGGCCGATCGCGACCTCATTCAACCGTGGCTGGAGCTCGGCTTTCACTACATGCACGCTCGCGGCCTGCAACCGGTGCGTCCCCACGCAGAGGTACTCCTACCCGACGGCTACGCCATTGAAGTCGGCGGCCTTGACGCACTCGGCGAGGCGATCGCGTTGGATAGTGAACTCGAAACCGTTCAATCGGCGTCGCCCAGCTTCGCCCTGAGCGTCAATCACGACAGTCGCGAAGAGGACTGGCGCGAGACGCTGGAAGACCCGACCGTTGATCACCTCGTGGTGCGTCACGAGGGATACGTGGTTGGCCAAGCCCTCATCTTTGAGCTCGGTGTCAGCGTCGGCGTTGCTCCAAAGACCGTCCAGCTCGGGGCCGTCACACTGCTCCCCGAGCATCGTGGTCGCGGACTCGGCACCGCGCTGACGCACAGTCTCATGAACATCGCTAGTCAGCAGGGCATGGCAACCATGGAAACGAATTGGCGCTTTACAAATCGGGCCGCGGCCCGACACTGGCCTCGGGCCGGCTTTGACTTGACCTACGTCAGGCTCCACCGTGAAATTGGACTGAGCTAAGCCTTAGAGCGCCGCGTCAATGGCGGCTACGAGAGCCGGGTCTTCGGGGGTAACCATCGGACCGAAGCGGGTAATCGAACCGTCTCGACTAATCAAGAACTTTTCGAAGTTCCAGCGGACCTCACCAGTGTGACCTTCGGCGTCGGTGCTCTTGGTCAACTCGGCGTAGAGCGGGTGCTGGTTCTCGCCATTCACGTCCACCTTTTCGAGGAGCGGGAAGGTGACGCCGTAGGTCGTTGAGCAGAAGGTCTGAATCTCTTCGGCCGAGCCGGGCTCTTGCTCCATGAACTGGTTGCAAGGCACGCCGAGCACGGTGAAACCGCGGCCGGTGTAGTGCTTCTGCATCTCTTCGAGACCGGTGTACTGAGGCGTGAGGCCACACTTAGAGGCCACGTTGACGACGAGGACAACTTGACCGTCGAAGTTGGAGAGGTTCGCGGGGGTGCCGTCGAGATTGTTGATGGACGTTGAGAAAAGTGACATACCGGAACGCTACCGGCGAAGCACGCTCCTGTCGACCGTCACCGTTTCGGTTTAGTTTGTGGGGAGTTCCAGCGAAAGGGCCCCATGCGCGCCGTCACTATTAGCGATCAGCAACTCAACGTCATCGATCGGCCGACGCCGACCCCAGGTCCAGGTGACGTCGTGATTGCGGTGCGCAGTGCCGGTCTCAATGCGGCCGACCTCTTGCAGCGACGCGGCTTCTACCCCGCTCCGGCCGGCTGGCCCCAGGACATTCCCGGCCTCGAATGCGCTGGCGTCATTGAAGCGCTCGGCGAGGGCGTGACATCACTCTCCCTGGGCCAACGGGTGGCAGCCATCGTTGGCGGTGGTGGCCAGGCCACCCACTGCGTGGTGCCGAGCGAGCATCTGCTCTTCGTGCCCGATTCGGTCAGCGACACCGAGGCCGGAGGCTTTGCCGAAGCCTTCACCACGGCATTTGACGCCCTCGTGCTGAACGCCAAACTCCAAGCTGGCGAAACGGTGTTGATCTCCGGGGCCGCTGGTGGTGTCGGGGCGGCCGCCGTGCAGATTGCTCGAGCCATCGGGGCACGCCCCATTGCCGTAACTCGCGACGACCGACACCACGAATCGCTCCGGGCCCTCGGTGCGGCCGAAAGCGTCACCCTCGACGATGTCGCCGGTGTGGGAACCGTGGACGTGATTTTGGAGCTGGTCGGTGCCGCGCACTTGTCGGTCGCGCAGAACTTGCTCGCACCATTTGGACGGGTCGTCGTCATCGGTGTAGGCAGTGGCGGCCGAGTTGAAGTCGACCTGTTGGGTCTGATGAGCCGTCGAGCCACACTCACCGGCTCCACCCTGCGGGCTCGAAGTCGCGCAGAGAAGGCGGCAATTGCCGAAGCCGTCAATAGCCAACTCGTGCCACTGTGGTCCGACGGCACACTTCGGGTTGTTGTCAACGAAACCTTTGCACTGACCGACGTCGAGTCGGCCTACGAATACTTTGGGCAACCCGGCAAGTTCGGCAAGATTCTGCTCATCAACGAGTAGCGAGTCGCCACCGCACCACTAGGTTGCCCTCGTGGCACTGGCCTATCCGACTCCGCATCCCTCGCGACTTAGCCCCACGAGGGCTGACTACGACACGATCATGCGGGCCCACGACAGTGCGGTCGCTGCCAACGAGTCCACCTACCGGGACCCCGCCACGGGGCTGTTGGTGCTCACAGTCCGCACCCACCTCGAGCGAGGAACCTGCTGCGAGAGTGGCTGTCGACACTGTCCCTTTCTTAGCGAGTAGCGAACTCGCGCTCAACTAGTGAGCGCCGGTCGGCACTTCAGCGTGTCCGAGTTCGTGACGCTCAATGTTGCACAAGAGGTAGAAGGCGATGCCTCCGGCCAAGACGAAGATTGAGCCAATGCGAAAGGCCATGTCAAAACCGTGAACCGCAGCAGCGGCCTGGACTGACGGCGTGATTGCCCCCATGCCCTTGCTGGCCGCGGCGGCCAGGAAGTTGCCGGTAGCCGTCACCGCGATGGTGTTCTGAATGGCAGTTCCAAATGACCCACCAATCTGCTGACTGGTGTTCAGCAGAGCCGAAGCCGCACCGATGTCGTGGAAGGGCGTGTCGTGCAGGGCGGTCGTTGACTGGCTAACAAAGACACCACCGAGACCGAGACTCATCAGCATGAGGCCGGGCAGCACGTGGGTGACGTAGGAGCTGTCGGCCTGCAACATCGAGAGGTACAAGAGGCCAAAGGCGGCCATCGTGAGACCGAGCGTGGCTAGGGGGCGCGGGCCAATCTTGGGGAGCAACTTGCTCGCTGAGCCGGCCGAGATGATGACGCAAAGCGAGAAGGGCAAGAAGCACAGACCCGACTTCACGGCCGAGTAGCCGTGGATGTTCTGGAAGTAGAAGGTCATGAACAAGAACATGCCGAAGATGCCCATACCGCTGAGGATCGAGCTCAGGTAGGCACCACCGCGAATGCGGTTAAAGAGGCGCAGCGGCAACAACGGATGCGGCACGCGGGTTTCGAGGAAGAAGAAGGTGGCGAGCAGCAGGGCTCCCACGATCATGAAGGTGAGGGCCGAGGTTGAAGTCCAGCCCTTCGTTGACGCTTCCGAAACGCCGTAGACAATGCCGAGCATCCCGAGGGTGGCCGTGATGGCACCAGGAACGTCATAACGAGTGTCGCCCTTGGTGACGCGGGACTCACGCACGTTCTTGACCGTCAGTGCGATGGCAATGATGGCCATTGGGGTGTTAACGAGCAAGCACCAACGCCAGCTGGTGTACTGCGTCAAGAGTCCGCCCATGATGAGACCGATGGCAGCGCCAACGCCTGACAGTGCGCCGTAGACGGCGAAGGCCTTGGCGCGCTCCTTGGCGTCAGTGAAGGTGACCGAAAGCAGCGACAGTGCGGCCGGGGCGAGCAGGGCACCGAACATTCCCTGCAGCCCTCGGGCGGCAAAGAGGGCCTGCTGGTTCCAGGCGAGTCCACCGAGCAGCGACGCGAAGGCGAAGCCACCCAGACCAATCATGAAGGTCTTCTTGCGACCGGTGAAGTCAGCGATGCGACCACCGAGGAGCAAAAAACCACCGAAGCTCAAGGTGTAGGCCGTGATGGCCCACTGGCGGTTGGCGTCAGAGATGTGAAGCGCCAACTGTGCATGAGGCAGGGCGATGTTCACAATTGAGGCGTCGAGCACAACCATGAGTTGCGCGAGGGCGATAGTTACGAGGGCAAACCAGCGACGGGGGTCGGCACCCTGAATTTCGTTATCAGACATGAAGTTTTCTCATTTCGAGATCGTGAATCCCTTTAACGCTATGGGTCGAGGCTTCCACCTCGACCATCTAAAGCAAAGAGTCGATTGCAACTGACGTTAGACCGTGAGCCTCGGCCACTGGACCATAGGTGATCTGGCCGTTGGCCACGTTCACTCCTTCGCGGAGCGCCCCGTCACGACGCACGGCGTCACGCCAGCCGTGGCGAGCCAGGTCCATGACGTAGGGCATGGTCGCATTCGAGAGCGCGTGGGTCGAGGTGTGGGGTACGCCACCGGGCATATTCGCGACGCAGTAAAAGATGCAGCCGTTGTGTTCGAAGACGGGGTTGGAGTGGGTCGTTGGTCGGGTCGCCTCAAAGCAGCCACCTTGGTCGACGGAGATATCGACGAGTACCGAACCGGGACGCATCCGACTCACGAGATCATCGGGAACCAGTTTCGGCGCCTTGGCGCCGACGACCAACACGGCACCGATCACAATGTCGGCCAGCAGGCAGGCCTCTTCAATGGCGTGCGCCGAACTGGCAACGGTCTCAACATCACCACGGAAGTGGTGGTCGACCTGACGGAGGCGCTCCAAGTTCTTGTCAAAGATGTGAACGTTGGCGTGCATGCCCACGGCCAGCGTGGCCGCGGCCATACCGGCGACACCGGCACCGAGCACGACGACGTTGGCCGCCGCAACGCCGGGTACGCCCGAGATCAACATGCCTCGACCACCGCCGGCCCGCATCAAGTGGTGCGCACCCATGAACGGTGCCATACGACCAGCGACTTCACTCATCGGCGTCAGCAGTGGCAGGGCGTTATCGGGCGTGCGGACGGTCTCGTACGCAATGGCCACGTTGCCGGCATCGACGAGGGCGTCGGTGCAGGAGCGACTGGCCGCGAGGTGGAGGTACGTAAAGAGGACTTGATTATCACGGGCCTTCAGGCGAGCGAACTCGGGCTCGACCGGCTCTTTGACCTTGAGGACCAGATCGGCACTGGCCCACACGTCGTCGGCATTGTCGAGCATCTCAGCTCCGGTCGCGACGAAGTCAGCGTCGCGAATCGACGAGCCGAGGCCGGCGCCCCGTTCGATGAGAACACGATGGCCTTCGGCCACTAACTCGCGGACACCGGCCGGGGTGATGGCGACGCGGTATTCGTCAGTCTTAACTTCGCTGGGGACGCCGATGATCATCGTTGATCAACTTTCTATTTGGAGACTTAAATTTAAAACTCAATGTTGTGCATCACGTGCTTGACGCGCGTGTAGTCCTCGAAGCCGTAGGCCGAGAGGTCCTTGCCGTAGCCCGACTTCTTAAAACCACCGTGGGGCATTTCAGCCACGAGAGGAATGTGGGTGTTGATCCAGACGCACCCAAAGTCGAGGTCTCGCGCAAAGCGCATCGCCCGGCCGTGGTCGCGAGTCCAGACCGAACTGGCCAGTCCGTACTCGACACCGTTGGCCCACTGCAGCGCTTCGGCCTCGTCGCTGAACTGTTGAACCGTGATGACCGGTCCAAAGATTTCGCTCTGAATCATTTCATCAGCCTGGTTCAGGCCGGCCACCACCGTCGGAGCGATGAAGTAACCGGCGTCACCGACCGCAGTGCCACCGGCGGCAAAGGAGGCATGGCCCGGCTTGCGGGACAAGAAACCTTTGACCTTGTCGAACTGGGCCACGTTATTCACGGGACCAAACAGGGCATCGTCATTTTCGGGCATGCCAATCACCGTGTTCTTCGCTTGCGCCGCGAGAGCATCGAGAAAGTCACCGTGCACCTTGGGGCCGACGAGGACGCGGGTCGCGGCGGTGCAGTCCTGACCGGCATTAAAGAAGCCGGCCATCGCAATGGCGGCCGCGGCTGCCTCGACGTCCACGTCGTCAAAGACCACGACGGGAGCCTTGCCACCGAGCTCGAGGTGGACACGCTTGAGAGATGACGAGGCCGAGCTTGCCACTTCCATGCCGGCTCGAACCGATCCGGTCACCGAGACCATCGCCGGCACCGGGTGCTCGACGAGGGCGCGACCGGTGTTGCGGTCACCGCAGACGACGTTGAAGACGCCGGGAGGAAGAATCTCGCCCATGATCTCGGCCATGAGCAGCGTGGAGGCCGGTGTCGTGTCGGCCGGCTTCAAAACCATCGTGTTACCGGCAGCGAGCGCTGGGGCCCACTTCCACACGGCCATCATCATCGGGTAGTTCCACGGGGTCACGGCGCCACAGACGCCAATTGGTTCGCGACGAACGTAGCTCGTGTGACCGGCCATGTACTCGGTCGCGCCCCGACCCTCGAGCATGCGAGCCGCGCCGGCGAAGAAGCGGATCTGGTCGATCATCGGTGGAATCTCTTCGCTGGTCGTTACGGCTATGACCTTGCCGCAGTTCTCGGCCTCAACGGCCACGAGCTCAGCAGCGCGAGCTTCAAGAGCGTCGGCGATTCGCAGGAGATAGTGAGCGCGTTGCGACGGGGTGGTCTGGCGCCACAAAACAAAGGCCCCCTCGGCGGCCCGAACCGCGGCGTCGACATCGGTGGCCGAGGAGACAGGCATCTCGGCAAATGGCTGGCCAGTGGCCGGGTTGAGCAGTTCGACGTAGATACCCGAAGTGGGAGCCACGAGGGCGCCTCCGATGTAGTTCGACAGACGGCGCATGAGACTCCTCTCCTCGGGCACGACGGTGTGCCACCCCGTCACTTTGCCAGAAATACCGGGGCATATGCAACTTCTTGTGAAGATATTCGCAGGCCCAGGGGCATATGACGCCTAATTGAGTACCGAAATGGGCTACAGTGACGATATCCGTAGCCACGGAGTCGGAGACGACCACCGAGCAAAGGTTCAAAAAATGCCAGGACGTGTACCCGAAAAAGGACCCAAGAAGGTCCCGAAGCCATCAGGAGTCGATGTCGCCTCCTCGACCAATGGCCTCGACACCGTGGACCGTCGCATCGTCGAACTCTTGCAGCGTGATGGTCGTCGTCCCTACGGGGCAATCGCCGAGGACGTCGGGCTCTCAGAGGCCGCCGTACGTCGACGAGTGCAACGTCTCCGCGACGCGGGTGTGATGCAGATTGTGGCCATCACCGATCCTCTCCAGCTCGGCTACGGCCGAGAGGCGTTGATTGGCGTGCGCGTCCAGGGTGACGTGCGCACGGTGGCCGACAAGATTGCCTCAATTGAGGAGGCCAACTACGTCGTTATGACCGCGGGCAGCTTCGACATCATCGCGGAGGTCATCGCCGTTGATGACAACGCACTCGTTCACTTGCTGAACGATTCGATTCGAAGCATTCCGGGCGTAACGGA
Source organism: Acidimicrobiaceae bacterium (assembly GCA_947455165.1). Taxonomy (GTDB): domain Bacteria; phylum Actinomycetota; class Acidimicrobiia; order Acidimicrobiales; family RAAP-2; genus RAAP-2. Next base: position 44,627 of record CANGMP010000004.1, on the reverse strand, counting down.
AGTTGAGACCTTCCTCTACCTGAAACTGGCCAAGCAAACCTACGCATGGGGAACCAAATGACACTGCACGACCTCGTTACCGACGGCATAACCGTCGCCAATCCCGAGCACGAGAGCCATACGCTCTCCGAGCGGGCCCGCCGGCATCTGTGGATGCACTTCTCTCGGATGGGTTCGTATTCGGAGGCATCAGACATCCCCGTCTTTGTACGGGGAGAAGGTGCGTACGTCTTTGACGCACAAGGAAACCGCTACTTCGACGGACTTTCGGGGCTCTTTACTTCTTCTCTGGGACATGGTCGCCGCGACATCGCCGCCGCCAGTGCCAAGCAACTCGAAGAGTTGGAATACTTTCCACTCTGGACCTACGCCCACCCTCGCGCCATTGAACTGGCCGAGAAGTTGGCCTCGCTCGCCCCGGGCGATCTCAACCGAGTCTTTTTCACCACCGGTGGTGCCGAAGGTACCGAGAGCGCCTGGAAGCTCGCCCGCCAGTACCACCGCATGCGCGGAGACACTGACCGCTACAAGGTGATTAGCCGCGACATCGCGTACCACGGCACGACGATGGGTGCTTTGACTATCACCAGCGTTCAGGGCTACCGCACGCCGTTTGAACCACTCGTGCCGGGCGCCATCAAGATTCCCAACACCAACATGTATCGCACGACGGTTCACCAAAACGACCCCGAGGCCTTCGGCGCGTGGAGTGCCCAGCAAGTCGAAGAGGCCATCTTGCGCGAAGGTGCCGACACGGTGGCGGCCGTCTTTATTGAACCGGTGCAAAACGCTGGTGGCTGCCTGACCCCCCCACCGGGATACCTACAGAAGGTTCGTGAGATCTGTGACCGCTACGGCGTGCTGCTCGTCTCGGACGAGGTGATCTGCGCCTACGGACGTCTTGGCACCTGGTTCGGCGGACAAAAGTACGACTTTGTTCCCGACATCATCGTCTCGGCCAAGGGCCTCACCGCGGGCTACGCCCCCCTCGGCGCGATGATTGTTTCGGACCGTATCGCCGAACCGTTCCTGCACGGCAACGAGTCCTTCTTGCACGGTTTCACGTGGGCCGGTCACCCGGCGTCGTGCGCCGTGGCGCTCAAGGCTATTGAGATCATCGAGAACGAAAAGGTGCTCGAGAATGTTCAGAACAACACGGACTACTTCCGTACGGCCCTCGAATCACTGAAGGACATTCCCATTGTGGGTGACGTTCGCGGTACCGGCTACTTCTACGGCGTTGAGCTCGTGAAGAACCAGGACACCAAGGAGACCTTCATCGGCGACGAAGCCGAGTTCCTCCTCCGTGGCCACCTGACGCCTGAACTCTTCCGTCGTGGGCTCATCTGTCGTAGTGACGACCGAGGAGACCCCGTCGTTCAATTCGCTCCCCCGCTGATTGTGGGTCGCAACGAAATCGACTGGATTGTCGGCACGCTGCGCGAAGTGCTCACCGAGTCACTCCACCTGCTCTAAGCCGTCGACGCTCAGCGTCGCACCAACCACGCCTAGAGGCTGGTGGTGAGACCGGTTGCACTGCTCAAGAGTTGCTTGAGCAGTGGGTTGCTTGCGCTGACTTGGCCGAGCACATCGGAGGTCAATGGCTTTACGGTGCTGGGCTTCGGCGCGGTAATCGTGACGGGATTGTTGTAACTCGCCACGCTCAGCGTCAAGGTGTAGGCGTTCTTGCCGACGCCGGTCGTCACCGTCAAACTCTCCACCTGACCCTCGGGGCCAGTGCGGAACTCCAGCGTTGGCTGGTTCGCGAGACCGCTGAGTCCTGAGGTTGCCAGAGCCGGAATGTTTGGGTCGTAGGTCCGCACGGTGATGTCGCCCTCGTGGGTGATAGTCGGCTGGCCGAGTCCCTGCTGGAGCAGATCAAATTCGGGCTTGGCCATTTCGAGGGCCAAGCCGGTGAGGTCAATCTTGCCCATCGACGCACTGAGCCAATCGGCTTTGGCCATTGAGCGAAATGCGGAGGAACCGAGGTAGACCTTGCCATTGACGGCGCGAATGTTGAGTCGAGCCATAACGATGGCCACGGGAATGTTGATAGTGCCGTCAACGCGACCGTGAACAAAGTCGACGTTCATGTCGCCGGTAATGGCGACGCCGTCGCCACTACCCATAGACATGGTGAGGGCCGCGGTCGTGGGGGTCTTGCCGTGCAGGGCGAGCGGTGAGTTGCCGGGATTGGAGTCGGCTTCGGCCAAGACGATGCCGGTCGTGGTGCCCACGAGGGCCACGACGCCAATGACCAGTGAAAGTACGCGGGTGCGGGACATAGTGTCACCATAGAACGAATGCGGAGGTCGCGCTAGTTCACCGGGCCGCGGAGATTTTTCGGTGTTCTAGCCTTGGTGGCATGTCAACTGATCACCGCGCACTCGCCGTTGCTACCTTCAATCGTTGCTGGGACCTCCTCGAGACCGCTTCACCCACGGTCGAGCACCACACCGAACTCTTGACCGTCGCCTTTACCTCGCGCTACCACTGGCTCGAAGCCGGTGAGCTCCAGCAGTGGATTCTGTCGGACTGGATGGTCGCTCGGGCCGCCGGAGCGGCCGGTCTCGGCGACCTCGCCATTCGCTTCGCCCTGCGCGCCCAAGCTGGGCTTTCCCCCGATCTTCCCGACTGGCTCGTGGCCAGCGTGGCCGAGGGTGTGGCCCGCGCCTACAGCGACGCCGGTCACGAAGCCGAAACGATTGAGTGGGTCGCCAAGGCGCAGAGTCTCGTCGCGGCCATCGAGGGCGACGAAGATCGCGCCCTGATTGCCAGTCAGCTCGACGAAGTCATCGCGCGCTAGCGAAAGTCTCGCGAGGCCGGCGTCGCCACGGCCACGTCGTAGACCTCAACGTATTCGGCGTTCAGCGCCACTACTCCCTGACCGCGTTGCAGCGTGCCTCGGATGAGCAAGATGGGATGCGAGCGCGCCACGCTCTCCCACCGCAACCACGCACCCTTGGAAAAGATCACGTTGACATGACCACTCTCGTCCTCCAGGTTTAAAAAGACGGCACCGTTGGCCGTCTCGGGGTGTTGTCGGTGGGTCACGACGCCGCAGACGAGAACTCGGTTCGCCTCGACGCTCGAGAGTGTGGCGGCCAGCGTGACACCACGGCGCGTGAGATCGTCGCGACACAGTTCCATGGCCGTTGCGTCGGCCGTCAACCCGAGGGCCCACATGTCGTCGGCCAGTCGCTCCATCTCCGTCGCCGGCGCTAGGAACGGCGCCTCGCTGCCGGTGACGACCCCCGGGAGTCGATCGGCGGTCGACTGCGCCGCGGCCCCGGCCTGCCAGAGCAGGGAGCGGCGCGATCCACCGAACTCATCGAGCGCACCGGCCGCCGCCAGCGCTTCGAGGTGGGCCTGGCGCAGACCGGCCCGGCGCACGAGGTCTTCAGAACTTCGCCACGGGGCACCGGACGCGATGCGCTCGGCCACCGATTCACTGAGTCCCCGCACGCCGGCGAGCCCGAGTCGCACGGCCGCTCGACCATCCTCGCCGTCTTCCAGCGTGGCCAGCGCACCCGAGCGTTGAACGCTCGGTCGCAGGATGCGAACCCCGTGGCGTTGCGCGTCACTCACGAGACTCTGGGGCGACCAAAAGCCCAGGGGCTGGGAGTTCAAGAGCGAGGCGAGAAAGGCCGCCGGGTAGTGCAGCTTCAGCCAGGCCGAGCAGTAAACGAGGTGGGCAAAAGAGACCGAGTGCGACTCGGGAAAACCGAAGTTGGCAAAGGCCGACAGGGCATCCCACAGTCGGTCGGCGTCGGCGCCCACGATGTCGTAGCGAGCCATGCCGTCATAGAAGCGACCCTTCAGACGGGCCATGCGTACTTCGGATCGCTTGGCGGCCATGGCCTGACGCAGCTCATCGGCCTCGGCCGGTGAGAAGCCGGCCACCGCCACCGCCATCTCCATGAGCTGCTCTTGGAAGAGTGGCACGCCGAGCGTGCGTTCCAGGATTGGCTCCAGTCGAGGGTGCAGATAGGTCACGGGCTCTTCACCTCGCCGCCGCCGGATGTAGGGGTTGACGGCTTGGCCCTGAATCGGGCCCGGGCGAATAAGGGCCACTTCAATAACCAAGTCGTAAAAAGTGCGGGGGCGAACGCGAGGTAGTGTGCCCATCTGGGCTCGGGACTCGACCTGAAATAGGCCGACCGAGTCGGCCTCGCACAGCATGTCGTAGACGGCATCTTCCTGCGGTAACTCACCGAGATCGAGGGTGACCCCTTCAAACTCGGCCACGAGGTCAACGGTGCGATGCAGGGCTTCGAGCATGCCGAGGCCGAGGAGGTCAAACTTCACCAGTCCGGTTGCGGCGCAGTCATCCTTATCCCACTGCAGCACCGAGCGTCCGGGGGTGCGACCCCACTCCACCGGGCAGACTTCGCTCACCGGTCGGTCGCACAGCACCATGCCGGCCGAGTGAATGCCCAAGTGGCGCGGTCGGTCGAGGAGTTCACTCGCGAGCTCTTCAATGAGGGCACCGTCACGAGCAACGTCCTCGGCACTCAGTGCGTCGGGTGAGGCGTAGCCGAAGGCTCGAGCGACATCCCGGCGCGCCGAACGGGGGCGATACGTAATGACGTTGGCGACCTGAGCGGCGTAGTGGCGGCCGTAGCGGCGATAGACGTACTGAATCACCTCTTCGCGACGACCAGATTCGATATCGACATCGATATCGGGTGGGCCATCGCGGGCCGTGGAGAGAAACCGTTCGAAGAAGAGATGGAGTCGCACGGCGTCAGCGTTCGTAATACCGAGGGCAAAGCAGGCGGCTGAATTAGCGGCCGACCCACGGCCCTGGCAGTAGATGTTTTCGCGACGACAGAACTCCGTGATGTCCCACACGATGAGGAAGTAACCGGCAAAACCGAGTTGGCGAATCACGGAGAGTTCGTGATCAATCTGGCGCCAAGCTCCCGGCACCCGTTCGGCGTCACGCGGCCCGTATCGCCGCGTCGCTCCCTCGGCTACGAGCTGTTCGAGGTAGCTCTGTTCGTCGTGGCCCGGTGGGGTCGGAAAGGTGGGGAGTTGCGGGGTGACCAGTCGAAGGTCAAAGGCCAATGATTCGGCCAACTCCCCGGCTCGATCAACGACACCGGGCCAGCGAGCGAAGCGGCGACGCTGCTCTTGGTCACTACGTAGGCAGGCGGTGGGGGCCGGCGGTAGCCAGCCCTGCATCTGTGAGAGCGAGCGACGAGAACGGATTGCCGCGAGGACTTGAGCTCGGCGAAAGGCGGCCGGCGTGGCGTAGTGGACGTTGCCGGTGGCGACGAGCTCAGTCTGCGTTCGCACGGCGAGGGCCGCAAGAGCATCGTTACGCGTGGTGTCGAGGGCCTGGCCGTGGTCCCATAGCTCCATGACGAGTGAGTCGCCGAAGTAGTCACGTAACTGGTGGAGTCGTGTGTGGGCGGCCCGCGGCCCGGCCTCGTGGAGCGCCGTCGCAATGGGACCCTTGCGACATCCCGTCAGGACGATCCAGTGCTCCGCGTGGGCCGCCAGCTCCTCGTACTGAAAGAGTGGGGCGCCCTTGTCACCACGGCGGAGGTGGCCATCACTCAAGAGCCGTGAGAGTCGTCGATAGCCCTCGGGTGATCGGGCGAGCACCACGAGGTGCTCGCCGTCGGGGTCGGGTGTGCCCACGCGGTCACCGCCACGCTCAACCGCTATTTCGCTCCCGAAGAGTGTGGGAACGGCGAGGGCGCGAGCCGCCTCGGCAAAGCGAACAACACCGTAGAGACCGTGATGATCAGTGAGGGCCAGACCGCTCAGGCCGAGGTGCGCTGCTTCGGCGACCAGCTCTTCGGGGTCACTCGCCCCGTCGAGAAAACTAAAACCCGAGTGGGCGTGGAGCTCTCCGTAGCGGGCCATCAGTCGTAGACCCCAGCGAGCCACCACGCGCCCCGTTCGGCGTAGACCCAAAAGGCCCGACCGTCCTCGAGGAGAACCTGGGCGTGAGCCCGACGACGGCGAGCACTCCACCACCCCTCATCGTGCGGCCAGGGGCCGGCACTAAAGCGAACCTCGTAGGTCCCGCCGTGTCGAAAACGCAGCGTGGCAATCTCGCTCGACAGCGTGGCCCGACCGGTGACCCGAACCTCGTGTCCCTCATGGTCTAAGACATCGAGTCGCACGGGACTGCGCAGTACCACGCTCGGCGCCGGTGATGGGAGACGTCCCGGCCAAGGGTCGGGGTCACGGGCCTCGGGAGCAGCGGGTGCGCCCCACGGCCGCCACGCCACTTGGTCGAGTGGCGTGCGACCACCCTGCAGTGAGGCCGTCCAGACTCCCTCAACTCCGAGACGAGTAGCGACTCGATGAGCCACCGCCACGGCCCGTCGATCGGCGTCGGTGCGGTCACCAAAAAACCCAATCTGGCCGAGCACGATCTCCTCGTCACCACGGACCTCGCGAAACCGTCGAAAGAGCACGGGGTCGCGATACTCCTCCCAGGCGTCACGCTCGCCGGTGGCCAGTTCGTGCGCTCGCACCACGGCGGCGTTAAACCGCTCGGTCACCCGAGCTCGGGGCAGTGCCGCCAATGCCCCCACGGTGTAGAGGCCGAGTCGGCGAGCCGTAACGGCGAAGTCGGCCACGCCACATTCTTCAATAGGGAGCGCCGCACAGAAGCGTGCTGTTTCGCCGGGGGCCAGCACGATTCCTCGACGGGCGGCCGCGGTCGCGGCGAAGAGACCATCGGCAACACCCAGCGAGACCTCACCGGCACCGGCCCGCTCGACGATGGCCCGCACACTGTTCAAGACAACGTCTTCGCCACCAACGAATCGACTCGGCGCGCGGATCGGCAGGACGAACAAACCAAATCGCACCGCTTCGGCGAAGGGACAAAAAAGAACGAGGGCCTCGAGGAGTTCGAGGTGGCGACGAACCACACTGCCGTCGTCGCTCTCGCGTTCGAGTTCGGGGAGCCACAGAGCGAGGAGTCGTTCCATTAGGCCACCGCCACGTGACCCGAGGGGGTGGGCACCCACAGCGACACTTCACCCTCGCGACGAGCGGATCCCCGCCCTTCGAGTCGCACCACGAGTTCGCGGGCGCGCAGTTGAGTGGTTGTCTGCCACACCGCAGCCGTCACGCTCAACGTGACATCGGCCGGCACGGGCCAGGGGGCACGGGGCTCGCTGACGACGACGAGTACCGCGCGACGCTCCTTGGCCTTCGCGACGAGTCGCCGCGCCACACCGTGCGACGGCCTCGACGGAGGCCGCACCACAACGAGGTCAACGCCCCCTAAGAGATCGGCCGTAACTTCGGCCCAGGCGTCACGGGGGCGAGGCACAAAGAGGGTGGTCGAGAGCGAGACGCCGTGGTCGACCATCGCGACGACACCGGGATCGTCAATCCCGACCAGGGCGGTCCAGTGACCACGCTGCGTGGGGCCGGCCATCAGACTCCAGACCACGCTCAAGACACCAAACCCCACGTCACCCGAGACGACCACCGTGGAACCTCGGCGCAACCCCCCATCAGGCAAGAGGCCCGGCCACGGGGCCTGCACGGCGATCTGACGGCCCGCGGCCATGACCATGGGTCGCCTCGTCGCGAGGAGGGAAGCCGGTAATTCTGGGCGTTTCGAGGATAAAGCGAACATTTGTTCGTACTCTAATCACTTCCAGTGACATTCGCCAATGGAGCCGTCTAGGGTCAAATTCATGTGTGGACGCGTCGCTCTTTTCACTCCCCCGGCCCGACTGGCCCGGTTCCTCGACGCCACCCTGGCCGCCGGGCTCGACCCGGAGGGACGGCCCAGTTGGAACGTTGGGCCCCAACGCAGCCTCTTTGCCGTTACCGAAGAGGACCACAGTCGAGTCCTCAGTCGCTACCGATGGGGACTCGTGCCGAGCTGGGCCAAAGACCCCAGCATCGCCAACAAACTCTTTAACGCTCGGGCCGAGACCGTGATGGAAAAGCCCTCGTTTCGATCGGCCTTCGCCAAGCACCCCTGTGTCATTCCCGTCGATGGTTTTTACGAGTGGGATCACCGCGACGGTCGGGGTCGCCAACCCCACTACTTCACCCGCACCGACGGCACGCCGATTCTGCTCGCCGGACTCGTCGAACGGTGGCACAACCCGGCCGACCCCGACGACATTGTCATGCGCACCTGCACCGTCATTACGACGACACCGAACGAAGACATGGACGGTATTCACGACCGCATGCCGGTGATCTTGAGTGCCGCCAACGTTGAGTCGTGGCTCGACGTGAAGGTGCCGAGCGCGCTACGCCACGAACTCTTGGCGCCCGCACCTCCCCAGACATTGACTCACTACGGGGTCGGCAGTTCGGTCGGGAATGTCCGTAACGACGGGCCGGCCCTCATTGAACGTAGTGAACCGACGACGCTCTTCTAGGAGTTCGGTTAGTCGCGAGCCTGGGCGTCGCGCACGATGCCCCGAATCAGACCGGGGAAGACGAGGGCGTGGAAGGGCAAGACGCCGTACCAGTAGATGCGGCCCCACAGTCCGCGCGGCTTGAAACGGGCGCGCTGGGTAAGCGTGGTGCCCGTGGGCGTCGCCTCGAGCGTCCACTCGAGCCACGCATTACCGGGCAGCAGCATCTCGGCGTGGAGTCGCAATAGGGTGGGCGGCTGCATCTCCTCGACGCGCCAAAAGTCGACGTAGTCACCAATGCGTAGTTCGCTCGGGTGACGACGTCCTCGACGAAGACCCGGGCCGCCCCAGAGGACGTCGATAAAACCACGGAGTCGCCACAGCCACTCGCCGGCGTACCAACCGGTGTCCCCACCCAGCGTGCAGAGCACGGCGTAGAGCTGCTCGGGCGAACTGGTGGAGTTGGCCGTTCGCGTATCGACGAGCTCGGTGCCACCGGCCCAGCTGGGGTCGGTCTCGTAGGCGCGGAAGGGTTGGAGGTCAGCGGCCGTAAAGGATGTGGGTACGTCCCCACTCCGCGTACGACCCAGGGCGAGGCGAATCGCTTCACGCAAGGTTCGAGCTGGCGGACCCAAAAGATCAACAGTCCGAGAGTCACGAACAATGACCTCGTTGACGAGGCTGTCTACAAGTGGTCGGGCCAACGAGGCCGGTACCGGTGTCACCAGTCCGACCCAGTGGCTCGAGAGTCGTGGGGTGAGAAACGGAACGGGAATAAGGCGGCGACGCTTCAGCCCGGCCTCTTCGGCGTACATCGCCATCATCTCGGCGTAGGAGACGACGTCGGGTCCGCCAATCTCGAGAATGCCCGAGATCGGCTCGGACCGTTCAATGGCCCGCACCAGGTAGTCCAAGACGTCAGAGATCGCGATGGGCTGCGACCGGGTGCTGACCCACTTGGGGGTCACCATCACGGGGAGTACCTCAACGAGGTAGCGGAGCATTTCAAAACTGGCCGAGCCCGAACCGATAATCACCGCAGCGCGAAGTTCGGCCACGGGAATGGGACCCGCGGCCAACGTGCGACCAACCGCGTGGCGCGACGAGAGATGCACACTCAGGTCGGGGTCGTCGGCCCCCATGCCTCCGAGATAGATAATTCGACCAACCCCGGCCGCTTCCGCAGCGAGGCGAAAATTTTCGGCGTCGCGAATCTCTTTCGCGACCCAATCTTCACCTTCACCAATGCTGTGCACTAAGTAGATAGCGGAGTCAACATCGGCCATGAGGCCCGTCGGTAGTGAGCCGAGATCGCCCTTGACGACCTCGACCTCACTGCGCCACGAAACGTTGTCGAGCTTGCCGGGGGTGCGCACGAGACAGCGAACGTGGTGGCCTCGCTCTAAAAGTTGGGGTACCAGTCGACCACCGACGTAGCCGGTCGCGCCGGTAACGAGAATGCGACTCATCGTCGCTCACCGCGACGTGTGCGATGCGGCACTAGTTCGCCGTTGCGGCGAGCGTGGAAGCAAAAATCTGCCAGGCCAAGAGCGACTTAGCGACGAGCGAGAGGACCAGGTACGTCTTTTCTCCAACGAGGTAGTCGGCAAATCGACCAACCCGCTTGTACTGGAGGTACTGCACCAGCGCGAAGCAGTTGAAGAGAACAAAGAGCGTGACGTAGATGCCGTAGACAAAGCCGGGAGCGTGAGCATCGGCACCGGGACCGATGAGGTAAAACCCAATGGCGAGCCACGGCACAATGCCGGCCACGCAACCGAGCCAGAAGGGCATCAAGCTGCCGCCCGGCTTTTCGTAGCGCTCCTGAATCCAGCCAAAACCAATCATTGAAGCATTGACACCGATGAGTGCGAGGAGCGAGGTGACATCAGCGATTCCCGTGAGTTGAGCGATTGCCACAATCATCAACGACGAAGAGAGTGAGTATTCGAGCCAGCGGTAGGGGTTGCGTGTTTCAGCCAGATGAGCCTCGTACTTGGCACGCAGTGGGCCGACCACCAAGAAGTGGGCGAGGGCCGAGAGAAGAAAGAAGGCGGCCAACAGCCAAGCCATCCGGATGTCGGTGAGGTGAACAAGCTGACGCTTGGTGGTCCCGGGAGGGCCGGCCATGTAGTTGGCGCTCACGGGCAGTGAGAAGCCGTTGGCCAACGAGACGATGAGAACTGCCGAAATCGCGTGGAGGGTGCCGGCAATCAGATTGAGGCGGCGAAGACGCTGTGGTGAAGCCATGGCGACATCCTTTCGAAGTACATCAACACTTGAAACGTACCGGCAAACCCCTAGTTGGCGTGCGACACCGGCTCATTCAGCAGTGTTTGTAACAAGTCAAAGGAGATATTGCGCCCGCAGACGATAAATCCAACTCGTCGATCACGGTCGTTGATGAGATCCTCGGTAATGGCGGCGTAGGAGGCCGTGGCCGAGCCCTCCATCACGAGGCCGTTTTGTTCAACGGCTTCTCGAACGGCGTAGCGAATCTGTGCTTCGGGCACGAGCACAAAGGGCACGCCGTGGCGAGCGACGATCTCATTGGTAATGGCGCCGTCGTCTCCCCCGCCGGCGAGTCCGTCGGCGATGGTGGGGAGGTGAGTGATTTCGGCCATCTTCTTGCCCTGAAGGGCAAAGTAGAGCGCCGACGAGTTCACGGGCTGTACGGCCGTCACGGCGATGTCCGTTCGGTGGTGAGCATCACGAGAAACCAAGCAGCCCGAGATGAGACCTCCACCACCCACGCTCACAATGAGATGTTCGAGGTCGGGCGCTTGAAGCAGCATTTCGTCAAAAACTGTGGACTGCCCGGCGACCACGTCGGGATCATTGAAAGGCGAGACAAAGTGAATCGACCGCTCGTCCGCCAGAGCGAGTGCGAAGGCTTGGGCGTCGTCGTAGGACTCACCGTGCTGAATGAGTTCAATGTCGTACTGCTGGAGCTTGTTCACCTTGGCCGCCGAGGCCGTAGCGGGCACCACGACGGTGGCGCGGGCGCCCAACAAGGTGGCCGCGTGCGCAACGCCGAGACCGTGGTTGCCGGCCGACGATGCAATGACGGCGCCCGTGGGGTCGGTTTTGAGCGAGGCATCAATCGCGGCGAGGGCGCCACGGACCTTGAACGCTCCGGTGGGCTGAAAAATCTCGAGCTTGGCGTAGACCGGACGGCCCCGCAATGAGATCGTGGCCGTCGGCGTTGGTACGAGGTAATCGGCTACGACACGACGAGCCGCTTCGAGATGTAATTCCGTGGGCTGAACTGGGGCGTGCGTCATTAGATTTCTCCGGCTCAACTGTACCTTCGAGTTTTTCGAGCTCCCGAGTCGAGGGGCTGTAGCGTGGCGCCATGCACGATGTCCTCGTCGCCATCGCCATCGGAACCGGTGCTTTTTTCGGCACCATGATTGACAACTTCTTCGCCTTCACCGCCCAGCTAGCCCTTACCGATGCCAAGCGATTCCGGCGCGTCAGTTATGCCCACATCATTGGGGTGATTGTGCTCATCATTGCGTCGGCGGCGGTCGGCAGTGCCCTCAACTTCATCCCCTTGGGCTGGGCCGGACTCTTGGCAATTGCGCCGCTGGCCCTCGCCGCTCACGCCTGGCGGAACCAGGGCAGTGGCCTCGCGCCTCAGCGTCGCGGCGCCACCACGACATTCCTCGTCACCGTGGGACTGGGCGGCGACAACATCGCCGTCTGGATTCCCATCCTTCGCTCACAAGGGGTGCTCCGGGGTGTGACGGTTGCTCTCACCATTCTGATCTTCGATATTGCGCTGGTTTTTTTGGCCCGCCTCGTACTTCGCCACCCACTCGTCACCGAGCGGGGACAGCGCTGGAGCGCCACGCTTACGCCGACTCTCTATTTGGCGCTTTCTGTACTCATTGTCTGGCAGTGTGGCTGGTTTTCCTTCCTAGGCTGAGCCCATGGAACAGTCGGCGGCGATCACGAAACCCCTCATGCGAGGATGGCTCCACGTTGGCGGGCTCATCGCCCTGCTCGGTTGTTCGCCAATTCTCTTCGTCTTGGCCCGGGATGGTGCAGCCATTGGTTGGTCACTCTGCTTTGTGGTCGGTGTGGGCGCCATGATGCTGACGAGTGCGCTGTTTCACCGCATCAACTGGAACCCCGGTGCCCGACGGGCGTGGCGACGAGCCGATCACTCCATGATCTTTGCGGCTATCTCGGGTAGTTACTTCGCACTCGCCGGCCTCACGATGCACGGCACGGCCCGATTCGTCATATTGCTCATCGTGGGTATCGGTGCCGCGGTGGGTATTGCGATTCGCCAACTGGCCCTCGACACGCCGAAGTGGGTCAGCACGCTGCCGTACCTCGTCGTTGGTTGGGCCGCCGTTGGCTTTATCCCCCAGATGTACCGAGGCGGTGGTCTGGCCTGCTTGCTCTTTGTGATGGGTGGCGGCTTGGCCTACACCGTCGGTGCCATCTTCTACGGCACGAAGCGCCCGAAGCTCTGGCCCCGAGTCTTTGGCTACCACGAACTCTTCCACAGCCTGACTCTCGTTGGGGCCGGCCTGCACTTTGTCGCGATCGCGATCGCCGTTAACTAAGGCAGCGGCGAGAGCCCGCCGTCGATATTGATACCGACACCGGTGAGGTAACTGGCACGAGCCGACAGCAAGAACGCCACCACGTCAGCGAACTCTCGAGCTTCACCAAAGCGGCCAAGAGGAATGCTCTGGTGTTTCACAACGGCGTCGTAGAGATCGTCGTGGCCCATCGACATGGCTTCGGCGCGGCGTGTCCACTGACCAGATTTGATGAGCCCAATGAGCACGGCGTTGACTCGCACGCCGTGCGGTGCCACCTCACCGGCCAGCGCCTTCGTGAAGGCCAGTCCGGCCGCCCGCGAGGCCGCCGTTGGTGTCGAGCCGGCGGTGGGGGCCTTGCCCTTAATGGCCAAGATGTTGACGACTGCGCCACGCCGCTCGATTAACTCAGGGAGAGCCCGACGGGCCAGGTGAACGGCGGCAATCACTTTGAGTTCGTAGTCCTCGCGCCAGTCGTCATCACTCGAATCGGCTAACGGCGTGGCCGCCGATCGGCCGGCGTTATTCACGATGCCATCAACGCGGCCGAACGTTTCGAGGGCCACGTCAAAGAATGCATCGAGCTCATCGGACTTGGTCACGTCGGTGCGAACCACCAAGGCTCGTTCGCCTAAAGCCTCACGAGCCGCCTTCAAGCGATCTTCGCTTCGGCCACAGACGGCCACAGAGGCCCCCTCCTCGATGAGCGTGTGGGCAAGGGCTAGTCCCAGCCCCTCGGTGCCACCGGTGACGAGAAAGACTTTGTCGTTGAGTTCTAGGTCCATAGTCGGAGCCTACGAGACCGGGACGCCAAGCGCGCGAAGGGCGTCACGGACTTCGCGGTGAGAGCGAACTCGAACGCACACAAAACCCCTCTCCGCAGCCTGCGCTTCAAAGGTGTCGATTTCGGCGTGTCGCTCGGCCCACTTGGTCCAGCTCCAGCGGATGATGGAGAGTTCGGGATCCCATCGAAAGATATTGCGCCAATCCTCACGGTTGCCGTTCCAGAGAACTTGGCGGGTCAGAGCGCGTCGGATGGTCCGAACGATGACTTGGCGCATTATGACCCGGCGCGGGAAGTCAAAGGCAATCATCGCGGTACAGCGCTGCATCGTGAGATCGCGCACCGCCGAATAGTTGCCGTCGATCGTCCACTGCGGAGTGGCCACAATCTCGCTCACACGACGTCGAAACTCGTCGGTGGGCAGCGGCGTCCACCCCGGCTGGTGGAAGGTGGCGTCGAGCTCGTAGTGAGGCACACCGAGGGCAAGTGCGGCGCGGTGCGCCCAACTCGATTTACCTGAGCCTGAGTTACCGACAAAGAGGAGCCGGCGTGCCACCACGGAATTTCCCACGCTCGAACGGTAGCGTGGTCTGCGTGTCAGCGCCGACCCCCTCGTCCATCCTTCGCCGTCTCCAGCTCGTGGTGGCGGTCCAGTGGATGGGCGCAACGATGGGTCTGCCCCTGCTCAGCCTCTTTTTACTGCATCGGGGTGCCACGCCGAGCTCGGTAGGCATCATCATGTCGGCCTTTTTTATCTCCGGCGTCGTCACCCAGTTCGTCGCCGGCCACCTCGCTGACCGGTTCGGTCGTCGGGTGATTTTGGCCGGAGGCCTCTTACTCTACGGTTTGGCCAGCCCCATGTATCTCTTGTCGGTGCCCGTCTTTTGGTTCATCGTGACACGAGCGCTGCAAGGCGTGGCCGCCGGGGCCATTGAGGTCTCGTCACTTTCGACCGTGGCATCCCTCTTCCCCGAAGAAGAGCGGGGGTCGGCAATGTCCAAGATCTACACCGCCCAGCTCTTTGGCATTGCGACTGGACCCCTCCTGGGTGTGTTCATCACCGTGAATCACATCGGCTGGGCCTATCTGATCGCTGGAGTAACGAGCACCTTCGCCGGTCTCCTGGCGCTGCGCAGCCTGCCCGCGGCCACACCCGAGATTCACACCGAGCCACTGCCGCCACTTCAGATCAACCGACAAGTAATTGGCGCCGTGGTTGGAACGGCGGCTACGGGTCTGTGCGTTGGGGTCTACGAAACCTGTTGGAGCTTGCTCATGCACTCCTTTGGCGCCAGTTCGACACAGATTCGCCTGAGTTGGACTTTTTTCTGCGTGCCGTGGCTCATTCTCGCTACCGTTGGCGGCAAACTCGCCGACAAGTTCGACCGGCGTTTGATTGCAACCCTCGGTGGGCTGAATGGCGCATTCTTCCTGTTCTTGTATCCCCACATCCACAACATCACGCTGTTGTTGATCTTGGGTTCCGGCGAAGCCATCGGGGCCGCACTCTCGGTCTCCTCCCTCTCGTCACTGCTGACTCAAGGCGCCCACGATCGCGAACTGGGTCGCCGTCAGGGAATCTCCACCACGGCAAATACCGCTGCGCTCGCGCTGTCAGCCCTCTTCTCGGGCCAACTCTTTGCCATCTCGCCAGGGTTGCCTTTCACTGTGGTGGCCGCCATTTCAGCGGTGATGATTTTGTCGCAGATCTTCTGGTGGGCCAAGACCCCCGGTCGCATTTCCGCTTCGGCCTAGCCACCAGTCAATTTACGTTTCACCCAGAAAAGCAAAAGACCGGCGGCACCTTGCGGTGCCGCCGGTCTCGATCGCTTTGGACGATCTTCGAGGCCTAGACCTTGAAGATGTGCTCCCAACGAGCAGATCCACCGTCAGGACTGTACGCGCGAGCGGTCGCCTTGTTAGCGGAGCTACCCATGGTTCCCGGAGTACCGGCGTACGCGAAGTTCTTCACGTTGGCGCGAGCGGCAAACATGGTTACCGTCGTGTCGAGGTACAGGTACGGGATGTTGACAGCCAGACGGGTGTTCACCGTCTGCCAGGCCGTCTTCTGAGCAGCCGAGCCGTTCGCAGCCTTCATACCGGCAATCATCGCAGCCTGCAGAGCCGGGTCGGCCTGCTGAGCGAAGTTCACGTAGTTGTTGGCCTGCTTGCCCAAGAAGGGGAAGCTGTTGAACCAGACGTAGTTGAGGTCGGGGGTGATACCACCGAACTGACTCCACGTCGAGGCGTCGTAGTGCTTGTCAATCTTGGCCTGGATGAGGTCCTTCTGAACCATCGAGCGCGAGGTCACCGTGATACCCACGATGGCCAGCTGGCCCTTGATCCACGTGAAGGCAGCCAACTGAGCGTCGTTACCGGCAACGATGTCGATGACAAAGGCGCAGGCAACACCAGGGTTGGCCTTCTTCCACGCAGCAACCAGCGCCTTGGCGGCAGTGGTGCTGTACTTGGGGTACTTGGGGTCCTTGTACATCGGGTTGGCCTTGCCGCCGACCTTGGCACGGTAGATACCGTCGATGACCTGGCCGATGCTGCCGTCCTGGCCCGAGAGGTACGTCGTGCGGTTGATCGCTGCGGCACATGCCTGACGGATGCGGATGTCCGATACCACTGGCGTGGCGGTGGCGTTCCAGGTTCCGTTCGACGGGTTGACCGCACCCTTGGGCTTACCACCGGCGGGCCAGTTGGCTGGAGCACCCTGAGTGTTCACAATGAGACAGTTGATCGCAGGTTCGCGAACACCGTTCTCGTCAGAGACCCAACGGTACGAGCTGTTTGAACCCGAGACAGCGGTAACGGACGAACCGGTAGCGCTCTTGACGTTCTTGATGGCGCCACCGTCGTTGTTGACCATGAGGTCGATGGTGCCCGACTGCAGAGCTTGCCAACGTGAGTTGGGGTCAACGATCACCTTGAATACCAACGTGTCGACGTACGGCAACGAGTTACCGGCCGAGTCCTTCTTCCAGTAGTTCGGGTTGGCCTGCCAGGTCGAAACACCGGTGGTCTGGTTCCAGTCGCCGAGCGACTGGAGCAGGAATGGACCGGTGCCGATTGGCTTGCCACCATTGGCGTCAAGGTCAATGGGGTGAGCCATGTAGGCAATCTGCTGTTCCGAAAGGTGGAACGGGAAGGTAGTCCACGAGTTGACCGTCGTGTACTTGACGACGTACGTGCTGACCTTCTCGCAGTTGGCGATCAACGGCTTGATAGCAAGACCGACGGTGAGGTCGTTCTTGGCAGCGGTGTAGTTCGCCACAACGTGGTCGGCGGTGAAAGCGTCACCGTTGTGAAACGTAACACCCTGGCGAAGCGTGATTGTCCAGACCTTGGCGGCGGCGTCTGACGTGGCGTTGATTGCCAGGTTTGGCAGCCAGGTCTTGCCGTCGGCCGAAGCGACGAACAGCGGGTCGTAGACGGCGTTAGCAATACAGAACGCCGCGGCGTCCATCTTGCCCTTGGCGCCCGAGAAGGTCGTGTTGCTCGGCTGCTCAGAACCGATACCGACTCGAAGCGTGCCACCCTTTTGGCCACTTGTTGGAAGTCCATCATTGCCCACTTCCGCGGTCGCGCCTGCAGCAGAAACCAATGAGTCGACAACAGTGCCGGCCATTGCGATTCCACCAGCAGCAGCTGCCGAGTGTGTGAGGAATGAACGACGGCTAAACGTGTTTTCCACGTTCCCCCCTTACCTCGGAGATCCCTCTTCAGGGAACTCCATCTTTGAGGCGCCCCCCTTGGACGACCTCGTAATTGCGACAATACACAAACGCGGCGCACATTGCGTAGTCATGATGAGCAAATTTCAGAAGAACCTCTTCACAAGCGAGCAGGTTCAAAAGAAAACACCCCCGGCCTCGAGGGGCCGGGGGTGTCAATGTCCTTGATAAATACGGATCTAGCGGTGCATTCCTTCGGGTCCGTGATCGCCGCCGGGACCCATTGGGGCCGTCGCCGAAACGATGACTGACGACGCATCGAGAGCCGTGTGGTTGGCGTCTACGGCGCCACGGGCTTCGACAAACGTGCCCGCGACCACGGTGTCACGCGTGGTCGACGAGGTGTCGTTGCGGTAGCTCGTTGCAGCGCTCGTGACAATCGTGCGCCAGAAGCCGTCGCGATCGGCCACGGTGATTGTCGAGGCATTAACGGCCACCACCTGACCACCGAGGTGGGGCTGGTTGTCGCGTGGTGCGTCGCGGCCCGGAACGCCAATCAGAATCTTGGTCGCCACGGTGGCATCAGCACTCGAGCTGATGACCGCCGCCGGCGAGCCGACGGTGATGTCAGCGACCGACTTAGTTACGTCGTGATCCTCAACGACCGTCGCTGAGTTGATCACGTAACTCGTCGTCGATGAGTCGGGCAGAGTCAGCGTGATGGACGACGCTGTTACGGCCGACACGACACCGGGATGAAAATTGGCTGGAGCGGCGTGATTGGGCTTCGGTGCTGATGCGTGGCTCGTCGCGCCGTGAGCCTTTGACGAGTGGCTCGCCGTTGAGGCAGCGCCAGCCAAGCCGGCCGCACCAGTGAAGAGACCGGCGGTAATCGCCATAGTGCTGAGGAGGCGCAGGCTGCGCTTTGGTTGTGAACTTCGGAGTGACATTCGTTACCTTCTTCTGTTCCAGACACTTGCTCGAACGGGTTCAGTTTTCCGACTCAACGTAATGACGATGTAGAGAGAATCTAAGAAGACGAGAAGAAAGTCTGGCTACTTCGTGAACTCTTCGACATCACTTTGCGCAGGAACAAAGAAGCGGCTCCCAAAGAGCAGTTCAATGACGTCGACATCCCCCTGCCAGGACATGAGGCGAATCTGATTGGCACTCCGGCGACCGCTGCTTGCACGGAACCACTCAAATCGTGAACCGATTAATGAGAGGGGCTGAGGGCCTTCGCCGATGCGCCACATCTCTCCGTCTAAATGGAGGGCGACCGCGAGATCGTTCTTCGTGGCATCAAATCGATTGAGGGTGAAACGTACGAGCAGATCCATTGTCTCGTCGTCGATGGAGGTAGGGACACCGAGTGCGTGGAAGATGTCTGCTTCGTGAGTGACCTGATCAAAGATGGCAATTGCCAACGACTCGCTGAGTGAGGCGCCAAGTGAATATTCGGCCCATCGCTCCACGAGCTGGTGGGCGTCGGTATCGCGCAACCGATCAACCTGAGCCGCAGTCCACTCATCGAAGTTCTTCGGAAAGTTACCGGCGGAAATGTCCTGCGACACACCGACGAGGTGCGCCACGATGTCGCGAATGCGCCACGCTGGAGTTAATGGCGCGATCTGCTCGAGACGTTCCAACGGTGTGGCTCGAATGAGTTCGCTGATGCGAGTACGACTCGCGTTCCAGGCCAGTTCGTAGGGATTCATGGCAGCAACCGTACGGCAAACGATTTTCGAAACGGCGGAGTTGGCCGCTAGTCAGAGCCAACGATGTCACGGCATGTTCGAAGAGTCGGTTCAGTGTGCCATTCTCTGAGGCGTACTTCGTTGACTCGCGGCGAATGCAAGGGTGAAGGGAGCGCAGTGGCCGTGCAGTCCAACCAAGAGTCGTCGCTGGCCTTTCGCGTCGAGCGTCAGGGAATTGACTACATCCCCCAGAGCCAGCGCTGGGCGACACCGCGGGCCATTGCCGGACTTTGGGGCGGAGTGAGCACCAACGTTCAGTACTTCGTTTACGGCGCCCTCCTCATGGGATTCGGCTTCAACTTTCCACTCACCGTGAGCCTGATTCTGCTCGGCAACCTCTCGTACTTTCTCCTCGGCATCGCTTCGTTACAGGGACCCGAAGCCGGTACCACGACCTTCACCATTGTGCGAGCCCCCTTCGGGACCCGCGGGGCGAGACCGATGGCCTTTTTCAACTGGATCACCCAACTCGGCTTTGAAACCGAGGGGCTGATCTTGATCGTCGGAGGGGCCGTCACGCTCTCGGAGATTTTTGGCTATCACCCATCGTCACTCGCCAAGGTCATCTACATCGTGCTAGCCACGGCGATCATGGTCGTCCTGCCGTACTTCGGCCACGCCACGATGGTTCGCGTCTTGCGACTGCTGATAATCCCCTTTGTGCTCATCTACGTCGCACTCGTGGTCGTTACCTCGGGCCACTGGAACCTGGGTTACACGGCCGCCGTTCACGGATTCAACTGGCAGATCTATTCGGCCGCCCTGGCGTTTTCCTTCACGTTGGCCGGGTTGAGCTGGACCGAGAATGGCAACGACTACACCCGGTACCTTCCTCGTGCCACATCGAAGCGCTCTCTGGTGTGGTGGATCTTCGCCGCAACGGCACTCCCTCAAATCAGCACAATGCTGGTGGGTGCCACGGCCTACACCGCCTTTGGTTCATTTGAACTTTGGAACAGTGTCAACCCTTTTGACGCCATGCTGAGCAGCCACCAAACAATTATCCCAGTGTGGTTCGTTGTTCTCTTTCTCGTTGTCGCCATTGTCCAGTTGTTCGCCATCAATGCCCTCGACCTCTACTCCTCGGGCGTTTCGCTCCAGGCTCTCGGCCTACGGCTGAAGCGATACCAGGCCGTCGTGGTCGACGGCGTCATCGCCGGTCTGCTGACCATCTGGGTTACCTTCGGCTCAACATTCTCACTCTTTATGAAGGAGTTCGTCGGAGTCGTCATTGTGTGGATCGCTCCGTGGTTTGGCATCTTCATTACCGACTGGCTGATGCGTGCTCGCCGCTACGACCACGCAGCCCTTCACGACGCATCACAGGACTCGACCTACTTCGGCTCATTCGGGGTGAACTGGAATGCCTTTTCAGCCTTCATTGTCGGCGTCGTGGCCGCCATCAGCGCTTACTCCAAGGCACCGCCGCCAGTTAACTTCCCGTTTCACTGGATGACCCCGCTTTCGAATCACTTCGGATCTTTTTACGACACAACACTCAACGGCTGGTGGGGTGGGGCGGACTTTTCAATCCCCCTCGGCATCGGCGGTGCGTCGTTGACGTATTGGGTTCTCGAGCTCGCCAATCGTTACGTCGGCAATCAGCGAGGCACTCATTTGGCCACGGGTGTTCACCCACGCCGCCTGCACGCCTTCGGGCTGATCCTCGTTGCGGGTGGAGCGACCATGGGCCTGATTGCCCTGGTGGCCGCGCTCCCACTCGCCGTCGCACTCGTCGTTTTAGCGCTCGGCTGCACGGTCGTGGGTGTCGGCATTCGCACCTCGCACGAGCGAAGCGACCGATATCGAGATCTGGCCATGACCTTGAATGTGACGACTGTCGTGATGGCACTCGTCGCGGCAGCACTGCAGCCCCACGGTGTCGAACTGGCCAGTGGCGCCACCGCACTCGGTGCGTGTGGGCTCATTGGCTTGTTGGCTCGACTCCTGCTTGCCCGAGGACCGCAATACCATTACTAAGTTCGGCAATACTTAGCGCCATGAGCACTGAGAACCGTCCTCCCCTCGACCGCGATCTGGCCAAGCAAATGCTGCGCACCGCGTACCAGGAAGCCGCCAACGGCTTAGCCGAAGGCGGTATTCCAATCGGTGCGGCCCTCTTTCACCGCGACGGCACCCTGCTCGGCGCCGGTCATAACCGGCGTATCCAAGAAAACGACGCCTCGGTTCACGCCGAGACTGACGCCTTTCGCAAGGCCGGTCGTCGACGTGACTACCCCGACTGCGTGATGGTGACGACTCTCTCGCCATGTTGGTACTGCTCGGGCCTCGTCTATCAGTTCAACATCGGTGCCGTGGTCATTGGTGAGTCGCAGAACTTCTACGGCGGTCACGACTGGTTGATTGAAAAGGGTGTCGAAGTGCTGATCGTGGACGACGCTGACTGCGTCACTATTCTCGAGACATTCATTCACGAACACCCCGAGATTTGGCACGAGGACATCGGCCTCTAAGCGTTAGCGGGCGGGCGGGCCAAAGAGTCGGTCGCCGGCATCGCCCAGCCCTGGCGTGATGTAACCGACGTCGTTGAGGACCGGGTCAAGTGCTGCGGCCACAATTCGGACGTCGTCGTGAAGACCGTGAACATGGTCAACCCCGGCCTGCGCCGCAATCAAGACGAGGGCGGTGATATCGGCCGCACCGCGCTGCTTCAGCAAGTCAATGGCGGCCACCAGCGAGCCCCCGGTGGCGAGCATCGGGTCACAGATCACCACGCTCACCCCGTCAAGTCGCTCGGGCAGGCCGTCGAGATAGAGGTCGGGCTGGAGCGTCTCTTCGTTGCGGCGAAGACCCATGAGACAGACTCGGTGCTTGGGTAAGACGGCCTGCACGGCCGGACTCATACCGAGACCGGCTCGAAGAATTGGGACGATGAGGTACTCGCGGTCTACGCGAACGGCCGGAGCCCCCTTCATCACCGGTGTATCAACCGTCGTTGGGGTCACTGGCGCGTGGCGAAAGGCTTCGTAGGTCAGATAACGAGAAATGTCGCCGGCAAGTCGGAGGAAGTCGGCGTTGGGCGTCTTTTCGTCACGGAGTTGACGGACGGCATCGGCAATCAGCGGGTGGTCGACGACGAGAAGTTCTGGCACGACTTCACGTTAGGTCAGCCCGCTCGACTCCAGTGGTTACCTTCTAGCCTCACTGGTCATGAGTATCGATCCCCACGCCAGCTCCGTTGACCTCGCGTTCGCCTCGGCCGGTGAACTTCTCGATCGCCTCGAGGAAGGAACGCTGACCTCAGTGGATCTCGTCAACACCCTGCTAGAGCGAGCTCGCGTGATCGACAGCGCCGATGGGCAAATCGGCCTGCGATCAATTGCGGCCTTCGCCACCGACGCTCTCGAGATTGCGGCCGAGTGTGATGCGACGCGAGCACGAGGCGTGCTATGCGGTCCGCTCCACGGCCTCCCTGTGCTCATCAAGGACAACATCGAAGCGGCCGGCCTGCCCGGTCAAGCGGGCAGCACGGCACTGAGTGGTCGCCCGGCGCGAGACGCGGCACTCGTGACACGCCTGCGTGACGCGGGCGCCATTGTTCTCGGCGCCACCAATCTCTCCGAATGGGCCAACATGCGCTCACCCCAATCGACCTCTGGTTGGAGTGCCTCGGGTGGTCTCGTCGGTAATCCATGGCAGCTCGATCGCAGTGCTGGCGGTTCCTCGAGTGGCTCGGGTGCGGCCGTCGCCGCCGGACTAGCGCCACTGGCCGTTGGCACCGAGACCGATGGGTCAATCATCTGCCCCGCATCACTAAGCGGTCTGGCCGGCCTGAAGCCGACCGTTGGTGCCGTTCCGACCACGGGGGTTATTCCCCTCAGTGCAAGCCAGGACTCACCCGGGCCCATGGCGCGCAACGTCTTTGACCTCATGCGACTCTTCGCTGTGTTGAGCGGCCAAGAAGTTCCAACCAAGTACGACAAGGAGATTCGCTTCGCCGTCGCGACTAATTGGCGCACCGGCCACGGCGCCACCGACGCT
Source organism: Acidimicrobiaceae bacterium (assembly GCA_947455165.1). Classification (GTDB taxonomy): domain Bacteria; phylum Actinomycetota; class Acidimicrobiia; order Acidimicrobiales; family RAAP-2; genus RAAP-2. Next base: position 21,485 of record CANGMP010000004.1, on the reverse strand, counting down.
CTCTTCGATCAGCTGGTAACCAACCTCAAGGCCAGCGGGGAAATTGTTATCGAACGCATCGTGGCTGAGGCCGACGCCCAGGTGGGCGGCGACGAAGTTGCGGTCTTGCTCGCCGAGTTGAAAGAGGACCTCACGTCCTATCTCGCCAGTCGACCCGGCGAAGGAGTGAAGTCATTGGCCGAGGTCATTGCTTATGAGGACCAGCACGCCGACATCGAACAGCCCTACTTCGGTCACGAATTCTTCGAGCAGGCTCAAGCCACCGCAGGGCGAGACGAGGCGTACCGGGAAGCTCGTGCCCGCAATCTCGCGTGGGCCATTGAGACGTGCTTAACGCCGGCACTTCAAGACGTTGAAGTCCTGCTCGCGCCGGGCTACGCCCCGGCTTGGAAGAGCGACCTAACGGTCGGTGGACACGGATCTGCGTTGGCCTCTCCGGCGACATCACCCGCGGCGATTGCCGGCTGGCCAATTGCCACCGTGCCAATGGGTCTGGTGGGCGGACTGCCGGTCGGCGTGACACTAATTGCTCGGGCCAACGATGAGTGGACCCTGTTGAATGCGGCCCGTCGGATTGAAGCGGTCGTCAACGCCACGTCTCCGTTGCCGCACCCTACGTTCCTCGCACCCCAGCGGGGCTAGTTCCCAGCGGAGTGCTCGCGATGGCTTCGAGTGGGATTTTCATAGACCGCTACGCTGACCAGATGCATTCGACCGGCCTGGAGCCACAGTTCCACGCGAGCGCACCGAGCCCCGTCTTCGAGCACATTGGTGAAGCCCAGACGGCCGAAGGGCCTCGCGCCGAAATTTCACGCGACCGGGAACTGGCGTGGTGGCGACGCATTCTTCCGGTGCTCAAGAGTCACCGCTTTACCTTCCTCGGCGCAATCACCTTCAGTTTCGTCAGCCTCATTTTTCAAACGTTGGTGCCGAAGATTCTGATGAGTGCGGTGAACCGACTGACTCCCGGTCACCATCAGCCAATTCAGGGCATCGTAACGCTGATTTTGATTATCGGCGTGCTGGCCGGCATCACGGGCTACCTTTCGCGCCGCTTCCTCTTCGTCACCGCGTACAACGTCGAGGCCGATCTTCGCAACCTGATGTACGAGCACTTGACGTGGCTCTCCTTTAGCTTCTTTGACCGCGTGCAGTCGGGTCAACTCATCAGCCGTGCCAACAGCGACATTCGCTCCGTCCAGATGTACTTCACGTTCGCCCCGCAGATCATCGTGCAGTGCAGTATCGGCATCATCGCCTTTGCCTTCATGCTTTCAATCAACGTCGTCCTGGCCCTCATTGCGATGGTAACGATGCCCCTGTTGTACCTCGTGGGCATCAAGATGCGCCGCGTGATGTTCCCGATTTCCTGGATCATCCAGGCTCGCCTCGCGGACGTGGCGGCGATTGTCGATGAAAACATCAACGGCGTTCGAGTCGTCAAGTCTTTCGCCCAGGAAGAGGCCGAGATCAATCGTCTCGGTGATGCCGCCGAGAAAGTGGCGTGGGCTTACACCAAGGATGCCGATATCCGAGGCCAGTGGGCTCCGTGGGTACAGAACCTGCCACAACTGGGCTTGGCGCTCGTCCTCTTCTTCGGAGGCTGGATGGTCATTGATGGCCGCACCCCGATTGGCGCCATCATCGCCTTTAACGCCTACCTCTTAATGCTGCAAGCCCCGTTCATGATGCTCGGTCAACTCGTCATGATGGGTCAGCGGGCTCGTGCCAGCGCCGAGCGTATCTTTGAAATCTTGGACGAAGTGCCCGACATTACCGAGCGACCCGGTGCGGTTGACCTCCTGGACGTCAAGGGTGAAGTTGTCTTTGACAACATCACCTTTGGCTACAGCGATGGAGCGGCGATTCTCGATGGCTTCAGCGCCACCTTCGCTGCCGGCGAAAGCGTGGCGCTCGTCGGCCGCACCGGTTCCGGTAAGTCCACCGTGGCCCGTCTCCTCGCCCGCTTTTATGACGTACGCGAAGGCGCCATCACGATCGACGGACGTGACGTCCGTGACGTCACCTTGCCCAGCCTGCGCGCCACGGTCGGTCTGGTCCTGGACGAGCCATTTCTCTTTTCCGTTTCGATCCGCGACAACATCGCATACGGTCGCGCCGACGCGTCACTCGAAGACGTTGAGAATGCCGCTCGGGCCGCCAACGCCCACGACTTCATCATGTCGATGCCCGAGGGCTACGACACGGTCGTCGGCGAGCGTGGCTACACCTTGTCGGGCGGCCAGCGTCAGCGAATCGCGATCGCCCGAACCCTGCTCGTCAATCCCCCAATTCTGATCCTCGACGACGCCACCAGCGCTATCGACGTTCACGTCGAGGCGGAGATCCACGATGCTCTCGAACAACTCCTCGAGCACCGCACCACGCTCGTCATCGCCCACCGGATTTCGACCATTGCACTCGCCAAGCGAGTGATCTTGCTCGAGGCGGGTCGTGTCGTCGCCGAGGGAACGCACGAAGAACTCCTCGCGAACGTCCCGCTTTACGCCGAAGTCTTGGCACAGACCACCTCCGAGGCCCTCTAATGGCCTGGGGCGGCGGCTGGGGTGGTGGCGGCGGAATGATGGGTGGCGGTGGCCACCCGGGTGGTACCGGTACCACTGGCCTTCCCTTCGGCGGCATTCCTCAAGAGCTCATGGATGGGGTCCGCAAGATTGTGGCCAACGAACCGACTCATGAGCCGGTCTCCATCTCATTTCACCAACTTCCAAACGAAGCTGAATCTCGCCGGTTGACTCTCGGGCGCATGATTCGCTCGCACGTCGGACTCTTTACGTTCGCCTCGATTTTGGTCATTCTGATCTCCGCCGCCAGCCAAGCTGGACCGGCACTCGTCGGTTACGCCATTGACCACGGCATGCAGTCGGGCCACCACTCGCTGAGCGTTGTGCTGACCTGCTCAATCCTTTACTTGGTCGCCGCCGGTGCGGCAGCGCTCTTCACTCGCTGGCAGACGTCGGTTTCTGGTCGCCTGGCCTCGCGTGTCATGTACGACTTGCGCATCAAGGTCTTTACCCACTTCCAGCGTCTGAGTCTCGACTTTTTCACTGACGAAAAGGCCGGCGTTTTGATGAGTCGCATGACGAGCGACATTGAGAACTTGCAGCAACTCCTGCAAGATGGCTTGGCCCAGTTCGCCATGCAGGGACTCACGATGGTCATTATCACCGCGACGCTCTTTGCCACCAACGTGACGCTGGCCACCTGGACGGTCCTGCTCGTCGTGCCGGTGCTCTTTGTGCTGACCGTCTGGTTCCACGTCCGCAGCGAGCACACCTATCTACGTGCCCGCGATGCCATTGCCATGGTCCTGGCTGATTTGTCTGAGTCGCTCTACGGCATTCGGGTCGTCACGGCCAACAATCGCCAGCGCCACAACATCATTCATCACCGCAACGTGGTTGGTGACTACAAAAAGGCCAACCTGGCCACCGGTCAAGTCATGGCCGTCTACGGTCCGGTGACCATCGCCGTCGGCATCTTGAGCCAGGCACTACTGCTGGGTATTGGCGGGAACATGGTGTTGAAGGGTCAGTTGTCCCTCGGTGGACTCACCCTCTTCATCCTCTACCTCAACCGCTTCTTCCAGCCAATTCAGCTGCTCGTTCAGCAGTACAACTTGCTGCAGCAGGGCCGCTCGTCAATCATCCGTCTTCGCGAACTGCTCGAGACAGCGCCCTCAGTCAACGAAGTGCCGAACGCCATGACCTTGCCACCAATCGAAGGGCGCTTGACCTTCGAGAACGTCTCCTTTGGCTACAGCCCCGATCGACCGGTACTAGAGCACGTCAACCTCGATATTGCACCAGGCGAAAGTGTCGCCTTCGTCGGACCGACCGGAGCCGGCAAGTCCACCCTGGCCAAGCTCGCCACCCGCTTTTACGACCCGACTGCCGGACGCGTCTTAGTTGACGGCATCGACCTAACCAGCGTCACAATGCGCTCACTGCGTAGCCAGCTGGGCGTAGTACCGCAAGAACCATTCCTCTTCTCCGGCACGATTCGCGTCAACCTGCGCTTTGGTCGCCCCGAGGCAACCGATCACGACATCGAAGAAGCCGTTGACGTGGTCGGTCTGCGTGACCTCATCGATCGACTCCCGAACGGTCTGGACACTGTTGTTCACGAACGTGGACAGACCCTGTCGGCCGGCGAACGCCAACTGCTCGCTTTGGCTCGAGCCTTCCTCGCACGTCCTCGCGTCCTCGTACTTGACGAAGCAACTTCGTCGCTCGACCTGCGCAGCGAGACCATCATCGAGCGAGCGCTCGACCGAATGCTCGAAGGTCGCACCGCCATCTTGATTGCCCACCGGCTAACGACGGCCCAGCGCGCCGATCGCATCGTGGTCGTTGACCAGGGTGGCATCGTCGAAGTAGGCAGCCACCAAGAACTCGTCGCCGCGCAAGGGATTTACGCCGGTATGTACGAAGCCTGGATCGCCTCCGGCGGACGTGACGCTTCGCTCTAAGCGCGAGCCTTCAGCGCCTGGAGCTCACTTACAATCTCGCCCCACAGTGGTGCCGGGAGACTATGACCCATTCCGGGATAAACGACGTGGCGGACATTCGGCAGCGCCGCGGCGGTGGCCTCGCCACCCGACGGCGTCACCAATGGATCATCATCACCGTGGAGGACTAGTGACGCAACGGTGACGGACGCGAGCGCTGGTCGGCGATCCGGTGAGCCCACCACGGCACAGAGGTGGCGAAGCACGCCGACGGGGTTGCGTCCCCGATCCAAGGCGGTGAGGGCCTGCTGGCGCACCCAGGCTTCATCGAGTTCGTAGGTCGAACCATTAGTGAGCTTCCAGTTTTCTATCTCTTCGAGCAGGAAGGTTTCGAGGTCCTCGCTGCGCGGACGAGTCAGCATCGCGGCACACTCCGGTGTCGAAGTGCCGACCTCCAGGGGTGCCGGCGTTGACATGATTGACGTCAACGTCAAGGTCAGCTCGGGATAATCAATTGCGAACTGCTGGGCAATCATGCCGCCCATTGAGACACCGACCACGTGGACCGGACCGAGCTTGAGGTGTGCCAACAGGGCAGCGCCGTCGGCCGCCATGTCGGCGACGGTGTAGGGCGGTGGCGTCTGACCGAAGAGAATGGCCCCGGCGTCGGGTTCGCCCAGGTGTTGCAGGTTTGACGAGAGACCCACGTCGCGGTTGTCGTAGGACGTGACGAAGAATCCGCCGTCCCCGAGGGCGTCGATAAAGCCTCGGGGCCAGCCCGTGATCTGGGCTCCGAGGCCGCAGATCAAGAGGAGTGGTGCCCCCGAGGGATCTCCGTACTGCTCGTAGTAAATCTCAAGGCCGTTCACTGACGCAGTTGGCACGTCACCCTCCCGTGTTCTGGTTCAGACTCTAGAACGCCGGGAAAGAAAAAGCGGCGCCGGTTTCCCGGCGCCGCAAAGTTCCTGAAAGGCTTTACGCCATTTCCTTCACCATGCCGATGAGGTCAGCATTGGTCTGCCCGGCCTGAGGCAGCGGGTGAACGTCGAGGTGAGTAACACCGGCCTCCTTAAAGGCGGCCACACGCTCGGCGACGTAGCTCTTCGGGCCACACAGCGTGGTCAGCTCACAGAATTCGGCCGGCACTGCCGCCTCGGCTTCCTTCTTCTTGCCCGAAAGGTAAAGGTCCTGGATGAGAGCCGCTTCCTTCTCGTAGCCGTACTTAACGGCGAGGTCGTTGTAGAAGTTGCGACCCTTGGCGCCCATGCCACCGACGTACAGGGCAATGACTGAACGCTGCAGTTCGCGCAGCTTGATGATCTCTTCGCCTTCACCAATGGCCAAGATGCCACCGGCCTTGGTCATGAGTGGGCCGAGGTTCGGGTCGCGCTTGGCTCCACCAGCGGCCAGAGCATCGCCCCAAACATCCTTGGCGCGCTCGGGGATGTACATGATTGGGATCCAACCGTTCGCGACTTCGGCCGTCATCTCAACGTTCTTGTCACCAAGCGACGCGACCCAGATCGGAATTTCGCTGCGGACGGGGTGGGCAATGATCTTGAGCGCCTTGCCGAGTCCCGAACCACCCTGCTCCTTAGAGAGGGGCATGTTGTAGAACTTGCCGTGGTACTCAAGAGGCTTTTCGCGCCTCCAGACTTCTCGGCAGATCTCGATGGTTTCGCGAGTCTTGCCGAGGGGGTAGGTGTAGGGAACGCCGTGGAAGCCCTCGATGACCTGAGGGTTCGAGGCACCGATGCCGAGGCTGAAACGGCCGTCGGACAGCGCGTCGATACCAGCCGCGGTCATCGCCATCAGCGTGGGAGTACGAGTACCAATCTGCAAAATCGCTGAGCCAATTTCGACCGTTTCGGTCAGCGCGGCAAGGTAGCCCATGAGCGACGGACCATCAAAGCCATACGCCTCAGCGACCCAGACAATGTCGAGTCCGGCCTTTTCCATGTCGACGACGTTGCGAGCGGCTTCCTTGAAACCACCGCTGTAGGCGAGTTGAGTTGAGATCTTCATATTTCCCCCTTCGAGTAAGAAAACCCTATCGGGCGAAGGCGGGACGGGACAACAGCCTCGGTGGGAAGCAAGTGGGAATTACTAGGCAAATAGTTAGGCAATCGCGCAGCGATTGGGGCCCATCTCCATCTCGCGAACCTCGTCGGTGCTGAGCGTGGACATACCGGCATTGAACTTCACAATTTCGACGTAGTTCGGGGGACGGTCCTTGACGTGGGTAATAGCCCAGTCGACAAACTCGGCCTCCGAATATGCCAGGGCCGGCAAGACGGGTCGCAGTTCGCCCAACCGGGCCGTTACGAACTCGCCGTAGTGAACAGATACGGCGTCGCCCCAGTGGGCCGGCAGAATCAAAATGTCGTCGTCGAGCGGCAGGACTCGCTGGTGCAGCGTGTTGTAGAGCGCGTGAGCAAACTCCTCAGCCTGATCGGCGAGGTCGGGCCGACCGACGCTCTCGAGAAAGAGGGTGTCACCGGTAAAGAGAGCTGCGTCGCCAAGTCGGTACACGGTTGAACCTTGCGTGTGGCCCGGCGCGCTGAGCGCCTCGACCGTGAGATGAACATCTTGCTCAAGTTCCACAGCCAGGCCGTCAGTCAGGGGCGTGAACGGAAAATCAAAGGTGTCGGCCGGGTTTAAGACCAAAAGAGCACCAGTGGCGGCGGCCAGCGCGCGGCCTCCGCTCACGTGGTCGGCGTGGAGGTGAGTATCGAATATGTGGGTGATCGTGAAACCGTGATCCCGGGCAATGTCGAGATAGCGATCGATGTCCGTCGAGGGATCGATCACGGCGGCCGATGAACCGGCACCCACGACGTACGAAAGACAGCCCTTGCCTCGTCGTCGAATCTGAATGACGGTGGCTCCGCCGAGTTGGGCCGTAACGGTGTCGTACGTTCGGGCCCAACCAGCCATGCCGTCGGCCAAAACGGTGGCTTCAATACCGCGCTGGGCTAAGAGTTCGGCGGCACTCTGGGCTCGTGCGCCACGAGCACAGACGGTCACGATCTCGCCATCGGCCGGAAGTTCGCCCAACCGACTCTCGAGCTGTCCGAGGGGGATGTTCACTGCGCCGGCAATTGCCCACTCCGCAAACTCGTCAGGTTCGCGGACATCCAAGAGAAACGGGCTGTTACTCGTTCCCAAGACAGGTAGGTAACTCTCAGGCGTTCGAATGGCAGGCGTACTCACGCGGTCAGGTTAGGTCCCGCGTTCGCTCACTTCGTCGAGAAACTACTAGCGATGTTCTAGGAATTCTCACCGATGAGTTGCACGCTGAGTGCCCACACCGCCGCCGCCCGTTCGGAGTCAAGGGCATACGGCATGACGCCCATAAACGGCATGGCGAGGTCCATTGGACCGGCCTCTTGGCAGTTCTCCAAGTAGCGGCCTCCAATACCATCGAGTTCGTGGCCGACTGCCGCCCACACCGACGTCGAGGCTCCCTGTTCAGTTGACTTAAACATGGGATTGGGCTCACCGTTCTCGTCAGTGAAGCCGGCGGCACGTTGCTCTTCGAGCGGCATGTGCTTTTGTAAACCGGTCATGATGCCACCCGGCATCACGGCGTTGGCAAAGATTCCATCGCCGCCGTAGCGCTTCGTGAGCTCAACCGCAAAGAGGGCGTTGGCAGTCTTGGACTGACCATACGACACCCACTTGTCGTATGGACGATTCAAGAAGTTCGGATCGAGAATGTCCACGTCGCTCCGACGATGGGCGCTCGAAGAAAGCACGACGACCCGAGCACCCTCGGCACGCCGAAGGGCCGGCAAGATCGCCGCTGTCAACACAAAGTGACCGAGGTGATTAGTTCCAAACTGGGACTCGAACCCATTGGCGGTGTGACCGAAGGGCGTCGCCATAATGCCGGCATTATTGATGAGAATATGCAGCGGTCGTCCGTCGCTCGACACAGCTTCACCCAGGCCACGGGCCGAAGCGAGGTCAGCTAAATCGAGATGAGTGACCGTTACGAGGGTTCGCAACGATTCGTCGAGCGACAAAAGAAATGACTCGCCTTGCGCTGGGTTGCGGACCGCCACGATCACCTCGGCCCCAGCGGCTGCCAGTGCTCGTGTGGTTTCCGCACCAATGCCCGCCGCGCCGCCCGTGACGAGTGCGCGCTTTCCCGAAAGGTTGAGACCTTCGACAACTTCGAGCGCACGAGTGTGGTAGCCGAACGCAGACGTAATGGGCATGGTGTTCTCCTCAAATGGTCGCCTGGGGCGAGGTTAGTCAGCATCTGAATGAAAGTCTCAAGAATGACGATAACTTTCATAGGTCATGAGCGAAGTATCCACCACCCCTCTTTTGTCACTTGAGAATGTCCGAGTTGAGTTCGGCGGCCTCGTGGCGCTCAATGATGTTTCCTTTTCAGTCTCTCGCGGCGAGATCGTCGGCCTGATTGGGCCCAACGGAGCCGGTAAGACCACGGCCTTCAACGTGGCCTGCGGATTCGTCTCGCCCACCGCCGGCAATGTCAACTTTCCGCAAGCCGGCAAGCAGAACCTGCGCCCGCACCAGTTGGCTCAGGCCGGCGTTGCTCGCACATTGCAGGGCGTCGGCCTCTTCACGCACTGCACCGTGCTCGAAAACGTCATGGCCGGTGGCCAACGGCGCCCCGGTGGCGACTTTCTAACGAGTCTCGTTGGACTTACGCGGGGCGCCAAGAGTGAAGCCCAGCTACGCACTGACGCCCTCGAAGCGCTCGATCGCCTCGGCGTAGCCGACTTTGCCAAGAAACTGCCGAGTGAAATTCCCTACGGCATTTCAAAGAAGGTCTCGGTCGCTCGGGCGCTCATAAACAAACCATCACTCATCATGCTGGACGAACCAGCGTCAGGCCTCGACGAGTCAGAACTTGACGAGTTCGCCGAACTGATCTCCGAGATGCGCAAATCCATGGGCGTGGTGCTTGTGGAGCACAACATGGAGTTCGTCATGCCACTTGTTGACCGACTGGTGGTTTTGAACTTTGGCCAAGTCATCGCCACGGGCACGGCCACCGAGATTCGCTCGAACCCCGATGTCCTCGCGGCCTACCTAGGAGTTGACGAATGATTGGCGTTCAAAATCTCTCCGTGAGCTTCGGCGCCGTTCAGGCGTTGCGAGGCGTGAGCTTTCAGGCGCAAACCGGCAGCATCACGGCCGTCCTCGGTGCAAACGGTGCCGGCAAGACGACGTTGCTGCGCACGATCAGCGGGCTCATCAAGCCCGCCAGCGGCGACGTGACCTTCGATGAGAAAACCATCACCAATGAACCCACAGAAGACATTGCTCGCATGGGTGTCGCTCACGTACCGGAGGGCCGTGGTGTTATTGCCGAGTTCACCGTCGAAGAGAACCTTCGACTGGGTGCGCTGGCTTCCAAAGTCAATATCGCCGAAGGACTCGAACGCCAATACGCGCAGTTCCCCGTCCTCGGCCAACGTCGCAAGCAGTTTGCTGCCACCCTGTCTGGCGGCGAACGTCAAATGCTGGCCATGGGACGCGCCCTCATCGCGAACCCCAAGGTCTTGCTACTCGACGAACCGTCGCTCGGCCTAGCCCCGCTCGTCACCGCTGAGCTGATGGGCACGATCAAGCAACTCTGTGCCGAGCAATCGCTCACCGTGTTGCTCGTTGAACAGAATGCAAAGTCAGCACTTCGCATTGCCGACCATGCAGTTGTCTTGCACGTCGGTGCGGTTGTGGCCGATGACGCGGCCGCCGCCGTCGCGGCCGACACTCGACTTCGTCAGTACTACCTAGGACTCAACGAACAATGATCGCCTCCATCTTCGCTTCGCGCATTCTCAACGACCTCCTCGGCGGTATTACCGCTGGAGTCGTGATTGGTCTGGTCGCCCTGAGCCTGGTGCTTATTTGGCAGTCCACGCACGTGTTGAACTTTGCCCAGGGCGCCATGGCCATGTTCGCCACCTACATCGGCATGACCCAGCTCGACCACCACCTCAACTACTGGGTCTGCGCACTGATTTCCGTGGCTGCCGGATTCGTCCTTGGTGGTGCGACTGAGCGAGTCCTCGTTCGCCCTCTGTACGGCAAAGCCGACATCAATCCCATCGTCGTCATGGTCGGGTTCCTCAGTCTCTTGGAGGCCATTGCGGCGGCCATCTGGAGCGGCACTCCTCGATTCATCGACCCTCCGTTCTCTTCAATCTTCTTCCAAAGCGACGGCGCGCCAACGGGACTGAGCCCCTTCGCGCTGTTCCAAATCATCGCCGCCATTTCGGTGATGGCCGCTACGGCCCTGCTATTCCGCTTTACCAAACTGGGGCTCCAACTTCGGGCTTCAGCCTTGGCCCCCGAAGTCGCCCGACTCCTCGGTGTCCGAGTTAATCGCCTCTTGACGCTGGGCTGGGCCCTGTCGACCGCCGTTGGGGCGGTAGCGGCCGTCATCATCTCTACTGGCGACACTGGCCTCTATCCCGCGAACATGGAGACCGTCTTCATCGCTGGGTTTATTGCTGCGGCGATCGGTGGACTCGAGAGCCCGGGTGGCGCGCTCCTTGCCGGCGTCGTCATCGGTGTTGTCATGCAGTTCGTGAACGACTACTTCAACTCGGGCTACGCCGGGTTCGTTGGAGTCATCTTGCTCATTGTGTCGCTACTCATTCGCCCGCAAGGCCTCTTCACCAAAAACGCACAACGGAGAGTCTGATGAACTTCCTTCGCCAAAACACGACGACCCGTCGCCTGGTGGTCACTGTTTCATCGATTGTCGCCCTGATGGGTCTGACCTTCGTAGTGCCACCAATCACCAACTCCACCTTGACCCGCGGTGCGGCAATCGTCATCGCCATTTTGGGGCTCAACTTCTTAACTGGGTGGAGCGGCCAAGTGTCGATCGGACACGCAGGATTCATGGCGTTCGGCGCCTTCGGAACGGCCATCTTGTTGAAGCATTTTTCTTCGCTACCCATTGCAGCCACCATGCTCTTGGCGACCGCCCTCAGTGCCTTGGCTGGACTACTCGTGGGAATTCCCGCCACTCGTTTAAGTGGTCCCTATCTCGCCGGCATGACGTTGGCTTTCGGTGCTGCCGTCCCGCCGCTCATTCAGAACCTCTCCAGCCTGACGGGCGGACCGGCTGGTCTTCAGCTCGAGACCATTCCAACTGCCCCGTCGTGGCTCCGATCGCTGCGCCACGACACCACCTCACTCATCACCGTGAACGCCCAGTGGCTCGCGATGTTCTCGCTCCTGGTTGTCGGGGTCGCGGTCATGCTCATGTCGAATCTCCACGCCAGTCGAACCGGACGTGCGATGCGTCTCGTTCGCGACAATGACGTGGCGGCCGAATTGGTGGGCCTAAATCTTCCCCGGACGCGCGTGCTGGCCTTTACTATTTCGGCCGCCTACGCCGGACTGGCTGGATCGCTCATGGCCTTTACGAAGGGCTCAGTATCACCACAGGATTTTCTCGTGGGCCTGTCCATCACCATTCTGTCCTTGATGGTCCTCGGTGGCATTGGCACCATCAGTGGTGCGATTCTGGGTGGCGTTATCTACGCCTACTCCGACAATTTCTTGTCGTGGCTGACAAACAGCACCGGTATCGACCCCTACTCAAACCTTGGGTCTAATTTGAAGACGATTTTCTTCGGTGGGCTTTTGATTGTGACCATGTTGACCGCACCTCGGGGAATCTCGGGATTGATCTCCAAGGTGTTCGCAAAAGTTCGCACTTCCCGCTGACTGGTTTCGCCCGAAGGGCGATACGCTCACATCTGCAGTACCCCCCCATCCTGAAAGGAATCAACATGCGAAGTCGCATCTCACGTGGCGTTGCTCTGCTTGGTGCTTCGGCTCTCTCCCTCGGTCTGATGACCACGGGCGTAGCCATCGGCACCGCCAGCGCTACCGGCAACGACCCCGGTGTTAACACCACCACCCACACTGTGACCATCGGTGCAACCGTGCCACTGTCTGGTATCGCTGCTCCCGGTTACAGCGAAGTAGCCAAGGCTGCCAACGCAGTCTTTAAGTACATCAACGCCAAGGGTGGCGTCAATGGTTGGAAGGTCAACTTCATCTTGAAGGACGACTGCTACAACTTCGTCGGTCTCTTTGGCTGTAACAGCCCCAACGGCACCGTTGCCCAGACCCAGGACCTCGTTGAGAACCAGAACGTCTTTGCGACCGTCGGTTCACTCGGCACTGGCACTCAGGACCTCGTCCGCAACTACCTCAACAACAACGGTGTTCCGCAGCTCTTCGTGAACTCCGGCTCCAAGGACTGGGACCACCCCACGACCTGGCCAATGCTGTTCGGCTTCCAGCCCAGCTACTTGGTCGAGGGGAAGATCTTGGCTAACTACATCAAGGCCAAGTTCAAGGGTCAGTCGATTGGCGTCATTGGCCAGCACGACGACTTTGGCGCCGATGGCCTCCAGGGCCTCTTGAATGGTGGGCTCACCATTCCGACGGCAGACCGCTTGACCTACGAAGCTTCTGACGTTGCTTTCAACAAGGCTGCCTTCACGACCCTCGTTCGCAAGCTTCAGACCGACAAGGCCAAGGTTGTCGTTCTCGACACCGTGCCACCGGCCACCAAGATCATCCTCGACGCCGCAAAGAGCCTGGGCTACAAGCCACAGTTCGTCATCTCGGGCGTTGGCGCTGACCCCCAGACCGTGAAGTCGACCAACGAAGTGAACGCCATTACGTTCACCTTCCTCCCGGCTTCGAAGGACACCAAGAACCCGTGGAACGCGTGGATCAAGAAGGTTCTCCTCGCTGACAAGACCGACTTTCCTAGCCTCACCAGCAAGTCGGTCATTGACGCCAACATGCAGTACGGCACCGCCTGGGGTGTTGCATTCCTTCAGGTGCTCAAGCAGCTGAACGGTGCCACTCCGACGCGCGCCGGCGTTGTTGCCGCCATGGTCACCCAGAACGGATTTGCCACCCCAGCCCTCGTGGCGCTGGACTACAGCGCTTCGAACCACCAGGGCCTCAACGGTGGTTACATCGTCAAGGTTGTCAACGGCACCGACACCACGGTGGCCGAAGGTGGACAGATTTACACCACCGGCGACGGCCCCCTGAGCACCTCACCACTGGTGAAGTCGACGGCGAAGATTGCACCAATCCCGTCGTGGCTTAGCTAGTCACGGAGTTCTCAAGAACCCCCGTCGGGCAACCGGCGGGGGTTCTTGCTTTTCCGGTACCGGATGATTCTTCGTAATATTGAGTCGTGGAGCCACAAAAGATTCTTCTGTACTACCGCTTCACGCCGCTCACTGATCCCGAAGCCATTCGTTTATGGCAGTGGACCCTTTGTGACAGCCTCGGGCTCAAGGGTCGCATCATCCTCTCGCACCACGGCATCAATGGCACCGTCGGCGGGCCGCTGAGCGCCATCAAGAAGTACATCAAGGCGACCAAACAGTGGCCGGGCTTCAAAGACATTGACTTCAAATGGTCCGAGGGCACTGGCGACGACTTCCCGCGACTCTCGGTGAAGGTGCGCGAAGAACTGGTCTCCTTTGGTGCACCAGGCGAGCACGACGTCGACGAGAACGGCGTCCGCAATGGTGGACGCCACTTAGCTCCGGCCGAGGTAAACGACCTCGTGGCACGGCGCGGTGACGACGTCGTCTTTTTCGATGGGCGCAACGCCTTTGAGGCGCAGATTGGACGATTTCGCAACGCCATCGTTCCGGCCGTCGAGACAACACACGACTTTGTTCGAGTCCTCGACAGCGGTGCCTACGACCACCTCAAAGACAAGCCGATCGTCACCTACTGCACCGGTGGCGTGCGATGCGAAGTACTCAGTGCGCTAATGATCAAGCGCGGTTTTTCTGAGGTCTATCAAATCGATGGCGGTATCGTGCGGTACGGCGAGACCTTTGGTAACCAGGGGCTCTGGGAGGGTTCGCTCTACATCTTTGATGGGCGTATGAACCAAGAGTTTGGCCCCGACACGACGCTGATTAGTTCGTGCGAACGTTGCTCAACCCCAACCAGTCAGTACTACAACTGTGCCAACTTGGCTTGTCGCCAGCTGATCTTGCTCTGCGACAGCTGCGCAAGCGAAAACGGCACGACCAACTGCACCGAGCAGCACCACGGCGCTCGGTATCGCTCGAAGCTTTAGCTGTTCGCCCCCGAACTGACCACCAGGGTGCCGAGGCACATCTCGTCACTTGATCCATCGCCCCACGTGATGTAGCGAGGAGCCAAGTTCTTCGTCTGCGGGTTTAGCTTCCGCAGACTCGGGTCGTAGGTGCATGTCACCTTGACGTAGTCGCCCTTGGTCATCGTCGTGGGGGTCGCCAGGTCGTAACCAAACTGGTTGTCAAAGTTGTACGACGGAACCACAACCAGCGTCTGCGCGTTAGCTGGAGAGCATGTCGCGTCTTGGTGACAGAGAACCATTGTGAAGGTTCGACCCAGCATGTGCATATGTGGCCACACTCGGTGAATCGTGACCGGCGTGTTTTCGTTGAACCGCCACGAGCAGGTTGCTGACGTGGCGTGAGGAGAGGATGAAGTCGTGGGCAGTGGGCCACTGTTACAGACGGCCTCTAGCAACTGGGTAAAGGAGCGGGCCGAGTCACCGAAACGCTTCGCCAAGTCGGCCAGAGATGCCGTGTGGTTGCAGAGGGGGTACTTCTTCACGTCGTTATAGGGCGCGACGCAAGGAAGATCAGGAGCCGCAACATATTGACGGCTGGTAAGCGACACTCGAGACGATCCAGCGGCTGCCTCAGTCCACAAACGGAGGTTCGAGGTAACTGACTTCTTGCCGGCGAGGGCGTTGTAGTGAACTTGGAGCACAATGATGGAGCCAGCCGGAATCAACACGCCATACCCTGCGTCCATCGCATCGGCGCCGTGACCCGGCGACCAGCCGTAGAGCCACGGCAACGCGGTCAATCCTGCTTGTGAAGTTGCGCCAAGCGGTGAAGAAAAGCAGGTCCAGCCCTTGGTGCCCTTGGAGTCGAGTGCCTTGACCTGGGCTACGACCGACGGAGTGGCGATGTAGGCGATTGCGTGGTGGAGCTCGCGGGTCGCAGACTGAGACTTACTCGTGTCCGCGATGAATTCGGCCTTCGTCATGAACTGGTTACTCGCAAAGTGGGGGTCGAACCACGTACAGCGATATTCGTCGTTGGCACCCTTGGGTGGCGTCGGCGTGTGCGTAACAGAAATAACCTGCGTCGGGGCAGTGGCGTGCGCGTTAATTGATGAGTGCGCTACCGAAGTCCCGAGCGACAAAACGAGCGTGGCAACCGCGGCCAGCAGTGGAGCTTTCTTCATAGCCAAAAACTAACGGATAATTGGCCAGCCAGGCGGACAGCAAAAAGACCCACGCCAGCCCCAGTGACAGGAGCCGGCGTGGGTCTTTTGAGACTTAGTCGCGCTCGTTCAAGAATCCATTGAGCAGCGCCGCGATGACGCCACCAACCAGCGGAGCCACCAAGAAGAGCCAGACCTGGCTCAACGCAGTGCCGCCCAACATCAGAGCCGGCCCGAATGAACGAGCCGGATTGACTGAGGTGCCGGTCACGGCGATACCGAACAGGTGGACGAGCGTCAAGGTGAGACCGATGATCAGACCACCCACGGCCGTGGGGCCCTGCTTTCCGGTAACCACCAAGATGACGTAGACAAATACCGCAGTGAGCACAACTTCAGCAATGAAGGCGCCCGTCGCCGAGATATTGATCATTGACTGCTTCCCAAAGCCGTCGGCGCCGAGCCCAATGGACTTGTCCCACAGCGACGACTGGTTCAGCGTGGCCCATAGACCGGCGGCACCGGCAATGCCACCGACAAACTGAGCCACCCAGTACCCGAGTGCGTCTTGCAAGGTCATTCGCTTGGCCACGAGTACACCGAGCGTCACCGCCGGGTTAACGTGCGCGCCTGACACTGGACCAATTGCGTAGGCCAGGCCAGCCAGCACGAGACCGAAGGACAGGCTGGTGGCAATGATGCCCGCGCCAGTTCCAAAGCCACTGTGCCATGAACCCAGTGTCAACACTGCGGTGCCGCAAGCGATGTAAACCAGGATTGCGGTGCCGAGTAACTCGGCAGTGAATTTCTTAAACATGGAGTTTCCCTCTCATACGTGACAGACGACGATGTCTCCCACAACGCAATCGTAGAAATTGTGCCCCCTCGGCCGCGGGATGCCCCTGCGAGATTCCCTGAAATCTGCTCTATCTTTAGAGGGCCGTAGGAAGGTCTAGGGGGACATGGAACTAAAGCTGATTACCGCCGTTATCAAACCATTCAAGATTGATGACGTAAAGGCCGGACTTAAGTCCATTGGAGTTGATGGTCTTACCGTCACCGAAGTGCACGGCTTTGGCCGCCAGCGCGGACACACTGAGGTCTACCGTGGCGCCGAGTATGAAATCGACTTCGTCCCCAAGCTGAAACTCGAGATTGTGGTGGAAGGATCTCGCGTCGACGAAGTTGTCGACAACATTGTCTCCAACGCCGCCACCGGATCCATTGGTGATGGCAAGGTCTGGGTCACCACGCTCGAAACTATTGTTCGCGTTCGAACCAACGAGCGCGGCACCGACGCCATCTAGGAAAACTCGTGAATACCACCGACACCCTCTGGGTCATTGTTTCAGCCGCCCTCGTCTTGTTTATGACCCCCGGCCTCGCGCTGTTCTATGGCGGCATGGTCCGCAGCAAGAACGTGCTGGCCATCATGATGAACAGCCTGGCGGCCATGGCCGTGGTAACCGTTCTTTGGGTTCTCATTGCAGGGAGCTGGGCCTTTGGCCCTGACCTCGGTGCTGGACTTTTGGGCGACTTCTCTCTCGCGGGATTTACACATATCCCCACGTCACTGGCCGGTCTCGCGGGCGTCCATGCTTCTCCACTCGCCGTTCTGCTCTACCAAATGATGTTCGCCATCATCACGGCTGCTCTCATCAGTGGTGGCACCACCGATCGCATCAAGTTCACGTCGTTCGTCGTACTGATCAGCGCCTGGACCCTTCTCGTCTATGCGCCACTCGCTCACTGGATCTTCAGCCCCACCGGCTGGTTGGCGCAACGCGGCGTGCTCGACTTCGCCGGCGGCACGGTCGTCGAGATCAACTCCGGTTTTTCCACGTTGGCGGTCGTGTTGGTGCTCGGTGCTCGTCGAGGCTGGCCACGAGACTCAATGACGCCGCATTCAGTGCCACTCTCGCTCTTGGGACTCGGCATCCTTTGGTTCGGTTGGTTGGGCTTTAACGGCGGTTCGGCGCTCGGCGTGAGCAACGTCGCGGTGAGCGCAGTCTTCAACACACAGCTCGCCGCCGCGACGGGACTTATTGGCTGGCTCATCTACGAACGCTCCACCGAGCACTACGCCACGACCCTCGGCGCGGCCTCAGGCGCCGTAGCGGGCATGGTCGCCATCACCCCGTGCGCGGGATTCGTTCCGCCCTACGCCGCGTTGATCATTGGCTTGTTGGCTGGCTTGGCCTGCTCCAAGGCTGTTCGCATGAAGTTCAAGCTAGGCATCGATGATTCACTCGACGTCCTAGGTGTACACGGCGTCGGTGGCGTAATCGGCATGGTGCTTCTCGGGCTCTTTGCGTCAAAGGCGGTTAACAGCGCCGGGTCCGATGGCCTCTTCTACGGCGGTGGCATTCACCTCATGTTGACCGAACTACTCGCGGCATCCGTCAGTGCAGCCTTTGCCTTTGGAGCGACCTGGGTCATCGCTCAAGTCATCAAGCACACCATGGGCTTGCGTGTTTCGGAGGAGGACGAGTTGAAGGGTCTCGACCTTTCGCAGCACGCCGAAAGCGCCTATTCGGCCGGTGGTACCGGTCGCTTTAGTAGCTAGTTAGACGGTGGTCGAAAGACGGCCAAGACTTTTCGGTCATCGATAAACCAAGCGGTGACCGCGCCTATGAATGCGAACATGCAGGTCCAAAAGAACGGCACCTTGTAGGCGTCATAGGCCGCGGCCAGCGAGCTGGCGTGCGTTGGGATCTTATTGATCTGCGCCATCAAGACTGATATCAACACAGCGATACCGAGCGAGCTTGCCACTTGACGCTGCGTCGAAAAGAGGGCGCTGGCCCGGCCGGTGTCAACAGGTGGAATCTGAGAGAACGCTGCGGCCTGGAGCGGAATGAAGACGAAGGCCCAGCACAGTCCGCGACTAAAGAGGATGATTCGATAAATCCAGAGACTGGAGTCTGGCGTCGTCCACAGCAGGGTCAACATAACGAGCCCGGCCACCACGAGGCCGATGGCAACGAGTCGACGCGGCCCGAACTTCGGGTAGAGCTTGCGAGCCACCTGGCTCATGATGATCACGCCTACGGCCTGAGGGAAGGTCGTGAGTCCTGACGTGGTTGGCGAGAGGCCGCGGACACCTTGGAGCATGAGGGGCATCACGAGTACGAGGCCAAAGAAGCTCGCTGTGGCAAAGATCGAGGTGATATTGGTGACCGCAAAGACGCGTTCTCGAAAAAGACGGAGCGCCAAAATTGGTTCCTCCTTGCGATTCTCTACGACAATGAGGGCGACGCCCAAAATGACGCCTAGGAGAAGTGACGTCGTGACGCGACTCGAACTCCAGCCGTAGAGCTCCACTTGGTTTAGACCGTACAAAATGGCACCGAGTGAAAATGCCGACAGCAAGAAACCTGCCGGATCGAACTTTCCGGCGGCGTGGTGTTGGTACTCCTTGAGCCGTAGGGCTCCAATGACAAAGGCAATGATGCCGAAGGGGAGATTGACAAAGAAAATCCAACGCCAACCCAATCCATCGGTGATAAAGCCACCGAGCACCGGTCCCGTCGCCGGAGCCAAGAGCGTGGGGATAGAGAGCAGAGCGCCAGCCTTGGCTCGTTCGGCTGGCGGGTATTCGCGGTAGAGCATGGCGGTGCCGACTGGCGTCATCATGCCGCCACCGATGCCCTGAAGGAATCGAAAGAACGTCAACTGGTCAATTGACTGGGCCGTGCCACAGAGCATGGAGGTAACCGTGAACACAAAGAGGGCGAAGAGGAAAACCTTCTTTGTGCCAAACCGATCCCCCAGCCAGCCCGAAGCGGGAATCCAAATTGCCAGCGACATCAGATAGCCGAGCACGACCCAAGCGACATCGGTGGGTGAGCCGTGATGAAAGTCATTGCCAATCGCGGGGAGAGCCGTGTTGACAATTGTTCCGTCCATGATGTCCATGAACATCGCCATGACAAACACGATGGCGACCATTGATCGGTCGCTCACTGACGACAAAAACTTGACGGCTTTGGGGGCAGTTTCCACGGGGCTCCTCGAACTCTCGTACGAGGTTAGAGGGCTGGCTCTGGCCCGGAGAACCCAAAGGAGACTTCCCTACACTCGGGTGATGCATTCGACCTCGACGTCCCAAACGTCCGCAACGTCGACCCTGGCCCTCTTTGCGCTGCTCGTGATAGCTGTCTTGGTGGCCCGCAGTCGACGCGCCAGCAAAGACGTCACCATCTCTGCGGGCCAGCGAATTCGACACATCGCTATTACAGTCCTCGATCCCCTCGTGAGTCTCATCGTCATTGCACCAGCGCTGTGGCGACTCCTTGCAAGTGATGGGTGGCATATTCCAGCCGCCGTGCTGGGTGGGTGCGTCGGCATCATCATTGGACTCCAACGTGCGAAGGTCATGTTGGTAAGTGTTCGCCGAGACATCAAGTCTGTTGTCTTGCGGCGCAGCGGACTCGAATATGGCCTCGTGGGACTGCTCATCGCCCTGCGTTCGCTCGAAGCCAATCTGAACCTGCACGACGCATCGCTGGCCTCGACGGGCGTATGCGCCTTAGCGGGACTCGGTCTCGCCGAAGCCTTTGCTCGCTCCGGGCGAATTATTCAGCGCTACCTCGTGGAGGAATCGCCGCAAGTCAACCCGTAAAGCCGCCGAGATTGATGCGCAGACCTCCGGGCCCGCTTGCGGTCGGCCCTTCCCCCGTGGCGATATAGGGACTAATCGCGTGCGCCAGACCTGGGAGCGTGAGTGTCTGGAGGTAGACCTTGCCGGGGCCGGTCAGCTTGGCGAGGAACAGTGTGTCCGCACCGAAGAGCATGTTCTTGATGCCCTTGACTCGTTCAATGTCGAGCGAGACCGATGCCTCAAAGAGTCCGACGTGTCCGGGGTGAACCTTCATGACTTCGCCGGGGGCTAGGTCGTACGTGACGAGCTCGCCAGAGAGTTCGATCCAAGCAGTGCCGGAACCCGAAATTCGCTGCAGGATGAAGCCATTGCCCGAGAAGATGCCGGTGCCGAGCTTTTGCTGAAAGGCCACATTGAGTGAAACGCCTGGCGTCGCCGCCATAAAGCCGTGTCGCGACACCATGTACTCACGGGTTGAGTCAACCGCGATGGCCTTGATATGGCCGGGCATCTTGGTCGCAAAAGCGACAACGCCCCGACCACCAACGGCCGTGAACTCGGTCATGAACAACGTTCCGCCAGCGACCGCTCGCTTCAAGACGCCCATAACGCCCGAACTACCGGCGCCCGATGTGGAGGTGGACATTTGAATGGTCGATGTCATCCAGGAGAGTTCTCCACCTTGCGAAATGACGTTTTGCCCAGTTTCGAGAGCGACCTCGAGGACCGGCATCGTGGTGCCGAGAACGCGGTGTGCGACGCCGGAACCTTCAACGTCGGCAAAATCTGGCATCTGCCCATCAACATGTTCGGTCATAACAACTCCTCAAGTGGCTACGAGTGTGAGGGTATCACCGAACATTCCTAGCCCGCGGGTGAGTCCACACCACTCTTTCGTGATGCGCTCGCCAGTCGAACTGCGGTCGCCCCGCCAGGACCATGACCAGGACCAGGACCAGGAGGAATAATGCCAACCCCGACGACAACGGCAAACCGTCGCGTGGTTGCGTCCTTGAGCGCCCCTAGGTGATATTGGTAGAAGCAACAATGCCGATTGAACCGTTGGCTCGGCCGGCATTGTTACTTTCCAGACGTCAGCTAATCAACACGCTTGGGTGCATTGCGCTCAAGGGT
>CANGMP010000003.1 GCA_947455165.1 Acidimicrobiaceae bacterium | reverse complement strand
GACTTGTCGATCAACCATTCGGTCACCGCCACGCCCGTTCCATGACATCTGAATCAGCCAAATCTTCGAATGTCGAAGCAAACTTCGTCAGGTCCCCGACCGTCACCGTGGTGCGAAGTCGGCGTTCACCAGCCAAGGTCCGCCGGAGGTATTCAGTACGCGAGAGCCCCAGAGTGCGAGCCGCAGTATCGATGGCGATCAGCACGTCTTCCGGAATGTCTCGAATCAGGATGTCTGCCATAGAACCTTCTTTGATTGAGATATCTAATGATATCTCATTCAAGCTCTCGGCACCGGGGTCAGACTTCCACGCTGCTTAGACGGTGATGGAGTGTTTCTCCCAGTCGAACATCGACAATGCCATTGCCCGGGAAACAGTGAATCCCAAAACGAGACTCGGTAGCCCCGAGCAATCTGACATCTACTTCGACATGAGTCTGGTGTGCCGTTGCTCCGAAGTACAGGTTTGCGGTTGGATCTTCACCATCGATTTCCGTCCATTCATCATCCGTATCAAGTGCGGACAGCTGATTGGCTCCTCTAGTTATCAAGAAAAATCCGAGATCACGCTTAAACCTGAGCAACTCCTTGTCGTTGTCTTTCAGCCAAACAGTCTCCTGGATGACTCGTGCTCCAACGATTTCTTGATTCAGAACGACGCTGCGATGGCTACGCCGTTCATAACCCTTGTGATCAGCGAGAGGCCAAGGTACGGTGTCGGCGTTGCCGATTACAGACAATTGCGTCAACTCTCCTACCGCTCGTTCATGAGGGAATTCCACCAATGAAGCTCGGAGTCCAATTGCACCATTCTCGGTAATGAGGTCACACCGCCGAGAACCATGCCAGCCAATCTGAGTAAACCAAGGATGCGCCGTCCTGACCTCCAGCACCTTTACTCCGAACAGAGTGCGAATGCTGGCCAACTCTTCAACAGTGAAAGTGAAGTTCATGATTGAGTCCTCAAGTCTTCGAGTCTGAGGATTTGACGCGAGTGCTCCATGTTGTCCACCCAGGCCAGATCTCTTGCCGCGGGCTGCGTAAAAATGCCGAGGCGCCCAGCGACAGTGGGTTCGTGCGCAAGAAGAAGGCCCGCTCCATCATGGGCTTCAACAACTGATATCGAGATGGTCTTGCGCTCAGTAACCAGAATGATTGCACGGTCCATAACAATCTCGCCAGATTGCGCCGGGATGCTGAAAGCGTAAGTATCTCGCGCAATAAGGACGTGATCGACAACAAGTCCCTTCCACCAATCAAATCGAGGGAAGCCGGCGATGGCACCCTGGAACTCCTCGGAGCTTCTAGCCCAGAACTGAGGAATATCCATCGCCACCGCCTCGAGCGTGCTCATGGTTTCCTCGGCGCCAAAGAGGTAGTCGCGGTCGCCTACCTCAATCACGATGTTTTGTCCCCAAGTTTTCCAGGAATCTCTAAATTCTGACGTCGGAGATCCCACGAAACCAATTCGGTGACCTTTGAGTTCCGCTAGCGAAACAAGCGACTCACCGTCCAAGACGTAACGTTCTTTTATCATGCCTCAATGCTGATACTGACCTATGACAAAGAATTCAGGCAGTCTCGATTCCCGATGGTTCGTCACTGATTTTTGGCAGTCCCAGCGGGCCCATTGTGGAACCGGGTCGAACATTAGAGCAGTCTGGTTTCAAGAATCTCGGCATGACAGCCCATAGGCGCCAAAGGGAATGTCGCCCACCCAGCAAGAATGACACGCCAGAGTCCAGTGATCGGCTTGTCAGTTGCATTCGACCATGACGAAATCGAGTTGAGCTCAATTTCAGCGACCAACTGGACCGGACAAGATTGGTTGGCTCGGAAGAACTTGAATTTCCGTTCGTTAGTTCTCTCTCATTGGGCGTATTGTGGAATCAAAGAGAACTAACGCGTCAATGTCGACGAGGAGCATTTAATGAGCAGCACCATTTCCGGCCTGATTACTTTGGCTGTCATCCTTCTCGTGGTGATAATCGCCACCGGTTTGCGCACTATCGACCAGGCGCACGTCGGCGTTGTCACCCTGTTTGGTAAGTATCGACGAGTCATAAATCCAGGACTTAATCTCGTCATCCCTCTCATTGAAAAAGTGCGTTGGAAGGTGCCTGTCCAGAACCAGACGTCCCAGCTGGAGTTTGCCGCTATCACGAGCGACCAAGCCGCCGTTCACTTCAAAGCGACCATTATTTTCACGGTCTCCGATCACCACGCCGAAACAATCCAGCTCGTTGCATTCAAGTTCATCGACGCTCGCGCATTCACAACGGCCATGACCTCCGCCGTTGAAGCTTCGGTTCGCGAGTTTGTGGCCACCAAGAAGCAGGCCGAAGTCCTGGGCCTGCGCACCGAAATTGCCAGCCACGCGAAAGAGAGCCTCAATGAACAGCTAGCGGGCTGGGGTTATAGCCTGCTCGACCTCGCAATCAACGACATCAGCTTTGACCAAGAAGTCATGACCTCCATGAGTCGAGTCGTGGCCGCGACAAATGCTCAGCGGGCGGCCGAATTCGAAGGCCAGGCACTCCTCATCACTCGCACTAAGCAGGCCGAAGCGGAAGGAGCCGCCATTCGCATCGCGGCAGAGAACGAAGCCACGGCGGCCAAGTTGCGTGGTGAGGGTCTCGCAAATTTTCGAACTGCTCTCGCCCAAGGCCTTTCGGACTCAGCACGGTTGCTCGAAAACTCCGGAGTGGGTTCTGGGGTGCTCGCCCTGACCTTGTGGACCGAAACAATCCGTGACGTAGCCAAAGACGGCAAGGGCAACGTGCTTTTCCTTGATGGCAACCTCGGCACGATGGATGACGCCATGCGCCGACTCCAAGGTTTGATGGCGATTTCCCCTCAGCCGCCCGAGGTAGAGGGCTAATCACCTCGAATACATCGCGCTGCAAGAGGTAGTGCCCCGTTGCAGCATCGGCAACCGCGGGCTAAATAAATGATCTCGTCCCTTAGCCCCGTCACTAACGCTTTACTTTGGCGCGAGAATGACGGAACTCCCCATAGGGCATGTGGCAGTCCCAACGGGATTCGAACCCGTGCATCCACCTTGAGAGGGTGGTGTCCTAGGCCACTAGACGATGGGACCATGTAAAGCAGCACTTCATCCTACCGGACTTCGTACTGCTGTTCGCTCGGGGGCAAGGACTCGAACCCTGAATAAATGGACCAGAACCACTTGTGTTGCCAATTACACCACCCCCGAAGGGCAGAGTCCATTCTAACCGATGCGAACAGGGTCTCCGTTCGGGTCAGTTCTTGACGGGAACTACCTCGCGGGCCGTCGCCGTCCACTGACTCAAGCGCTGATAGCCCACAATGCGTGCAATTCCAACGCGAAAGGTCTCGCCGAGGTAGTAGGTCAGGAGGTGCGACCCCTTAACGAAGCTGGTGGTGGTGGCACTCGGCACCGCGTCAAGGCCCTGGGCCTTGGCGATTTGGGTGCAGCGATAGACATGAAACGTGTCCGAAACGACGAGCACCGAGTGAATCTGGTGGGCGTTCATCACCGCCATTGTCGTTGAGACGTTTTGCCAGGTATCAGTTCCGGCCCCTTGCAAGATGACTCGAGCGGGAACGCCGTGCTGAATCAGATAGCGGGCCGAGGCCTGTGCCTCCGTGCAGACGTCTCCGGGCTGCTTGAATCCCGTGACGACAACCCACGGAGCGAGGTGCAGGTTGTAGAGACGAACCGCCTCGTCGAGACGCCCAGCCAAGGTTGGTGAGGGCACGCAGTTGTTCTGTCGGGTTCCAAAGACGAGAATGGCATCGCTCGGACGGTGCGAGTGTTCACGTCCGGCCATCCAGATCTGGACAAAGCCAAAGGCGAAATACAAGATCACGATGCTGAGAAAGAGCGAAATAATCTTCAAAATCAACTTGAAGGGTCCAAAGATCACGAGGCACGCTCCGCCGCATCCACGATTCGTCGAATCGTTTCGTCTCGACCGAGTAGCTCCATCGACTCAAAGAGCGGTGGCCCGACCAACTTGCCCGTTACGGCACAGCGCACGGGTGCTTGCGTCTTTCTCAGGTTCCACTCGTGACGTTCGCCCACGCCGACCACGCATGCGTGCAGGGTGTCGCGATCCCACGAAGTTGTCGAAAGTTCAGCGGCAAGTTCGCGAAGAATGACTCGGGCCGTTTCGTCTTTCGCGACTGACTTGGCGAATGCCTCGGCGTCCATCGGTGGCTCGGGAAGAAAGAGGAAGTCAATCATGGGTGCGATTTCGCTCATCAGACTGATTCGTTCTTGCACGAGCGGCGCAATCGTCGCGTACCGCTCGTAATCAAACTGCTCCGGACGCCACGGCAGCGACAGCGCGGATGGCGACCACGCCGCCGGATCTGGGCTCACCCACGGCATTGAATGGGCAATGAACTGCTCGAGGGGCATCTCGCGAATGTATTCGCCGTTTAGGTGTTGGAGCTTCTTGACATCAAAGAAGGCCGGTGAGTGCGAGACGTCTTCTAGACGGAACTCAGCAATGAGTTGCGCTACGGGGACCTTCTCCTCATCACCTCGAGGCGACCAGCCCAGCAGGGCTAAGTAGTTCACAAAGGCTTCGGGGAGGTATCCCTCGTCGCGATACTGCTCGGTGGCCACGGGATCTTTGCGCTTCGAAAGCTTCTTGCGCTGCTCATTGACGAGGAGGGGCAGATGGGCGTAGACGGGGGTCGGCGTCGCGACGCCCGTTACGGCGTTGAGGGCCTCCCAGAGAAGAATCTGCTTGGGTGTGTTGGGCAAGTGCTCTTCACCACGAATGACGTGCGTGATGCGGTCGTTGCGGTCATCAACCACGTTGGCCAGGGCGAAGAGGACGGCGCCCGACGACTTGGCAATGATGAAGTCATCAATGACTGAGTGGGAGAACTCCACGTCGCCACGAATGAGGTCACGCACCGTGGTGCCACCCTCGAGCGGCGTCTTAAATCGAATACCCGTTGTGGCCGATCGCTCGAGGCCTCGGTCTCGGCAAAAGCCGTCGTATCCGGGGGTCTTGTTGTCACCCTTGCGCGACTGCACGGCATCACCTGTGCAGTCGCAGAAGTAGAGGTAGCCGCCGGCGAAGAGTTGGTCGATAGCGGCCTGGTGGGCCGGCGCATTGTCGCTTTGGCGAAACGGGCCCTCGTCGGCATGAAGACCCAGCCACTCCATGGCTTCAACAATGCCGTCGACCCACTCTTCACGGTTGCGGTCGGCGTCAGTGTCTTCGATACGCAGCAAGAAGACGCCGTCGTCGGCTTGACGCGCTACGAACCAATTAAAGAGCGCGGAACGGGCCGATCCAACGTGGAAGTACCCCGTGGGACTTGGTGCGAACCGGACGCGAGTCGCGGTCACGACTTATTCGCCAATGCTGATGGCACCGGTCGGACAGCCGTTGACGGCGTCGCGGAGCTTCTCTTCGAGCTCGGGACCGGGGTTTTCGTTCAGGATGTAGAGGTAACCGTCATCGCGCACTTCAAAGATTTCGGGGGCGATGCTCATGCACACGGCGTTGCTGGCGCACAGGTCGAAGTCAACGACAACTTTCACGGGGTCTCCTTTAGAGAACTTGAGTCCCCTTCAGCGTATCGGGCTAGGCGCTCTCATCAGTGGCGTAGTCGGCCAGCAGTTTTTCGAGGAAGGGACGGTCCGACAAGATGGCACGATCGGCCAGATAGAGACGGCCGTAGCGCTCGAAATACATGAGCTGCTTGCCGAGCAGGAAGTTACCCCGGTCAAACTCGGTCATGAGGCCGCCGCCGGCCACGGCCATACGGTGGAGTTTGCGCTGCATCCGAATGCGCTGAAAGAGTTGGCGCCAGCTCTGGTGCTGCCACTCCACGCCGTTGGCTTGGGCGACCTGCACCTGGGTCATATTCATCATTTCGGCGAAGGAGACTTCGCCGAAGGGGCGCAGCAGAATCGGCTCAATCATCATGCGCATGAACTGGGCGAGCTGCTCGTCATCCATACCCATGGCTTCGCGAATCGCCGTCCCGTAGTTGCCAATGATGAAATCGGTAACCTCGCGCCACGCCGATTCGTCGCCCAGTACGGCACTCAACATCTTGGTGAAGAATCGGTGGGTCGCGGCGTCGAGTCGGCCGACAATGCCCCAGTCAATGACGCCGATTCGACCATCGCGCAACATCAACAAGTTGCCGGCGTGCACGTCTCCGTGAAAGGTGCCCCATCGAACCGTCATGGTGAAAAAACCACGAATCAGTTGCTCAAGCACCGGTGCGGGATCGAGCCCGAGGGCCTCGACCTTGCTGAGATCGTCAATTGCCACGCCGTCGAGAAACTCCATCGTCAAGACATTCCGCCCAGAAAACTCCGGGTAGGGACGGGGTACGGCGATGAGATCAAGCTCCGACTCGTCAGTCAGGTGACGAAAGTGGACCAGGGCGCGCGCTTCATTTCGTAGGTCGAGCTCTTCGCCGATCTGGACGCGCAGGCCGTCGAGCTGCTGGAGGGTGGCTCCGGCCAGCTGAGCCCCAGTCTGCTTGACCAGAATGTCAAACATTGGCTGCATCAAATCGAGATCGGTGGCCACCAACTGATCAATACCGGGGCGCAAGACCTTGACAGCCACCTCAGTTCCGTCGTGGAGCGTGGCGCGATGCACGACCGCAATTGATGCGCGTCCAATGGGCGTGGGATCAAAGGTGGCAAAGACCTCCTCGATGGAACGACCTAGCTCCTCTTCAACAATGGCCCGCACTTGTTCAATAGCCACCACGGGACCGGTGTCGAGACACGAGCGGAACTCGTTGGCCAACTCTTCGCCAAAGAGGCCGGGCGACGAGGCAATAATTTGGCCAAACTTGACGAACGTTCCGCCCACCTTTTCGAACGACTCGCGCAGGGGCTTAGCAAAGAGGGCCGCGTCGAGCGGCCCCTTGGAGGCCGTGCGGAGTTGACGCAGCGCCACTGGTCCCACTCGAGGCACAAAGGCGCGCGCGATACGCCAACCGCGCTGGGCGAGTTGGAAGCGGCTAGGAGTGGGAAGAGGGCGTCCGTAGTAGCGAGGGGCTCCCTCAGCGTTGACTGAGTTCACGTAGGTCACCCTAAAGGCGACCCCGAACTCACCGCCCGTACACTTGAGCCAACTTGAAAGTAGGTGTCCATGCAGCAGCGCTCACTAGGTTCACTCACCGTCTCGGAAGTCGGAATTGGCTGTAATAACTTCGGCCTTCGTCTCGATCAGGCCGGCACCGACGCCGTCGTGCACGCGGCGCTGGACCACGGCGTGACCCTCTTTGACACCTCCAACACCTACGGCGAAACTAAGTCTGAACTCCAGCTGGGCCGAGCCCTCGGTGCCCGGCGTGGTCAGGTCACGATCGCCACCAAGTTCGGTATGGGTCTTGACGATCGCTTCCCCGCCATCAAGTGGAGCGCCAGCCCCGCCTACATCGAGGCGGCCTGCGAGGCTTCGCTGCAGCGTCTCGACACCGACTACATCGACCTCTACCAACTCCACTTCCCCGACGCCGCCACACCCCTTGAGGACACGATCGCCACACTGCAGACGCTCGTTGAGAAGGGCAAGATCCGCGAGTTCGGCTGCTCCAACTTTGACGCCGCCGGCCTGCATAACGCCACGACGGCCGCCAAGGGCGGTCGGCCCTTCCGCTCGGTACAGAACCAGTACTCGCTGCTCTCGCGAGAGCCTGAGGACGGCGTGCTCGCGGCCTGCGATGAACTAGGACTCGGCCTTCTCCCCTACTACCCACTGGCCAACGGCATGCTGACTGACAAGTTCGTCCCAGGCGAAGCCCCGCCCGAAGGAAGCCGCCTCTCGACCATGCCCGAGAATCGCCGTAGCCACTGGCTCGGCGACGACATGGTGGAGCAAGCGAGACGCGTTCACGCCTACGCCAAGGAGATCAATACTCCCGTGTTGACGCTGGCCTTTTCTTGGCTGCTCAGCCACCCCCAGGTCAGTTCGGTCATTGCCGGCGCTTCGAATCCATCCCAGGTGGCGGCCAACGTCGCAGCCGCCACGTCGCTCGACGCGCACGTCGTCGAGCGCCTCAACGAACTAACGAAGTAGCCACCCAGCAAAAGGCCGCCCCGCGGGTCACCCGAGCTGGTGCTCTGGCGCCGGAACGGGGCGGCCTTTTTGACTTAGCTGTTCGTTACAGCCGAAACCAACTTGGTGAGCGTGTCCTTGGCGTCACCGAAGAGCAAGACTGTCTTCGGGTCAAACAGCAACTCGTTCTCAATACCGGCAAAGCCGGGACGCATTGAGCGCTTCAAGAAGACGACACTGCCGGCCTGGTCGGCGTTGATGATTGGCATGCCGTAGATCGGCGAACTGGGGTCGGCCTTGGCGGCCGGGTTCACGGTGTCATTCGCACCAACCACGAGCGCAACGTCGGCGGTCGACATTTCGGAGTTCGCTTCGTCCATCTCCTTGAGCTTCTCGTACGGCACGTTGGCCTCGGCGAGCAGCACATTCATGTGACCCGGCATGCGACCGGCCACGGGGTGGATGGCGTAGAAAACTTCGACACCCTTCTTTTCCAATTCGTCGGCCAGTTCGCGAACGACGTGCTGGGCCTGCGCTACGGCGAGGCCGTAGCCGGGGACGATGATGACCTTGCTGGCGTAGGCCAACAGCACCCCAATGTCCTCGGGAGTGCCCGAACGAACGGTGCGACCGTCTTCACGGGCACCGTCACCCGACGCGGTGACGACCGAGCCGAAGGCGCTGAAGAGCACGTTGGCGAGGGAACGACCCATGGCCTTACTCATCATGCGAGTCAGCAAGATACCGGAGGCGCCCACGAGGGTTCCGGCCACAATCAGCAGATTCGAGCCGATGGTGAAACCGCTGGCCGCCACGGCGAGACCGGTGAAGGAGTTCAGCAGCGAGATCAATACGGGAACGTCGGCACCACCGATAGGCAAGACGAAGGCAATACCGAGGATGAAGGCCAGTCCGAGCAGGACCCAGAGCAGAATCGTCGATGGCGAAATCAGCAGCATCACGATGATGGCGAGCGAGCCAACGCCGAAGAGGGCATTAATAACTTGCTGGCCGGGGTACGTGATGGGGCGACCCGTCATGAGCTCTTGGAGCTTGGCGTAGGCGATTGCCGAACCGGAGAAGGAAACCGTTCCGATCAACACACCGAGCAGCACTTCGAGCACGACGTACGTGGCCGGCTTTTCGGTGCTGCGCAACTTGATGAATTCGGTCACCGAAACCAGGGCCGCGGCGCCGCCACCAACTCCGTTAAAGATTGCGACGAGTTGTGGCATGGCCGTCATCTGAACGAATCGAGCGGCCGGGACCGCCACGATGGCACCGATGGCCATGGCCAGCACCATCAAGTTGATGTGGGCCAGACCCTTGCCATTGGCGTCTTGGTGGAAGAACGTTGCACCCACCGCAAGCGCCATACCAACGGCGGCCACCACGTTGCCCAAACGGGCGCGCTTCGGGCTGCCGAGGCCCTTGAGGGCAATGAGGAATGTCGTCGCGGCGACGAGGTACAGCAGGTCGATCAAGGTCGTCCGACTCATGCGTTCTCCTCAGTCTTGGCCGGAGCCTTGGGCTTGGCCTTAAACATTTCGAGCATGCGGTCCGTCACGACAAATCCGCCGACCACGTTCAACGTGGCGAGGATGACGGCCACAAAGCCGAGAATCTCTTCCGCTGAGGTGTTGGCCGAGCCCAAGATGAGCATGGAGCCGACGAGGATGACACCGTGGATGGCGTTTGATCCACTCATGAGTGGCGTGTGCAGAATGCTGGGCACCTTGGCCACGATCTCGACACCAACAAAGATGCTGAGAATCAGCACAGTTGAGTACTGCAACAGGGTGTTACCCATTTACTCTGTCTCCTTTACCGGAGCCACGATGGGGCTGTGGCTGACACCGAGCGCTTCTGCGGTCGGGGCGTGGTTTATGTGGCCGCCAGTGGCGACGGTGCTGCCGACGACAACTTCGTCGTTCCAGTCGGGGTTGATCTGACCCTTTGAACCAAAGAGCGCGAACAGTTTCAGGACGTTGTTGGCGTACATGAAGCTGGCGTGCGCACCCATCTCGGCGGGCGGGTTGGTGAGACCGACAACGCGAACTCCCTGGTGCTCGACGATTTCGCCGGCCTTGGTGAGTTCACAGTTACCGCCACCATCGGCGGCCATGTCGATCACGATTGAGCCTTCACCCATTCCCTCGACCATGGACTGGGTCAACAGGATTGGCGCCTTGCGGCCCGGCACGGCGGCCGTCGTGATGACGATGTCGGCATTGGCGACTTCACCGGCGAGGGCGGCCTGCTGTTCGGCGCGCTCTTCGGCGGTCAACTCGCGGGCGTAGCCACCCGCGGCGTCGGCCGTTACGCCGAGCTTGACAAAGACGGCACCGGCCGATTCGGCCTCTTCCTTCGCGGCGCTACGAACGTCGTAGGCGCGAACCTTGGCACCGAGACGGCGAGCCGTCGAGATGGCCTGGAGTCCGGCGACACCGACGCCCATTACCAGCACCTTGGCCGGACGAATAGTTCCGGCGGCCGTGGTGAGGAGAGGGAAGAAGCGGTCAAAGTGGGTCGCGCCGGCCAGTGCAGCACGGTAGCCCGACACCGTGGCCTGACTCGACAGGGCGTCCATGTACTGGGCCCGCGAAATACGCGGCACCATGTCGAACGACACGATGGTGACCTTTCGGTCGTTCAGTACCTTGACCACGTCGCTGGCCAGCAAGGGCGACAGGAAGGACAAGTGCAGCGACCCTTCCGGAACGTCCTGAGCCTCAGCCAGCGTCGGTGGGTTCACCCGGAACGTTGCGTCACCCGTGGGGTGCGCTTCGATCGTGGCTCCCGCCGACTTGTAGTGGTCGTCAGTGAAGTGGGCGGCAACACCGGCGCCCGTTTGTACCTGCACTTCGAAGCCGTCGGCGACGAGCGCCTTCACTGCTTCGGGAGTGAGGGCTACCCGAGTCTCACCGACTCGGGTTTCTCGCATTAGGGCAATCCTCATCTGTCCTTTTTACCAGCCGGTAACCCCTCCGGGGCTACTTAAGAAAGGTCAGGATGCGACGTGCGACTTCGGCTGGCTCTTCGAGCGGGAGCCAGTGGCCCGGACCCTCGATGCGTTCGTAGGTAAATCCGTTGGCACAGTAGGCCGCCGAGTTGGTCATCTGCCCCTCGCTCAGTGCGAAGTCACCGGTCGACCAGATGCCGAGTGTGGGGGCCTGAATCGCTGGTAACACTGGGGGTTCGGCCACGAAGGACGAGGGCGGAATGTTGGCTCGGTACCAGTTGAGGTGAGCTGAGAGCTGGTTGTCCCGTTCGAGTTCAGCAATAACTGCGTCGGCATCGGGGTGGCCGAGCCAGTGGCGCAGTGCCTCGTGGTTGTTCTTGCGTAGCCACTCCTCGGCCAGGCCCTCGAAGGAAAACAGCAGGGTGTACCAACTTTTGATTTGTTGGGCCAGTCCGGCGCTGCGAAAGGCCGTCGGGTGTCCAACGCTGAGAGCGACCAATCGGTCGACCAACTGGGGCATAAAGGCCGCGGTGGCCCACGCCAAGTTTGCACCCCAGTCGTGACCGACCAACGTTACCGGTGCGCCGAGTGCTTCGACGAGTGCGGCCACGTCGAAGACGAGTTCTTGCATCGCGTACGCCGGCGTCGCGGTGGGTTTGGAGCTACGTCCGCAGCCTCGCAGATCCGGTACGGCTACCCGGTAGCCACCGGCCACGAGCAACGGAGCTACCTCACGCCACAGTCGACCCGTGTCGGGCCAACCGTGCAGCAAGAGGATGGTCGGACCCTGTCCCTGCACGTCCATGACGAGCGTGACGTCGCCCCGGGGTATCGACAGCGTTTCCACGCGTGCACGGTATCGCAGCGTCGCTATGCAACACTGCCCCCATGAAGCTCACGCGCGCCACGGTAGAAAGCCCCTTCGGTCGTTTTGTCGTCGAGGGAGACGACGACGGCCTAACCCGGATCTACCTCCCCCACGAGGCAGCCTCGGCCACCAAAGCGTGGGCCGGCCCGGTGCGCGCCGCGGCCGCACAACTCGAGGAGTACTTCGCAGGCAAGCGAGCCGATTTTGACGTTGATCTCCACGTGGCGGCCACGGACTTTCAGATCGACGTCTGGTCGGCTCTTATGACAGTCCCTTACGGTCAGGTCGTGACCTACCAAGACATCGCTCGCGCCGTTGGGCGACCACGGGCCTTTCGGGCCGTGGGGAACGCCAACGGCAAGAACCCCTTCCCCGTGATTGTGCCCTGCCACCGCATCGTGGCCAGCAATGGACTCGGTGGTTACGCCGGAGGACTCAGCGTCAAGCGTGCACTCTTGGCGCTCGAGGGAGTTTCCTACTAGTTCGCGAGCACGGCCCGGGCGGCCCGTCGACCACTCACGAGGGCGCCCTGGATCGATGGCGTCTCGGCGTAGTCCCCGGCGAAGATAACGCCGTCGCGGTTCAAGAGTCCAGCGAAGTGGTCGGTCGGAGACAACGCCGGCAGGGCGTAGCGCACCGGAGTTGTGGCGACCAGCGAAACGTCGTTCGTCGCAAGCCCGTAGAGGCGCGCGACATCGGCGGTGGCCCGCTCCAGGTCAGCCGCGCTGTCGTGAAGTCCGTTGGCCGAAGCAGCCACCAGCGTCGAACCGGCCGGGGCGTACGACGGAGCGCCGACCGAGATGGCCAGTGCGTTGCTTAGAAAGCCGCCGTCACCGTCGAGGTGGAGCCGACTATCGCGCAGCACGGGCGTGGCAAACCACCACGTCGTCACGGCCCGACCGGTTGGTGGGATCTCGCCCCGCAAAGTGGCCGCTGCCGGCTCCTCGGTCGCCACAATCACGGCCCGCGCCGAGTAGGTGGCGAGTGACGTGGTCACCGAGGTGGCGCTAACGCGATCGACCGGTTCGTTGAAGTGGAAGTGTGTCGTGCTGAGCAGTCCCCGCAGGGCGAGAGGCAGTTGCTGCATGCCCCCGGCTGGGACGGCCGCTTGGCCCTTGACGAAGCTGCGTAACACCAGCTGCACGTAGCGCCACGAAGTCGAAAGATCACCCTCGAGCAGCACACCGCGCAGAAACGGTTCGACCACGCTGGTGACGAACTCATCAGAGAGTCCCGCAGTCCGAAAACCCTCCCGAGCAGTGCAGTCGGGGTGTGCAAGAAAGGTGGGTTGATCGGAGAGACCAACGCGGCCGAGCAGCCACCCAAAGCGAGCGAGATCGCGAGGTGAACCACTGCGCACCAGGAGTGACTGCAGTGCGCTGAGTGGTTCTCGTAACGGGTGCGCCAACACGCGGTCACGCCCACCAGATCGAAGCGTCAATGACGACGCGAAGGGCTGCAACGTAAGGGCGGACAGCACGCCCGTGGCGCGCAATTCGGGGTACGCCGTGTTGAGCAACTGAAAGCCCTCGTCGATCACGAATCCGTCAACGGGTCGGGATCGAATACGGCCACCCACGGCGTCACTCGACTCAAAAATCGTCACGTCACGACCGGCCCGCTCGAGTAATTGAGCCGCTCGCAGACCGGCCATGCCGGCACCAACGATGGCAATGTCGAGCTCTGGGGTCACCCCACTAGTCAAGCGGAACTTCGCGCTCTCGTTCACGCTCAAAGTCACGCATCGTGAGTTTCGAAGGTGGCGGAGCGTCCCGACCAAAGAGGAGCTGCCACCATTCGTTGGCCACATTCTGCACGGCGCGACGTCCCACATAAAACAGAACGAGGGCCGAGGGAATTTCAATCGCCACGGCCGAAAAGAGGCTGCGCCACAGATCTGCGCCACTGGCTGTCATGATGTCAAACCAGGCGTCGGTCACAAAGAGCATGGCGGCGCCAACTGCAAAGAGCACGATGATCACGCGGCGGCGCCACGCGGCCCACGCCGTGCCGAGCAACATTGCCATCTGCGCGATATCCACACCGACCCAGGCGGCGTCCCAGTGATTGGCGCGGTAGTGCACCGGCAATCGCCAGGCCAGATACGCCGTCCAAACGGCGAGACCGAGACTGGAGGCGACCAGAACGGTCATCAGAGACTCGCGCTGAGCCGGACGCCTCCAGTGCATCGAGAACTACGACGCCGCGACAGGGGAGGCCAGGGCGGCCTGCATCGCGGTGGCTGCGGCTGCCAGGGCGTCACGCTGAGCGTCGGTGAGGACCTCGAGTAGCGCGGCCATGCGAACCGTGGTGTCCTCTTCGGCGGCGATGCGGCGGGCCCGCAGTTCGTCAGTCACTTCAGGCTTGTCGGACTCTTGGAATCCGTGGAGCGCGAAGTAGGCACCCTCGCGGTCGAGGGCGCATGCTTCGGCCGGGGTTAGGCCGGCGTCCTTCACGGCGTCGGTGTGGACACCACCGCGGAGCTCGCGCATGAGAATGGCGTTGCGGTAAGCGTCACGCAGCGTCTGGCCGGTGTAGCCAAAGGCGCGGTAGCCGTCGTAGATCGGCCAGCGTCCCGCCGGGAGGGTCGAAAAGAGTGCCTCGGCCGCTTGGTTGAAGGCCACCAACACGTCAGTGGCAATGCCACCGAAGGTGCGCTCGGCGTACTCTTCGGCCGCGTTGAGATGGGCCTTGGCACCGATCTCGGCCGTCTGCTTGGCGCGACCACCGGAGTACATGCCGTTGATGGCCCCGGTCTTAAAGAAGAAGAAGATGTCGTCGACTTCGGCCGCCGGAATGTCACCGAGCACGCCTCCACGACCGAGGGCGTAAAAGCTAACGACGTCGAGGTCAATCTCTTGGCCTCGAGCGACGGTGCCCTTGTCGAAGTAGTACATCATGCCGACGGTTCCGAAGGGGTCGGCAATGGCCAGTGCGGTGTCTGTTGAGTTCATACGCGAACTTTAGAGGTCAAAGCGTGCCTCGTGTGGGGACGTTGGGCTGACTAGCGTCAGAGTGCGGTTTCAAGCGACTCACCGCGGGTGCGAGATGAATTTGACAGTGTGGCGACAGGTCGGCGAGGTCCTCGCCCGTACTGTCCCGACGGCCGCGCTCGACCGTGTTCGCTCCGTCACCGACTCGACGCCGCGTGCCACCGTTGGCTGGCGCATCGTGAATCTCGACATTGACGGTCGTAACTTTCGCTACCGAGTCACCGACAACGACGACGCCTACGGCCCCGACGGCGTCGGCACCCCACCTATCTGGGCCATCAACCTCCACGGCTACTTCGCCGGTGGTTCGATGTACGCCCGCGAATCTGAACTGCTCGCTGAGCGGTTCGGGTGGCGGGTCGTTAATCCCTCACTCCCGGCCTTCGGCGGCTCGGACCCCCTTGAGCTCGTCGACATCTCACTCGAGGCGCTCACCGATCACGTGGAAATCGTGCGCCGAGAACTCGGCATCACCAAGTGCGTCGTTATTGGCCACTCGATGGGTGGCGCCGTGGCTATTGACTTTGCCAGTCGCTTCCCCAACGACGTCATTGCCGTTCTCTACCGCGACGGCATCGCCACGCCCGAATGGAGCGTGCGCCGAGGCCTCACCGCCCGCGTCCTCTCGCCGATTCTTCCGGACGTGGCCCCGATTGCGGACCTGATGACCGCGGTCGTCATGGATGCCCCCGACCTGCTGGTCGGTCACATGTTGACGACATTGAAGGCCCTCCTGCCGGACCTGCGCAGCAACGTCAAGACGGTGGCCCGTTCGGCACCCGTCGCCTCGATGCTGCTCGAGCTCAACTTGACCGAACGGGCCCGCACGGTCGCCGAAGCCGGCATTCCGATTTATCCCGTCTGGGGCTGCTTTGACCGCGTCGTTCCGAATGAAGCGGCCGAAAGCTTCACCCGAGCGACCGGCGCCGAAGTCCAGTGGGTCCCGGGAGGCCACTCCTGGATGCTGGCGCGCCCGGGCGGCATGGTCGATCTCTTGAGTCACGTGCCGAGTGGTCAGCAGTTCATGGGACGCATCATTGAGCGATGGCGCGAACTCGAGCAGCCCCCGCGTCTTCGACGGGTCGTCTAACGCCTCTTATTCGAGATAGAGATTGCCGTTGCGCTCTACGACGTTGAGGGTGGCCAGACCGGTCGGTGACGGACCCGAGACGAGACTGCCGTCGCTGACATTGAAGATTGAGGTGTGGCAGGGGCAGACAATCGCGTCGTTGGCCTTGTAGTAGCTCACAGTGCAACCAGCGTGGGGGCACACGGCGTTGTAGGCCACGAAGTTGCCGGCCGTTGGTTGCAGAACAATGCCCGGTTCGGAGGTCGTCGGGATCGTGAAGGCGGCCGAGCCACCGACCGGCACCTGGGAGACGCTGCCGATTTCGGTACCGGGTGTCGTTGACGTCGTTGAACCACCGGGCACCGAGCTCGTCGTCGTAGTCGTCAAGTGGGTCGGACCGGTCGAAGGCTTCACGTTGCCGATGGCGCGACCAATACCGGCACTGGCCGCGGCGAGCACACCGGCCACCGCCGCCACGCCGGCCGCAACAGTTGCCCCGAGCACGACGGTGCGTCGATCGATGTCATCCAGCGTCCGGCGCGCAATGACCGACGCGCGCTCGTCAGCGAGAACCGGGCATCCTGCCTCTTCGCACGGGCGATTGCCGCGAGCCGTGCAGTGACCCTTACTGAAGTTGCCGCAGTGGTGCGGAATGAAGGAGAAGGGAATGGCGACGAGACCAGGGGCCGGCACATTCCGTTCGCTCGCCACACGCCGAGCAATCCATGCATCGAGCGAGAAGTGAGAACCGGCACCGGCAATGACGAAGGGAAGCCACGCGAAGGCAAAGACAATGTCCGAGCCGGTGTAGAAGGGCGAGGCGTGAAAGCTAATCGACAAGAAAAGGCCCAGAGAGAGGGCTACACCGCCGAGGGCCGCCACTCGGGTCCAGAGACCCACGAGGACACCGAGCCCAATGGCGACTTCACCAAACGCAACTACCGCGCCAATAAATGAAGCGTGCTCCACGAGGTGTGAGAGCAAGAACTTGATAGGACTGCGGGTCGAGGCGGCGATTAGCTGGGACTGAATCGAGGCTGGGTCGTTGGAGTCAAAGAATCCCGGGTTGGCCAACTTCTGCAAGCCGGCGAAGAGGAACGTGACCCCGAGGAAGAGGCGTAACGGCAGCAGGGCGTATTCAGCCAATGCCCACTGACGTGGAGCGCGAGAGGAAGAAAGAGGAGTGCTCATGTGTTCAGTTTGGCACTCTTTGGCCGCCCCACCATGACTCACACCGGCGTGTGGCGCCTTCGGTAATGATTAATCCCATGATGACTGCTTCAATCTTGACGACGCTGGTGGACAAGATTGGCCACCTGCCCCCCACATTGATTTACGTGACCGTTGGACTCTTGGCCTTTGCCGAAGCCGCAGTATTTATTGGCTTTATCTTCCCTGGCGAGACGGCCGTCATTATCGGTGGCGTCGCCGCCACGCAAGGACACGTCAATGTCGTAGCGCTCTGCATCCTCGTGCCGGTGGCGGCCATCCTCGGTGACAGCGTTGGTTACGTCGTTGGCGAAAAGCACGGACACCACCTCTTGCGCCTTCCAATCATTCGCCACCGCCGCGGTGCCATTGACTCGGCCCTCGCGCAACTCAAGAAGCGTGGTCCGATGTACGTCTTCCTCGGACGCTTCACGGCCTTCCTTCGGGCCGTCATGCCGGGTCTGGCCGGTATGAGTCGGATGGACTACAAGAAGTTCCTACTCGCGAACGCCGCCGGCGGAATTGTTTGGGGTGTGGGATTCACCCTGATTGGCTACCTTTCCGGCCACGCCATCCACAAGGTGGAAAAGTACGTTGGCCGATTCGGTATTGCACTGCTCGTCCTGCTCGTGGCATTCATGGTGTGGCACCACATTCACGCCAAGCGCAAGGAACAGGCCTTTGAGCGCGAGTACGCCGCAACCCACCCCGAAGTAAACGAAGAGAACTAACTCCGCCAGAGGTCAAGTAGGGCCTTTGGCGCCTGACCTCGGGCCTCGCCACCGACCACGGTCAACAGACCGGATGCGGCAGCTGTAGGTCCGGCTCCGCGGACGAGGGAACGGATATGCACCTCGCTCGCCTTGCGCGCTTGGGCCACCACGGCCGGCCACGCCGACGCGGGAAGGACTGCCGGGATTTCCGCCACTGATCCAATGAGTAAACGAGAAAAGGCCGGGCGGGAACGAACCGTCGACTCCAGAGTTCGTAGGTGGTTCTTGGCCTCGGCGGCGTCGAGCTTTTCTCGCTTGCGCCACGGAGGAATCACGCCGCGGAGAAATCCATCATCGATAAGTGCTTCCCCACGAGAGAAGAGCTGCAGTCCGTCGATGTCGCCACCCAGTCGTTCGACCAGTCGCTCAACGTGCAGCAAAAAGGCGGGGCCTGTCCACGGCAAGAGCCAGGACTCGGGGCCGAGCCACGCCGGCCAAACGGCGTCGATGACGGTAACCGTCACCCGCAGACCACAAGCTCGCGCCGTTGCTATGACGGTGCGGTAGCGCTCCCAGGCCGATTCGTCGATCTGGCCCTGCCGGGGCTCAACACGAGCCCACTCGACCGTCAGCACGATGCCGTCGAGTCCTAGTTCGTTGACGTGGCGAACAGCGATTTCGTAGTGCTCCCACAGATTGGCCGCGCTGCCGGGACCGGAGATTCGACCGAGGGCCACGGCCGGTGAGTAACAGGTGGCGATTCCACCGGGCGTGTCGAAGCCTCCCTCGACGGCGTATCCATCGAGCGTGGCGAGCAGTGGCGGGGTGGCGGCCATAGTCATAGTTTCGCACTTCCCCGTGGGTCGTCTTTGTCTACTAGCGTTCTGCTCACACCACAAGGTGACTTTCTCCAAGGAGCAATCATGGCCGACGAACTTCTCCGTGAGCGACGTGGACACGTCGAACTTCTCACCATCAACCGCCCCGAGGCCCGCAACGCGATGAACCGCGCCGCGGCCGTCGCGCTGTCGGAGGCGCTCGATGAGTGCGAGACCGACGACGACGTCTGGGTCGTTGTTCTCACCGCCGCAGGCGACAAGGCCTTCAGTGCCGGTATGGACCTCAAGGCCTTCGCCACGGGTGAGTTCCCCGTGACCGACAAGGGCTTCGGTGGCATCACGCAGCGTCAGTTCTCCAAGCCCCTCATTGCCGCCGTCAACGGTTCGGCCCTGGCCGGTGGTTTTGAAATGATGATCAGCTGCGACATGGTTATTGCCGCCGACCACGCCCAGTTCGGTATTCCCGAAGCCAAGCGTGGCCTCATTGCCGGTGGTGGTGGACTCATCCGCCTCGGCAAGCGCATCCCGCTGGCCATCGCCTACGAAATGGCTCTCACCGGTGACCCCATCTCGGCCACCCGTGCAGCCGAGCTCGGTCTCGTGAACGCCGTCGTACCGGGCGACCAGGTCCTCGAGGCTGCCCTCAACCTCGCCGCTCGCATCGAAGCCAACGCTCCATTGGCCGTGCGCACCTCCAAGCAGGTCATGCGCGACTCTCTCGAGATCACCGAGGAAGCCTCGTGGGCCATCAACAATGACAAGTTCGGCATGATCGGCCGTTCGGCCGACGCCATGGAAGGCGCCATTGCCTTCGCCGAGAAGCGCACCCCGAACTGGCAGGGTAAGTAATGACGGCCGCGGTACACCTCGCGAGTGGCATGGACGTGCTGCGCGTTTCGCTGCACGTCTTGGCCGCGTCGGTCTGGGTTGGTGGGCAGATTGTGCTCGCCGGCCTCGTGCCCGTACTGCGCGAAGCAGGCGACGGTGTACCGCAGAAGGCCGCCCGGGCCTTTGCTCGACTGAGCTGGCCGGCTTTCGTGCTGGCTGTAGTGACTGGCTTTTGGAACTACGCCGTACTGGCCAACCATCACAAGTTGCCCTACAGCTGGCAGATGGTCTTTGGCGCGAAGTTTCTCCTCGTGCTCGCGGCCGGCGCCGGCGCCTACCTCCACAGCAAGGCGCAGACCGCATCTCGACGGGGCGCCACCGCCGGAATTGGCCTCTTGGCGTCACTTATCGCCATGGTGCTGGGCGTCGCCCTCGCCGGCTAAGTCCGCACTACTGTTTGTTCAAGAGCCGTTGTACTAACCAAGGAGAAGGCACCATGATCGCCAACATCGCAGGCCCCGACATCATCATTCTCATCGTCGTAATCGCAGTTGTTCTCTTCGGTGGCAGCGCCATCCCGAAGCTCGCTCGCAACCTGGGTTCGGCCAAGACCGAGTTCGAAAAGGGTCTGAAGGACGCCAAGGCCAAGGCCGAGACCGACAGCCCTAACGAAGACAAGCAGGCCTAAGCCTTCGACGCGCATCAGCGTGTCGAGCCTGCAGCATCAATCTCTCCTACATCGGTAGGAGAAAAGGTCAGAACTCCCTTAATGAATTTGTCGTTTGTCGTCGCGGACTGACTAAGGTTTCGTTGTGGAATTGACGCCCCAACCCCCCAAGGGTGCGCCAGCTAAGAGCCGACTCCGTCGACTCGGTGCTGCGATCGCACTCCCCATTGCTGGAATTCTCCTTTCGGGCTGCACGCTGCCAAGTTTTGGTGCGCGCACTCCCGAGACCACGACTGGACAGTCGGTGTATCACCTCTGGCAGGGTTTCTCTGTCGGTGCCGTGATCATCGGTGCGCTCACGTTGGGTCTGATCCTGTGGGCGGTACTCGCGTACCGTCGCAAGGACGACACCATTCCGAAGCAGTCTCAGTACCACATCCCCCTCGAAGTGATCTACACCGTGATCCCGGTGTTGGTCGTCGTGGCCCTCTTTGTGGCAACGGTCGTTGTTGAGAACAAGGTCCTGGCTATGCCCAAGACCGATGTCTCGATCAACGCCAACGCCTTCCAGTGGGGCTGGGGATTCACTTACAAGGACCACAACGCCGTAGCTATCGGCAACACGACCGAGACGCCGACCATGGTGATGCCCGTCGACACCGACGTAAAGATCACCGTGACCTCGACTGACGTCGTCCACGGTTTCTACGTTCGTGACTTCAGCTTCTCGCGCTACGCGCTGCCGGGTGTTCGCAACCAGTTCACCTTGCACGCCCTAAAGACCGGCACATTCTTCGGTCAGTGCACCCAGTTGTGTGGTCTCTACCACTCGATCATGTACTTCAAGGTCAAGGTCGTCACCGCCGACGAATACAAGGTGTGGTTGGCCAGCTTTGACACCCCCGAAGGCCGCCTCGCGGCCGCCCAAGCCAAGAAGGTACTGGCCGAGCAGATGTCGGCCCACGTACCAGTGAAGACCGAGATTTCTCGAGGAGCTAACTAATGACGACTACTGCCCACAACCCCGCCGTAGAGAGTCACGGACACGAGCACGGACATGCTGAGCACCACGGTCCCCGCGGCATCCTGAACTGGCTCACCTCAACGGACCACAAGGTCATTGGCCTGTCCTACACCATCACTTCAGTGTTGATGTTGGTCATTGGTGGTGCTTTGGCCGAAGTTATTCGTGGCCAGCTCGCCAACCCGAACGGTCACCTCGTGACGATGGCTCAGTACAACGAGCTCTTCACGATGCACGGCTCGATCATGATTTACCTCTTCGCCGGACCATTCGCGTTCGGTGCACTGGCCAACATCATCGTGCCAATCCAAATCGGTGCACCCGACATGGCCTTCCCACGACTGAATGCCCTCTCCTACTGGCTGTACCTCTCCGGTGCAATCACGATGCTGCTGGGCTTTTTCGTCACTGGTGGCGCTGCCAACTTCGGCTGGGTCGGTTACGCCCCGCTCTCTGACGCCGTCTACGCGCCAGGTGCCGGAGCCGACCTGTGGATCGGTGGTCTGTTGCTCACCGGCTTCTCGGCCATCTTCACCGGTGTGAACATCTGTGCGACGGTCTTCTACCTGCGTGCCCCGGGACTCACCTTGTTCCGCATGCCAATTTTCACGTGGAACCTGCTGGTCGTTTCGATCTTGATTCTGCTGGCCTTCCCGATTCTGACCGCCGGTCTCGTAATGCTTTACGCCGACCGTCACCTGGGAACACACATTTACAGCGTGGCTGGAGGTGGTGTGCCGGTTCTCTGGCAACACATCTTCTGGTTCTGGGGACACCCCGAGGTGTATATCTTGGCCCTTCCGTTCTTCGGCATGGTGACTGAGATCATCCCGGTTTTCTCGCGCAAGCCTGTCTTTGGTTACAAGGGAATGGTCTTTGCGACCCTGACCATCGCCGCTCTGTCGCTCGGCGTGTGGGCTCACCACATGTTCACGACTGGCGTGGTGCTGCTGCCGTTCTTCTCCATCATGAGCCTCCTGATTGCGGTACCAACCGGAATCAAACTCTTTAACTGGATTGGTTCGATGTGGCGAGGACAGATTTGGTTCAGTACGGCCATGCTCTTTGCCATTGGCTTCGTGGTGACCTTCCTCATCGGTGGTCTGACCGGTATCTACCTCGCGAGCCCGCCGCTCGACTTCTTCACCCACGACACCTACTTCGTCGTCGCCCACTTCCACTCCGTGGTTATGGCGTTGGTGCTCGGTGGAATGGCCGGTCTCTACTACTGGGGCCCGAAGATCACCGGCTACATGCTCAACGAGCGCATCGGTAAGGTTCAGTTCTGGCTGGCCTTCATTGGCACCCAGGTCTTTACCATCCCGCAGTACATCGTGGGCCTGAACGGCATGCCGCGTCGTATGGCCGTCTACCCGAACGACCCAGAGTGGCAGACGTTGAACACCTGGAGCTCAGTTGGTGCCATCATGATCGGCATCTCGACCCTGCTCTTCGTGGTCAACATCGTGGCTAGCTGGAAGAAGCACCCGGCCGGAGACAATCCCTGGGACGGTCACACGTTGGAGTGGTTCACCACCTCACCGCCGCCCCACCACAACTTCTTCCGCCTCCCCCAGATTCGTTCCGAGCGTCCGACCTGGGACCACAACCACCCCGAAGCCAAGGCCTTGGCCCACGGAAAGGAAGACCACTAATGCGTATTGAATCCAAGATTCTTCTCTGGCTCGGTATCTTCTTCGGCCTCATGTGCGCCGTCTACTGGACCTGGAGCC
This sequence comes from Acidimicrobiaceae bacterium, assembly GCA_947455165.1. Classification (GTDB taxonomy): domain Bacteria; phylum Actinomycetota; class Acidimicrobiia; order Acidimicrobiales; family RAAP-2; genus RAAP-2. The sequence continues at coordinate 42,530 of CANGMP010000003.1, read as the reverse complement.
TCGAGAACGCCGGTGGCGTCATGATGTTCTTCGCCATGGGTCTGTGCTTCCTGCCCGGTCTCTACTACTTCTGGTGGAGCCGTCGCATGGGCTACCGTCCCGAAGACGACCCCAACGCCACACAGGAAACTGGCGCTGGCTACATCGACGCCTTCCCCGGCTCGAGCATCTTCCCCTTCACCCTCGGATCGGGCGCCTTCTTCGTCGTCCTCTCGATGGTCTTTGGTTCATGGCTGCTCATTCCCGGCCTCGGCCTCGTCATTTGGGCCGCCCTCGGTGGTATCGCCGAAGGCCGCCGTGGTGGCGACAAGTAAGTCGTAGTTCGTCAAAAAGCCCGCCGGGAGACCGGCGGGCTTTTTTGTTGCTCTTTTGCGGTCGGTAGCCGTGTCGCAGGTCGTCTCTACGGTCTTGCTACGGCCCCACGAGGGCTACGGACCTAGATCGCCCGACGGCAAGGAAGACACCATGAACAAGAACCCCGAAGCGTTTCAACAGAATATCTGTCCGCGATGCGCATCGCCACGGCTCTGCACCACGGTCCACGGCCTGCCGGAGTTTTCCGAGTTTGTTCAAACCAAGGTCTGGGCCGCGCGCGACATCAGCGGCGTCTGGCACTACCGCACCGTTGAACCGGACTACGCGGCGGAGAGCCTGGACTTCAGCTCGTTTCTGGGTGACATCGATGGGGAGATCTTTGACTTCGCGGGATGCACGATTGCCTTCGGCGACGAGACGGTTTACTTAAACCACTCGTGCCGAGACTGCGGTCTGCGCTTTGGTTACAGCGAGGACGAGCGGTGCGACGAGTTCGATGTGCAGGATGAATAGTCGCCCTCAGTTCGACTCTCGTTAGACCCGTTGCTGCCTGCAGTCAGCCAGAGTTCAGGATTCATCATGCGGCGCGCCGTGCAAATGATGCGAGGCAGTAGCCAGCGCTCAACGGGCCCTGGCATGTCTCACTGTCTGATTCAAGTGATGACCAACGACTACGGACGAGCCGTCACGACAAAGAAGTCGCGAGTCCATCCGGTAATAAAGACTCGTGGTGCGTGCTCGGCCCCCGGAAGGGCAAAGGCGAAGCCGCCCTGGGCCGACTTGAGTGGCGTTGAGGCCATACCCATAATCGGCCAGTAGGGATTGATGTCGAGTTCCATCGCCTTGCGAGCTCCAGCCAGCACGAGGGCTCGAGCCAATTGAATCGGCAGACACTTACCCATCGTGGCCACGTACAGAACGTTGCCATTCATATCTAGGCCCAGTCCGGTGCGAGCCTGAGCGACGCCACCTTTGATTGTGCCACCCCAGAATCCGGGTTCTCGCTGCTTGACTACATCAGTCAACGCACCCTGATTTACCAGATAGGGAAGGTTCTGTCGGAAGACGACGCCGGTGAAGCCGGGTGGCTGGGCGTAGGCCGGTCCCTGAAAAATCGAGAGGCGGCCGTCGGCATCGATGGCGGCCGTGGCGTAGTCCAAAACAAAGGGGGCTACAACCTGATCTGCGACCCGCAGCCCCCCGGCGCGGGCATCGAGCTTGAATGCTCCGTTAAAGGCGCCTAACACGCCCTGAGCGCCCTCAGAGCCCGAGAAGTTGATGGAGTTGCCGTAGCCGGGGTGTGAGGCCGCAAACCCCGGAGGATCCTCGCTCCCAGCGTGCCAGGTAAACCGAACGTTTCGCTGGCGGAATCGAGCCACCGTGAAACTTATGCCGTCGACGACGACCGTCTTGCGATCGGAGTAGACACCGCGGCGACCCTCGGCGACCACATTCCAGCCATCCTCTCGAGCTTCCTTGGGCGTGCTGGTGGTCGTCGTAGAGGGTGCGTCGGCGAGGGCCGAGGAGTGGCGACCGGAGAAATAGAAAGTGGCGCCAGTAGCCACGAGGGCCACTGACGCCACCGTCAGAACTGAGCGCAGTCGCCGAGAGGCTCGTCGCTGCGCACGCACGGCTTAACGCTCTACAGTGCGGACACCGTCAGTCTCAGAAGCGGGCTCGTCCACAATGAAGGTCGGAACCGGCACGGCAACCTCTTCGTGGTGGGCGAACTCTTCGTGAACTGGAGCGGCGGTGGCGATGTATTCACCCTCGCTCGTACGGGTCACGAGGTTCGGAGTCTTGCGACGTCCGGCGCCATCGGCCTCATTCATTTCCTGACAGATCTTCAACGTGATGACGTAGGTGATGATCGGCACAAAGAATGTGGAGATACGCATGAACCACAGAACGGAGTTCAGCGACAGGTGGGCGAAGTTCGCAATGACGTCAGTCGAGCTGGCGATGAAGAGCCAGATCACAAGTGACAGCACGGCGGCACCAGCGGCGGTACGCACAGGCACCTCACTGGGTCGGTCGAGCAAGTTGTGCAACTCGTTATCGCCAGTGATCTTGCGCTCAAGGGCGGGCCAGGCGTAGGCAATACCGAAGATGATGCCCGGCAAGATCAGCGCCGGGAACGTCACTTCCCATGGAATCGTGTGGCCGAAGTTATTCGTCTGCCACGCCGGTGCGATGCGGAGAGCACCGTCCAAGAATCCCATGTACCAGTCAGGCTGCACGGCGTAGGAAATCTTCGCGGCGTCGTAAGGGCCAAACAGCCAGATCGGGTTGATCTGGGCGAAGGCACCGAGCAGAGCAGTGACGCCGGCCACGATGAAGAGGTAGCCAGTGGTCTTGCCCATAAAGACGGGGAACATCGGCGTACCGACAACGTTCTTTTCCGTGCGGCCGGGGCCAGGGAACTGGGTGTGCTTCTGGCGAACTAACAAGAACAGGTGGGCGCCGACCATTCCCATGATGATGCCGGGGACCAGCAACACGTGGATGATGAAGAACCGCGGAATAACAGCTGTTCCGGGGAAGTTGCCACCGAAGATAAAGAAGGCCAGATACGTTCCCACGACCGGGACCGACTCAAGAATTGAGTAAGCAATTCGAATACCGGTTCCCGAGACCAAGTCGTCGGGCAGCGAGTAGCCGAGGAATCCGTTGACGATGCCGAGAGTCAGCAACGTCGTTCCGATCGAGTAGTTGAGCTCGCGAGGCTTGCGGAAGGCACCCGTGAAGAACACTCGAGCCATGTGTACGACCATGGCACCAATGAAGATGTCACAGGCCCAGTGGTGCATTTGGCGCATCAAGAGACCGCCACGAACCGCAAACGTCAAGTCAATCGACGAGGCGTAGGCCTGGGTCACCTTGACTCCGTAGAGCGGCGCGTACGAACCACGGTAGGTAACGAGCGTCTGGCTCGGCACGTAGTACAGGGTCAAGAAGACACCGGTAGCGAGCACGATGACAAACGAGTAGAGGGCGATCTCACCGAGCATGAACGACCAGTGGTCGGGGAAGATCTTGTCGAGGAAGTTACGAGCCTTGGCTGCGCCAACGCGGTCGTCGAGCTCGTTGAGTACGTGACCGACCTTGCCGTACGGCCCCAGAGCCGCCTTGGCGGTCCGCTTCGTCTTTACATCACTCATGAACGCTCCCAATATCCAGGGCCAACGGGTTCGAGGTAGTCGCTCTGACTACGGAGGTAGCCGTCCTTGTCAACAAAGAGCGGCAACTGAGGCAACGGACGAGGTGCCGGACCGAAGTTCGGCTGAGCACCAATGGTCACGTCAAACATCGACTGGTGGCACGGGCAGACGAGCAACTGCAACGACTGCTCGTAGAGACCCACGGGGCAACCGAGGTGGCTGCAGAGCTTGGAGTAGGCCACGTAACCAGCGGGACCCCATGACTCGCGACCCTTCTTCGTCACAAAGTCTTCGGTGTCGAGTCGAATGATGATCGTCTGGTCGACGGCCTGGCCGTTCTCGGTCTCCTCGAAGCCTTCGGGGAAGACCGTGGCGACTTCGTTGATCAGGAAGTCATCGACGTGAACGCGACGGCCGTCCTGGGTAACGAGGTACGAGCCCTTCTTCCAGTCAGTGCGCTCGAGCGTCTTGCCGGGAAGGGGTCCCAAGGAGCGAAGCAACGGGAAGAGTGCCACGATGCCAAACACACCGAGGCCTCCGCCAAGCAACGCACCGAGCATTGGGCGACGCTTGATGACGCCACCGCCGCGCTGAGTGATTGCGGCGGCGAATGCTTCGCGCTCCGCATCGCTGCTGCGCAGGTCGTGACGTTCTTCAACGAAAGGCCCCTTGGGCATGAGGTACTTACCCCACGCAACGACGGCAATACCAACGAAGCTAAACCCGGCGCCCATGGTGGCACCGAGGATCCACGGCGTGGCGTCGACCCAGTAGGCCCAGCCAAACCCGATGAAGCCGAGAAGGCCCAGCAGTAGCAGTACTGCCGTCCAGCGCTCGACGCGCTCAGGGTTGCGAGCGGCGGGCTGCATGTGCGGGGAGTCGGCCGTCACGCTCGAAAGCGAGACGGGAGTGCGGTGTTCTTCAGTCGTGCTCACTGGCGGTCTCCTACCCAGAATGCGGCGAGGGCCAAGATGCCGATACCCAAAGCCAGCGCAACAAATCCTTCTGCCACCGGTCCGAGACCACCGAGGCCGGCGCCACCGATGTTGTTCGGGTTTTGGATGTCACTCTTGACGTACTTAACGATGTCGGCGACCTGCTGGTCGGTCAAACTGCTGCCGAAGTTCGGCATGTTGCCGGGACCTGAGCGGATGGCCACAGCAATCTGCGTGGCCGTGATGGCCGAGTTCTGCAACGACGGGGCGTAGGTGCCAAGGGCCAAAGCGTCACCACCACCGGTGATGGTGTGGCACGCGGCGCAGTTCAGCGCAAAGAGGCTGAGGCCACTCGAAAGGCTGGCGTCCTTGGAGTTGACCTTTGGGATGTACGGGTACCCGTCACCCAATGAGCTAACCCAGGCCGAAATGGCGAGGCTCTGAGCACGGCTCAGACGCGAGGGTTTACGAGCAGCCTGAATGACCGTAGGGTCAGCGGCCGGCATGCGGCCGGACGAGATCCAAAAGTCGATAACTGCTGGCCCAAGACCGAGCAGCGAAGGATAGGCCTCGGGGTTGCCCTTGGCGAGCACGCCGTCGGCCTTGAGGCCGTGGCACGAGGCGCAGTTCTCCATGTAGAGGGCGCGGCCAATGGCCTGCAGCTCTGCGGCCGTCTTACCCGTGACCTTGGAGGGTGACTGGTAGGTGATGGCGTCGCTGCCGTACTGCACGATGTTGCCGTTGGCATCACGAGTCGTGTTCGTCGCTGAGGGCTGACCGATGTTCGACTTCGTGTTCACATTCGAGCTAGTGACGCCGACTTCGTCCTCGGCGTGGGCGGACGACGTGAAGATTGAAAAAGTTCCGAGACAGAGCACAAACATCGCGGCAATGCTTCGACGGAGTGATGGGAAAGTTGCGTTCATAGTCGCCTACTTAAGAAGGAAGAGGGCCGAGTAGAGACCCACCCAGATGACGTCAACGAAGTGCCAGTAGTACGACACGCCCTGGAAGGCGGCCAACTCACCGGCGTCGCCTGTGCGACCCTTCATGCGGTACATCAAGAGTCCCATGGCGACGAGGCCGAGGAACACGTGGAGGCCGTGGAGTCCGGTGGTGATGTAGAAGACCGAACCGTACGAGTTGGTGTACCAACGGGTTTCGAGGTTGATCCATTCGTAGATCTGATTGCCGACAAAGACAGCACCCATGACGATCGTGATGACGACCCAGAGCTTCGCCTTGGCGCGCTGGCGGTGCTCAACGAGCCACACCGCCCACTGCATGGTGAAGGAGGACGCCACGAGGATGATCGTGAAGATGCCCGCTTGCAACGTGTCGAGTTTGGTGCCGGTGGGCGGCCAAACGGGGACGTGTGCACGGATAGTAAACAGCGCGGCGAAGAGACCAGAGAAGAACATCAACTCTGAACCGAGCCAAATCATCACACCGATGGCCAGCATCGGTGGACGATCGTGCACGATCTTGTCCTGCTTCACCAGGCCCAGGGGGGAAGTTGCCTGACTCACGACATAAGTTCTAATAGAAATCAGGGTCACTTCGCCACATTTGTGACGAGACCGTTCTCTAGAAGCGAAGACTCGGTGGTAAATCGAGGGTGTGAACGACGGCTAGCCGTCGCGTCGGACGGGTCAGCGAGACGTACAACGTCCGCAGACCGCGAGGCGTAATGTCGCCGGAACGGCTCCCCCGACTGGCAATCTGCGATGGCTCCACCACGACAATTCCGTCAAATTCCAAGCCATTCGCCGACTCGGCGGCAATTACCACTACCTCCGCTGCCAAACCCACCTCCATGTCAACGCTCGGGTCAACGGCAATGACGCCGTTGCGCTGGAGCGTCTCAACAATTTCTCCCACGCGGGTGGTGGTAACGACAACGGCGATGCGTCCTCCGATGACCGCGGCGAGCTCTTCGCGCACGACCGAGGCGAGGACGGGACCGAACTCGTCGAAGCCGCTCGACACCGTTCTCGGCGTCGCACCAGCCCGGCGCACCGGTACCGGAGGGTCAAGATTGGGCATTGCGGCATGCAGCGTCGGCGCGGCGAACTCCAAGACTTCCTCGGGGGTGCGGTAACTCACGGAGAGGTCCACCCGCGTCGGCTTCTTCAGCGGCGACAAGATCTCGATGGTGGCGTCCCACGACGCCGACGCGGCCGCGGTTGTGGCCTGAGCCATGTCGCCGACGATGGTCATCGAACCCGTCTCGTTTCGACGAGCGATAACGCGCAGCTGCATGGCCGAGAGGTCTTGGGCTTCATCGACCACGATGTGGCCGTACTTAACGAATTCAGCCTCGTCAAAGTCGCGCTCGACGACCCGGGTTACGACGGAGCGCTCACGCAGTGCCGCTTCACGGTGGTGATCGGGCAGTTGATCGACATCCTCGAGCGTGAGCTCGCTGTCGACGACGCGAGAGAGTCCGCGGGGCTTCTTGCGGGGACCGAGGAGTACGCGGGCCTCGTCAATGAGCGCGAGGTCTGCGTCGGTCCAGGGGATGTCGGCCATTGACGCTGAACGGGGTCGTACCAGCATCGCGATTTCGTCGTCGTTCAAGATGTCGCGAGCGGCCACTCGCAAAAGGGCTTCGGCACCAAAGAGGTCGTGGAGCAAGTCCTGGCCCGTGAGGCGGGGCCAGATTCGCTGGAGCACTTGCTTAAAAGCCGTCGTCGAACGAATGGCGTCTTCGAGACCGCCTTCGACATCATCGATGTCTAAGTCGCTGGCCGTAACGCCCGAACGAGTTCGGAACTGATCGGCGAGTGACCTCGCGAGTTCACGACCTACGGCGCTACGCCGAGGGTTGTGCTGGCCACCACGTCGGCGAGCACGATCAACAATGGCCTTGGTCTCCTCGGGGTCGACCTTCAGGATGAATCGTCCGTAGGGGACATCCATGACCTTGCGCAGTGGACGCTGGCGGGTGGCGAGCGCCCGAGCGATGACGTCACGCATCCGAATGTCGCCCTTGAGTTGGGCCAGCTCGTCGGACTCGCGCCCGCGAACGGCCACGCCACGAACCAGGTCGGTGACGGTAGTCAAGGTGACGCCCGACTCACCGAGCGAAGGCAGCACGTTGCCGATGTAGCCCATGAAGACTGGGTTCGGACCAACGACCAGCACGCCGCGCTGACGCTCCAACGTGGCGCGATAGGTGTAGAGCAGGTAGGCCGCGCGGTGCAAGGCTACGGCCGTCTTACCGGTGCCGGGTCCACCTTGCACCAACAAAATCGTGTTGAGTTCGGTTCGAATGATTTCGTCTTGTTCGCGTTGAATCGTCTCAACGATGTCACCCATACGACCGGTGCGGGCTCGACCGAGGGCCGCGAGCAAGGCCGCCGGTCCGCCGAGCGCGAGACCGCCTTCGACCAAACCCTCATCGTTTATCGAGACAGCCGTTGATGCGGGGTAGGCCATTTCGGCGCCCTCGTCCGAGAGGTACTCGTCTTCGACCGAGACAACTTGGCGACTGCGAATCGAGATGTGGCGGCGGCGCGTGACGCCGAAGTTCTCGATGGCCGTGGCGCGATAGAACGCTTCGGCCACCGGCGCACGCCAGTCGATAACCAACTGGTTCTGGTGCAGGTCGACGATCGAAACGCGACCCAGTCGATAGGAGGCCTCGCCCTTAGCGCTGGTGGCCGAGAAATCAAGTCGACCGAAGAAGAGGGGCGTGTCGCCAATTTGGAGGTGATCGATGCGACGCAGGAAGTTCTCCATGGCGCCGTCGCGGACCGACAGGTCACCGGGCACCCCGTCCGAGACGGCGTAGCGCTTACGGCTCAGTTCGGCGTCGGCCAGCATTTGGGCGTGCGCTTCGTACGCGTACTCGAGGAACGCCTGTTCCTCAGCAATTTCGCGCTCATGCATGGCTGCCTGCTTCCGTCTATCCCAAATACGAGATGAGCCAGTCTAAAGGGGTTGGGGCGGGGCGGCTCAGGGGTACTTCGCCGTACGATAACGAGGCAGTTCGAGGAGGATAAATGACCGAGCCAAATTTCCTGCGGGCCGCCCGAGGTGAGTCGGTAGACCACGTTCCGGTGTGGTTCATGCGCCAGGCCGGCCGCTCGTTGCCCGAATACCGCGCCCTGCGCGGTAGCGGGTCGATTCTCGACGCCATTGCCGACCCGGCCCTCGCCTGCGAGGTCACCATGCAGCCCGTCCGTCGTTACGGCGTCGACGCGGCCATTTTGTTCTCCGACATCGTCGTTCCCGTCGAGGCCATTGGCTTTGGCGTCGACGTCGTTCCCGGTCGCGGTCCCGTTGTGGCGCAGCCCTTCGCCTCCAGCGCCGACCTGGCTCGCCTCCGTCCGCTTGAGGCCGATGACATTGCGCACGTCACCAAAACCGTGGACCTCGTCGTCGAGCAACTCGCGCCGCTCAACACTCCCCTCATTGGATTTGCCGGTGCCCCCTTCACCGTGGCCAGTTACTTGGTCGAGGGTGCCCCCACTCGCACCTTCGGGGTCATCAAGGGAATGATGCACTCGGACCCGGCGCTCTTTGATGCGCTGATGGATCACCTTGTGCCCATCACAATCTCGTTCCTTCGGGCCCAGGTCGAACACGGCGCACGTGCCCTGCAGCTCTTTGACTCCTGGGCCGGTGCGTTGACCCGGGACGAATACGTTCGCTACGCCCTCCCGGCAACGAAGCGCGTACTCGAAGGCGTTGCCGATCTCAACGTGCCGACCATCTTGTTTGGCGTGGGCACCGGCGAGCTCCTTGACCTCATGGCTACGGCCAACACCGACGTGATGGGTATCGACTGGCACGTCGACCTCAACGAGGGGCGGCGTCGAGTTGGTGGTCGCCCGGTCCAGGGCAACCTTGACCCGGCCCGCTGCCTCAATGGCGAAGCACTCGCCGTCGAAGCCGCTCGCGAAGTACTGGCTCGCGCCGGCAGTGGCGCCGGTCACATCTTCAACCTCGGTCACGGCGTGTTGCCCGAGACCGACCCGGCCGTTCTCGAGGCCGTCGTTCGCGTTGTTCACGAAGAAGGAAAGGCCGGCGTGCGATGAGCAAGATTGGCGTACTCGTAATGGCCTACGGCACCCCGTCCTCGACGGAAGCCATTGAGCCCTACTACACCCGGATCCGTCACGGTCGGCCGCCGACCGCCGAGCAGCTGGCCGACCTGACCCGCCGTTACGACGCCATTGGTGGCATCAGCCCACTTCGCGAGCGCACCGATGCTCAGGTCGAGGGCATTCGTGCCACGCTCGAGTCCCGCGCCCCAGGACTCTTTGATGTTCGCTTCGGTTCGAAGTACGAGGCACCGATGATCGAAGAGACCGCGGCCACGTTTGTCGCTGATGGTTTTACGAAAGTGATCGGCATCGTGCTGGCACCTCACGCCTCAACAATGTCCACCGATCAGTACATGGACCGAGCCCGCGCGTCACTCGGCGATATTGCGTTCACGGCCATTGGTGCGTGGTGGGACTTCCCCGGTTTTGTCGACATCACCGCCCAGCGCGTCAACGCGGCGCTGGCCACGATTCCCACCGAGCGCCACGCCACGACCGAGGTCCTCTTCAGCGCCCACTCGCTACCGGAGAAGATTTTGCTGGTCGGCGATACCTACCCCGAGCAACTGCGGGCTTCGGCCGTTGCGGTGGCCGAAGCGGCCGCCGTGCCGAGCTTTGACCTGGCCTGGCAGTCGGCCGGTCGGACCCCGGACCCGTGGCTCGGACCGGACATCCTTGACGTCTTGCGCACTAAAGCCGCCACTGGCTTCACCGACATTGTTTCGTGCCCCATTGGCTTTGTCTCAGACCACCTCGAAGTCTTGTTTGACATCGACATCGAAGCTCAAGGTGTGGCCCACGAAGTTGGCCTCAACCTCGTGCGTACGGCGTCACTGAACGCGGCTGAGGACTTCATCTCCCTCTTGGCCGACGTGGTGCTCGCGAACCAGTGAGTCGTCGGTCCGTCGTCATTGTCGGAGGTGGCATTGCCGGGCTGGCCGCAGCCTGGGAGGCCTCCGGTGGCATTGATGGACCCAACGATGTCTACGTCCAAGTCCTTGACACCGACCCGACCCACGGCGGCGCACTGCGCACCACGGAGTTCGCCGGCCGAACCATAGACCTTGGAGCCGATGGCTTTCTCGCGACCCGTAGCGAAGTCGTGGCCTTTGTCAACGAGCTTGGGCTCGGCGATCAACTCGTGCCAATCGGCGCGAGTGGCGCCTGGATCTATCTCGACGGTTCACTCGACAAGATTCCGACGGGACTGGTCTTGGGCGTGCCGACTCGCTGGGCCCAAGTGCGCAGCGTCCCCCACCTCTCTCGTCGTGCCAAGCTCGGCGCTCTCCGCGATCTCACCCTTCCCAAGCGACTTCGCGTCAGTGGCGACATGTCCATTGGGGACATTCTGCGAGTCAAGTTCGGGAACGCCCTGGTGGATGAACTCATCGAGCCAATGATTGGGGGCATTCAGGCCGGCCGCGTGGACACCCTTAGTGCGGCCGAAGTCTTCCCGGCACTCCTCCGGGCGGCCGAGCGCGGTGGTTCGCTCATGCGGGCCATTCGACCACCCCAACCCAGTACGCCGCCCAGTACTCCGGCGCCACTCTTTTACTCACTGCGCCACGGTGTCGGCTCCCTACCGACTCAACTCCGTGAGCGTCTCCTCGAGCGCGGCGTGGTCTTTCACCTCGGTGAGCCCGTCACCTCGCTGCGCGCAACACCCCGCGAACCACGGGTCTGGGCCGTCGAGACCGCCACGTCGCTCACCCCGGCCGATGTCGTTATCGTGGCCGCTCCACCCCAGGTCGCCGGAAGCCTCTTAGGTCAACTCTCACCGGAACTTCGTGAGTTGGAGTTCATGGAGAGCGCCAGCAGCACCATGGTCACCTTCGCCGTACGTCGATCGACCGTGACGTTGCCCGACACGGGAACCGGCGTCCTCGTTCCGCTCCAGACACCGTTTCGTGCCGGCGACGACTCGATGATCACGACGGCCGTCACCTTGCTCGATCGCAAGTGGCCCCACCTCGCCCACGATGACGACGTCCTCGTTCGCGTCCACACCGGTCGCATCGACGACCGCCGGGCCCAGGCCATGAGCGACTCTGACGTGACGAGTCGAGTCACGGCCGAAATGGTGCAGCTCTTCGGGGCCTGGCCGGTGCGCGAAAGTATCGTGCAGCGCTGGCCCGAGGCGTTGCCGCAGTACTACGTCGGTCACCGCGAGATGATTGACGCGGCCCGCTCGGCCGCCCGAGCGCACCGAGTCCTCTTGGCCGGCTTGGCCTATGACGGCGTCGGGGTTCCGGCCAGTGTCGGGTCGGGCCGACAGGCCGGCCGCGAGGCCCTCACGCTTCTGGGCTACAGGTAGTACCCGGAGTGGATGTAGATGCAGGGCACGCCTTCGCGAACGTACATCGCGTGATTCTTCGGATCGTCATCGAGCGCTAGGCGCAGTTCAAAGCCCGTCTCGCGGAGCTCATGAACGACACTGCGCTTGAAGTAATCAACGCCCGAGTAGTCCCCGTACTCACGCATAATGAGCACGTCCCACCGCAGTCCGTACCGCTCCAACCACGCGAGCGTATGAGGTGCCACTCGGCGAGGTCGGCCCGTCAACAAGATGATGGTGAGGCTCTGATCAAGGAGCTCGAGGAGTCGTTCAATCTCTTCGATGACCGGGTCGTCGCCGCAGGCGTCAAAGAAACTGCGCCAGTCACCAAAGTCGAGGTAGTGCTGGCGTCCGGCCGCGTCGGCCAGCACCCCGTCAATGTCAAAGATGACCGCCGGTCCCGGGGAGATTTCCGCGGCCCGCCAATGCCAGTTTTCGGGGCTGCCTTCACGCATCGTCATGGGGAAATTCTCTCACTTCTCACTCGCTCGGCCTCTCTGCGAGACTAGGAGCCGTGAGTACCGTGCCCCCGACACTGTTGTCGATTCCTCGAGGCCAGCGGGTTTACGTCTTTAGCGACCTCGGCCTTTCGCCCGACAGCGACCTTCAGGCGCCGGCGTTGCGCTCGTTGGTGGCCCGACTCAACGAAATTGACGAAGTGGCCCACATCGTCTTTGCCGGAGGCACCTTTGATTTTGCCCCCACCAGCGATCCCCGTCGGTTCATTGCGGCCACGTTTCAGCGACTCGCCCCCCTGCATGATGCGCTTACGCAGGTCGCCACACGCCAGGGCGCTACCGTCACCTTCCTGCCCGGCGTGGCCGACGCCGCACTCACCGACGCCGCGGACGCCCAGGCCTACCTGAGTGAGTGGGGCTTTTCAACGGCCTCGTCGCTCCAGCTGCGCTTGGAGACCTGGCGCGGTGTGCGCTTTCTGGATGTCGAGGCCGGTCGTAGCGAGCGTGATGTCGAACCGGTCGCGGAACGGGAACGGGCCGACGCCCGCCGTCTCGACGACGCCGAGAGCATTACCCGCTTTACCCAATCCAGACTCCTCTACCGTCGGTTCGGCCCCTGGGTCTGGCTGCCCATCGCCGTCTTTGGTCTGCTTATCTCCACCTCAGTGGCGCTGGGCATCAGCGACTTGGTGAGCCCACGAGGATCGAGCTTCTTCGGAAAGACTCCTCACTTCACGTCGTGGGCCTGGGCTTCAGCCAGTTTTTTTGCCGTCGCACTCTTTGAGGCCGTCTTGGTCTTTGTGGCGAGCACGTTGGCTCGTCGTCGTTTCTTTCGGCGTTCAGCCATTGATAGTGAAGCTCGCGAACCACTCAGCATGGTGATGGTGAACGAGACCGACGCCGTGAGTTACGCCCGCACCGCGATCAGCCAGGGCCGGCTCGGCCTCATCGTCGGTGGGTGTACGCGACCAACCGTCGCCTTTCTCGAAAATGGCGTCTGTGCGGCACCCGGCCCATCGGGGCGAGTGCTCGTTGAGCGACGTGGTCGCTTCGCACTGCCGCCAGTCTTTCAACCAGTGTCTCGATTCACCTACGTCGTCGTCGAAGCCGGTAGTGATGTTCGCGTTCGCCTCGTTGCCAGCGGTGTCCGTGAAGCGACGGCCACACGCCTAGAACGCTGGGTTGCGGGTCGAGCCCTGCTGCCGGCACCGCCGCAGACCCCCACCCTGCTCAGCGCGTGGCCCGAAGGCGAGGCCTGGCCCCAGACGCCGCTTCGCCAGCTCATTTTCCGTCGCGAACAGCGCATCCGCCGCATGGTTAGTGGTGTCGTCTTGGCGTCTGGTTTGGCCAACGTGGCCACCGCCATCGTGCCACCGGCTCGAGGCCGGCTCGGCACGCTGCTCCACATCCTCCCGCTCGGCGTGGCTCAGTCGGCCGCGGCGGCCACCGCTCTAGCCGGCGCCGGCATGATCATGATGGCTCGAGGATTGCGACGAGGCCAGCGCCGTTCCTGGGTAGTGGCCACGCTGCTCTTTGCCGCCACGACCATCACACACACCCTGCACGGCGGCAACCTCTTTGGCACGGTCCTCAACATCGCGGTGCTGGCGCTCCTCGTCACCGAACGGCCGAGCTTTCGAGCGGCCACCGATCGGGGCTCATTCTCTTCGGCCCTGCCGAAACTGGCTGGCATCCTGGTTAGTGCTGTCGCGGTCGCCTCGATCGTCGTCATCGTCACCTCGCAGATCCCCTTTGGTCATCGCTGGATCAGCGTCATCCAAGCGTGCGTCGAGCGACTGATTGGCGTTGAGCGACTGGCCCTCCCCGACCGGGCCGGCGACTTTCTCTCCCCCACTCTCTTTTCGCTCGGCATCATCGTGCTCATCGGTGGTCTCTACCTCTTGACCCGACCGGTGGTGGACCGCCGACTTTCGTCGCACGGCAGTTCGGCTGATCGTCGTTTGGCCGAACTGCGAGCCCGTGACATCGTCCGTCGCCACGGTCGAGGCACGCTCGACTTCTTCGCGCTGCGTGATGACAAGCAGTTCTTCTTCTACCGCGACTCGGTCGTGGCCTACGCCGTCTACGGCGGTGTCTCGCTGATCTCGCCGGACCCCATCGGTCCCGAGGGTGACCGCATTGAGGTCTTCGCGGCCTTTCGCCGCTTCGCCGACGAGCGTGGTTGGACCCTCGCGGTCATCGGAGCCGGCCAACAGTGGTTGCCGATCTACCAGGGCGCTGGCCTGCATCACATCTACATCGGTGACGAGGGCGTCGTGAACTGCCAGACCTTCTCCCTCGAGGGCGGCAAGATGAAGGGACTGCGTCAGGCCTGCACCCGTCTGGCTCGCAACGGCTACACCGTGGAGTTCGTCGACCCCTCGACGATCGACCCGGCTCGCGTTCGCGGCATCATGGACCTCATCGCCAAGTTGCGCCGCGGCGAAGGCGAGCGCGGCTTTTCAATGATGCTGGGCCGACTCTTTAACCCTCGGGACAAGGGTCTGATTCTGACGATCGTCAACAGCCCCGACGGCGTCCCGGTGGCGGTCTGCCAGTTCGTCCCCTCCCCCGCCATCAACGGCTACTCGCTGGACCTCATGCGTCGAGACCCGGGTGAGCACCCCAATGGACTCATTGACTACGCGCTCTGTTCAACGATTGAGTATCTCCGAGGACGTGGGGGTCAGGGTCTCAGTCTCAACTTCGCAGCCTTTCGCAGCGTGCTCGACGGCGAAAAGGGTGACGGCACCTTCACCAAGGTGGAGCGCTGGGCCCTCAAGCGCCTCTCGGGGATTTTGCCAATTGAGTCGCTCTGGACCTTTAACGCCAAGTATCAGCCGGACTGGCTGCCCCGCTACCTCGTCTACCCGGCCTTTGAGTCACTGGTGCCAGTCGTCGCGGCCGTGCTGCGCGCCGAAAGCTTGACTGAGATTCCCTTGATTGGTCGACTGCTGGCCAACGATCCGGCGAATCGACCCAGCACCGTCATTCCCGACGACGTCTTGGCCAAGGCCAATATCTCGCTCGACCCTACGCCGTCCGACGAGCAATAGCTCGAGCCAGCGTGGTCGCCGCGCTGGGCCAGTGCGTCAAGAAGAGCGAAGGCTCCACCATCTCGAGCTCCATGAGGGCATGCTCGCCGCTGTCGAGGCGGCATAGGTCAACCCGGGTGTAGAGGAGGGGTTCGTCAGTCGCGGCCGCAATCACGGCGTGCGCCAGCGTTACGAGCTCGTCGCTGACGTCGATGAGACGCATCTGCTCGGCCCGGAAGAGCTGGCTCCGGTCGTGCTCGTGGGTATTGAGCATCGCGCCCTTGCGCAGGGCGTGGGTGAACTCTCCATCAATGAAGACAAGGGCTAGCTCACCCTCGTCGTCGATGGAGGCGACGTAGGGCTGGACGATGACGTCCCGGTCCTCGCGGTGCAGGCGACGGACGTGTTCGGCGGCCGCGGCATGGTCGTGCGAACCATATCGCTCGGCGTCAATGGAGCCTGCCCCGACGGCCGGCTTCACGACGAAGTCCCCCGTCGGAAAGATGGGCTCAATGCCGACGTCGGCAAAGGTGGTGGGAATGATCCGCACGTCGCGCTGCGCCAGCTCGCGGAGGTAGTGCTTGTCGGTATTCCATGCCATCACTGAGGCCGGATTGGCCAGGTTCGGCACCGACCGGGTCCAGGCCAAGAACTCGTCCCGTCGGGCCGAGTAGTCCCAGGTCGAGCGAACCACCGTGAGGTCGTAACGATCCCAGTGGGCCTCGGGGTCGTCCCAAGCCAGCAGATCGGCCTCCACCCCCGCGACACTCAGTGCCTCCAGCAGCAGTGGCGTGTCTTCGTCGACGTAAAGGTCTTGGCACGTCGCTATCGCGACGCGGCTGGTCACGGCAGCAGCAGCGTGGCGTGGTGGGCCAGGTTGGCGATCGGGCCAGGCCAGACGCCGAACACAATGGCCGTCACGGCACCGAAGGCGATGACGAGACCCGTCAGGCGGGGCACCTCAACGCGCACACGGTCGAGGGAGTCCTCGGCGTAGAGCGAGAGTACGAGGCGCACGTAGAAGAAACCACCGATGGCCGCGGCCACCATGACAATCACGGCCAGCCAGGCACCGCCGGCGGCCACCGCGGCAGTGATAACTGAGAACTTGGCGAAGAAACCAGTGGTGAAGGGGGCACCGGCCTGCGACAAGAGCAGGACGGCCAAGGCCGCACCGAGGAGCGGCTGACGACGAGCCAGGCCGCGGTAGTGCTCAATGTCGTGGTTCGACTCATCGGCCCCACCGACCAAGGTAATGACCGCAAAGGTGGCCACGACAACGGGGAGGTACGTCACCACGTAGTAGAGCGTGCCCGCCACACCGGCCGGCGAAGCCGACCAGAGACCGAGCAGCATGAAACCGGCGTGCGAGATCGACGAGTAGGCCAGCAGGCGCTTGATGTTGCGCTGCACCAGGGCCACGCTCGCTCCGAGCAGCGTCGAGAGCACGATCATGCCCCAGACGAGCGGACGCCACGAATCGGCCTGGGTGAGCATTGCCCCGAAAATGACGCGCATCACCGCGGCGAAGGCACCGACCTTCACGACGGAGGCCATGAAACCGGTGACCGGTGTCGGGGCGCCCTCGTAGACGTCGGGTGACCAGACGTGGAAGGGAACGGCCGCGACCTTGAAGGCGAAGCCGATGACCATGAGTCCGAGACCCGCGACGAGCACGCCGGGCTGCATGATGAAGTTGTGGGCCAAGAAGTAGGCGATCGAGGTAAGCGTGGTCGAACCGGTACCGCCGTAGGTCAGGGCTGCGCCGTAGATGAAGATGGCCGACGCGAAGCCACCGAGCAAGAAGTACTTGAGGGCCGCTTCGGCCGAACTGGCCCGGTGACGGTCAAAGGCGACAAGGACGTACAGACCAATCGAGAGAATCTCGAGACCCAAGAAGAGGACGATGAGGTCGTTGGCCTGGGCCATCATCATGGCGCCCGAGGCCGAAGCCATCGCCAAGATGTGGAACTCGGCACCGACGACGCGGGCCCGCTTGGTCCAGTCGTGGGCCACAAACGAGGTCAAGAAGAGTCCGAGGGCAATGGCCGAGCTGGCTACGACGCCAAAGCCGTCAAGAGCGATGGCGTGAGCCAGCGTCGTGGTCGAACCGTTCATCGAGATGTCGTGCCACTGGAAGAAGGAGACGACCAGCGCCGACAACGAGGTGATGGCCGTGATGATGGTCGCCGTTGCGGTGGCGACGCGGGCTCGCGTGAGCGCCGTGACGAACATCAAGACGAGGGCGCCACCGAGCAAGATCAAAATTGGCGCAATGGCCACGTAGTGCACTGAAGGCATGGCGAGCTGCGTTACGGCCGCGTTCATCGGTTCACTCCCTGCGGGGTCGAATGAGCCACCACGGCGTGCGCCGATGGCGTGATCTTGTTCAAGAAGGGAGCCGGGTAGATACCGAGCACAAAGACGAGCAGCACAATCGGTGCCAGCACGAGACGCTCATTGCGCGTGGCGTCAACGACGTCGGCGTTCTCACCGGTGGCCTCACCGTGAAAGACGCGCTGGTAGGCCCAGAGCAGATAGAGCGCGGCGAAGATGACGCCGGTCGTGGCGACAGCTGCCCACCAGGGGTGGGTCTGGAAGGAACCGAGCAGGACCAAGAGTTCCGAGACGAAGCCCGAGAGACCCGGCAGACCGATTGAGGCCAGCATGACCACAGTGAAGAGCGCGGCGAGGACCGGGGCGGGTCCCTGGAGACCCGAGAGTGCGCTGATCTGCGACGTACCGCGACGGCGCTCGATGCCACCAATCAACAGGAAGAGTCCGGCGGTGATGACACCGTGGTTGAACATCAACAAGACGGCGCCGCCGGTCGCGATCTGCGAACCGGAGAAGATACCGAGCACGATGAAGCCGACCTGGGCCAGTGACGAGTAGGCCACCAGCCGCTTGAGGTCCTTACTTACGGCGGCGAGACCCGAGCCGTAGAGAATGCCGATGACCGCGAGGGTCAGCACGACGGGGCGAACGTTAACGAGACCCTGAGGCAACAGACCGACGGCGAATCGGAGCAGACCGTACGTACCGAGTTTGGCCAACAGAGCCGAGAGCACCATCGACCCGGCGATCGGCGCTTCGGCGTAGGCCGAAGGTGACCAGGTGTGCAACGGGAAGATTGGGCTCTTGATACCGAAAGCAATCAAGAAACCGATGAGCAGCCAGGTGGCCACGCTCGATGAGAGCGGTGTGGCCTTGAGCGCCGACATGGCAAAGGTCAGCTCGCCACCGAGTGTCTGTTGGTGGCGAATGGCGATGTAGATCATGCCGACTAGCAAGAAGCCCGAACCAAAGAGGGTGTAGACGAAGAACTTGAGTGCGGCCGCTGAGCGCTGTGCACCGCCCCAGCCAGCAATGAGGAAGTAGCTGGGGATCAACGTCAGTTCGAAGAAAAGGAAGAACTGCAGCATGTCACGGGTCGCAAAGGCACCGATGGTGGCCGTCGTGAGCACCATGAGCCACGCCACGAAGGCCGGAGTTCGGTGTGACTCGTTGGCCCCGACGAGGGCCAGGAGAACGACCAGGGCCGTCAGAACAACGAGGAACAGCGAAATACCGTCAATACCGAGGTCATAAGCAATACCGAGTGATGGCGCCAAGATCTTGCGGTAGGTGAAGTCAAAAACGGTGCTGTGCGATCCAACGACGTGGGAAGTGCGGTAACCAAAGGCCACGATGGTTGACACCACGAGCTCGAGGGCGGCCGTCGAAATACCGATGACGCGAGCGGTACTGCTGGAGACCCGCAAGGCCACGATGGCCAGGGCGGCCACCAGCGGCAGTGCGAGCAAGAGGGAGATCAGGAGAGATGAATGCATGATTACCAAGACCTCGCAACCAAGAAGAGCACGACGAGCGCCATGCCAAAGACAACGGTGAGTGCGTAGTGGCGGACAAAGCCCGTCTGAAGCTTGCGGACACCTTCAGCACTCCGACGCACTGAGCCGGCCGAGCCCATGACGGCACCGTCCAGCACCTTGGGCTCCACGACCGTGCTGCCAAAGGCGGCCACGCGCTGGAGCGGACGACCAATGGTGAAGTCGTAGAAGTCGTCCCAGCGCCAGACCTTTTCGAGGAAGCTCGACTCGTAGCGGGGCCATGGTGTCGTGCTGCGCCAGAGGAAGAAGGCCAGCACGAGACCAACCACACCGGCGACGGCATCGGCGCCGGCGAGTACGAACTCGGCCGTGTGCGAACCAAGCATCGGGGCAACCGATGAGTCAACGACCGGGTCCAAGAATCCGGCGAGCGAGATCTTGTGGGCCCAGGGCAGGTCCAACAGACCACCGAGGGCGCTCAGGACCGAGAGGATGACGAGTGGCACCGTCATGACCCACGGACTCTCGTGGGGGTCGTGGCCGTGCGTGACCTCGCGGAAGCGCTCTTCACCGCGGAAGGTGAGAACGAAGAGACGGCTCATGTAATAGGCCGTCATCACGGCCGTCAAGAGACCCAGGGCGTAGAGGGGCTTGCTGAACTCGTAGATGTTCGACAAGACGTCACCCTTGGCCCAGAAGCCGGCGAACGGCGGCAGACCGGCAATAGCCAGCCAGCCAATCAAGAACGTCGGGAAGGTGAGCGGCAAGTACTTGCGCAGTCCACCCATCTTGCGCAGGTCCTGTTCACCGTTGAGGGCGTGAATGACCGAACCGGAACCGAGGAAGAGGAGGGCCTTGAAGAAGGCGTGGCTCACCATCAAGAAGATGGCGGCCGAGTAGGCCCCGGCGCCCACGGCCATGACCATGTAGCCAATCTGAGAGACGGTCGAAAAGGCCAGGACCTTCTTGATGTCCTTTTGCGACGTCGCGACCGTGGCCGCCACGAAAGCCGTCAGTCCACCGACAACGGCGATGGTCCAGCGCCCCGACGTACTCCACGACAAGACCGGCGACATGCGAACGAGCAGGTAGACACCGGCCGTCACCATGGTGGCGGCGTGAATCAACGCCGAAACTGGCGTCGGGCCTTCCATGGCGTCGGGCAGCCAGTTAAAGAGCGGAATCTGTGCCGACTTACCAGTGGCGGCGAGCAACAGAGCCAGCACAATCAGTAGCGCAGCCACGCTCGACAGCGGCACGGCGGTGCCGAGACCAATGATCGTCACGTAGTTCAGCGAACCAAAGTGATTGAAGAGCATGAACATCGCAAGCAGCAGACCAACGTCACCTACGCGGTTATAGATGAAGGCCTTCTTACCGGCCGATGCGGCGGCGCCCTTGGTGAAGTAGTAGCTCACGAGCCAGTACGAGCAGACACCGACGCCTTCCCAGCCCACGAAGGTCACGAGCAGGTTGTTACCGAGTACGAGCACCAGCATCGAGAAGACGAAGAGGTTCAGATATAAGAAGAACTTCTTAAAGTCCTTCTCCCCGTGCATGTAGCCAATTGAGTAGAGGTGAATCAAGGTCGAAATACCCGAAACAAAGAGGCACATCGTGACAGAAAGAGGGTCGAGCAAGAAGCCGGCCTCGACGTTCAGACTGCCGGTGGACAGCCACGAGAAGAGGTGGATAGAGACCTCGCGATTCGACTGACCGAGGAGCCAGAAGAAGCAGACGACCGTCGTGACAAACGACGCCAGGACGGCCGACGTGGCGATCCAACCGGGCGTCGACTCGCGGCGGGCCTTCGGCATGATCAGCACGGTCAAGAAGCCGACCAGCGGGAAGAGTGGAATGAGTGCCGCTAGGGAGTTCATCTCAGCCTCGCATCTCGGAGAGTTCGTCCACGGTGGTGGACTGACGGCGGCGGAAGATCGACACCACAATGGCGAGACCGACCGTTACTTCGGCCGCCGCGACGACCAGGATGAAAAAGACCGAAGCCTGTCCCCCAATGTCGTGCAGGGCACGAGAAAAACTCACGAAGGTGAGGTTCACGGCGTTAAGCATCAGCTCGACGCACATAAACATGATGAGAGCGCTGCGGCGGGTCAAGAGACCGAACATGCCGATGCCAAAGAGGATGGCCGCCAAAATCAGAAACCAAGAAACAGGAATCGTCACGCCTGCGCTCCTTCCAGGGGCTCTTCGCCGGTACGGTCGCGACGAGCGAGCAGCACGGCGCCAACAACGGCGATGATCAAGAGCGCCGCCGTAGCTTCGAAGGCAAAGAGGTAGGTCGTAAACACTGCGGTACCGACGGCCTGCACGTTGGCATTGCCACCGGGCGAGGCACCGGTCGCTACCTGGGCGCCGGTGTACCAACCACCGCGGCTCAGCATGGCCAAGATGCCCATCACCGTGACGGCGACTGAGGCATAGGCCAGGGGGCGCTGGGCAATGAGCGGTTCAACGGAGACGTCTTCCTTGTTGTCGACACCGAGGAACATGATGACGAAGAGGAAGAGCACCACAATGGCGCCGCAGTAAACGATGACCTGAACGGCGGCGAGGAAGTGGGCCTGCTGTTCGAGGAAACCAATGGCCACACCGAGCAGCGTCAAGATCAGACTGAGTGCCGAGTGCACCGGGTTACGAAACGAGATAACGCCGAGGGCTCCGATGATGGCCATCGCCGCGGCGGCGAAGAAGACAATCAGGTCGGGGATGGCGTAGGTAGCGGCAATCATGAACGCACCTTTCGCAAAATCTGGCCCAACTTAGAAGCGGCCAGCTTCTTTTGCAGTCCCGCCAAACCGAGCTGGTCGAGAGGAATGTCTTCGGGCTCGAGGTGAGCGCTGAAGGCGTTGCGGAGTTGCTTGGAACCGGTGGCGTCGTCGTCACGGTGTTCGCTCTGTCCAGCCTCGGCGGCACGGACGCCGACACCGAGGTCGCCGGACCACTGAGCGATTCCTTCGTACTCGGCGTTACCGGCCGGAGCCGTCGCGCGCATCCAGCCACCAGTCATCGCTGACTCGCCGGCGCGCCAGTCTTCCCAGGGCAAGCGCTTGGGCTCTCCGAGGTCGTCAACGACCAACTCGGCCTTGGTGTAGATCGCGTCGGCGCGATTGGTGAAGGAGAACTCGAACATCTTTGATTCGGTAATTGCTTCGGTCGGGCAGGCCTCCACGCACAAGTCGCAGTGGATGCAACGCAAGTAGTTGATTTCGTAGATGTAGCCGTAGCGTTCACCGGGACTCACGGGGTGGTCCATCGGGTTGTCGAGACCACGAACGTAGATGCAGTCGGCTGGGCAGACACCGGCGCACAGTTCGCAACCGATGCACTTTTCCATACCGTCTTCGTAACGGTTCAACACGTGACGACCGTGCTGACGGGGCTGCTTGGGACGCTTTTCCTTCGGGTAACTCGAGGTCACCGCGGGGCGTCCGATGTGCTGCAGCGTCAGCTTGAAGCCGCCAAAGAAGTTCAGTGGATTCGCCATTAGCGATCATCTCCATCAGTCAGTTGGCGCAGGATGTACGGAGGAAGCGGGCGCTCACCAATGGTGCGCAGCACGGCATCGGGTCCAGCCTCACGGTTTTCACCGATGGCAAAGGCCCGCGTCAAGAGCACCGAGCCGAAGAGGCCCACGGCCGCGAGACCAAAGCCCCAAGCCGGCGAAACAATAAAGCCGGCGACCAGGAGCATCCAGGCGAGGCTCAGCGGAATAAGACGCTTCCAACCGAGGTCCATCAACTGGTCGTAACGGAATCGCGGCAAGGCAGCGCGGAACCACACGTAGGCAAAGCAGAAGAGCGTCGTCTTGCCGAGGAACCAAATGATCGGAAAGACCCACTTGATGTGAGGGATGTTGGGCGCCCAACCGGCCGGACCGCCGAAGAAGAGGGTGACCATGACGGCCGACATCGTGATGGTGTTCATGAACTCCGCGAGGAA
Source organism: Acidimicrobiaceae bacterium (assembly GCA_947455165.1). Lineage (GTDB taxonomy): Bacteria > Actinomycetota > Acidimicrobiia > Acidimicrobiales > RAAP-2 > RAAP-2. The sequence goes on along the minus strand of CANGMP010000003.1, from coordinate 19,441 downwards.
GAACAGGGCGAAACGAATCGAGGAGTACTCGGTGTGGAATCCACCGACCAACTCACTCTCGGCCTCAACGACGTCAAAGGGAGGACGATTGAGTTCGGCCGTAATGGAGATCAGGAAGAGAACAAACGGCACGACACCGAGTCGAATGAGGTTCCAGTGCCAAACACCGTGAGCCTGGCTCGTGACGATGTCGTGAGTGGAGAGCGATCCGGTGGCCAGAACAATCGTGACGACCGTCATGCCGAGGGCCGCTTCGTAGGAGATCATCTGGGCGCTGGCGCGAACCGAGGAGATGAGTGGGTACTTCGAACCCGACGACCAACCGGCCAAGATTACGCCGTAGACCGAAAGACCCGACATGGCGAGCAGCAGCAAGATGCCGATCGGCGGGTCGGCGACCTGGAGCAAGAAGGTGTGGTGAGCAATAGTCACCGAGCCACCAATCGGCACGATCGAGAACGTAATCAGTGCCGGAACCAATGCCAAATAGGGAGCCAACTTGAAGGTGAAACGGTCGGCGTTCGCGGGAACCAGGTCTTCCTTGAAGAAGAGCTTGATGCCGTCGGCCAACGTCTGGAGTAGACCGAACGGTCCCCAGCGGTTTGGTCCGATGCGGCTCTGCATGTCGGAGATGACCTTGCGCTCAAACCAGATCATCAATGTGACACAGCCCATCAGTGCACCAAAGGCCACCAGGACCTTGGCGAGCGCAATGATGACCACGGCGAGGTTGACGCCCATGAAGTAGAGCGGGTCGCCGGCGGCGATCAGAAGGTGGCTCATAGTGATTCCATCCGAACTTCGTTGACGACCTGCGCGGAGTCAACAATCCACGAAACGAGGTTGGCCGAGTCGGTCGCGTCAGGCCTCACCGAGGTGCCGGCTTGCAGTGCGACGCAGCCGCGAGGAATGGCATTGTCCACCACCACCGAGACCAACTCCGAACCACGAGCCGAGGTCAGGCGAACCTGCGCTCCGCTGTCGGCACCGATGCGGGTGAGGTCGTGGGCATTGACGCGCAAGACCGTCGACGGGCTCAGCACACGCAGGGCTTCGGCGCCCTGAACCGCGGCACCGTCGTCGTAAATCGTGCGCGTTACAACCAGTCGCAGCGAGTACGCGTCCGGCAACGGAATCACGGGCGAGAGCGTCACGGAGACGTCACTCATGGTCGGGCGAGCACCGACGCGAGCATCACCACTAGTTGGCGAAACGACGGCACCGGCTCGAGGAGCCAGTCCTACGAGGTCGGCCGAACGAACACCGGGGAAGGCCATGGGGTCGAGCGGCTTGGGCGCACTGGCAGTGAACTCACGACCAACGACGACGCCGTCTCCGGCGCTACGCAGTGCCGTGGCGCACGGGTAGCCCGTGGTGGCCTCGATGGTGGCGGCTGTCTCTTCGGGATTCGAGAGTCCGAGGTTTTGACCAAACTCTTCGGCCAACTCGGCGGCGATGGCGACGTCAGGCCAGGTCGAACCGGGTGGAGTCACCTTTGGCGCGAGCGTGCTGACGCGACCTTCGATGTTGGTAACCGTGCCGTAGCGCTCGTGCATCACCGTGGTCGGCAAGACCACGTCAGCGTGAGCCAACGAAGGGCCACCGTGTCCGGTGATGGCGATGAGCGAGGCGGCCGACAGTGCAGCCGTGGCCAGCGGTGTGTCGATCACGTTGCTGATGATGTCGCCACCGAGTTCGATGATGACCGTCTGCTCGCCCTTGGCGGCAGCCTGCAGCTGCGCGACCGTGTCGCGACCGTTGGTGCGGGCAAGGGTCTGTCCGGGAGCCATGTTGGGGGTGAGCCCCATATCGAGCGCACCCATGACGTTGCCGCGACGAAGCGTCGGTAGGAACTTGGCCTTCGGGAAGCGGTTCGCAAACTGCACGATGGCCGCTTCGATGGCCTCAGCCGACTCGGCCGCATTCGGACGGCCCACGACAAAGACGACACCGGCGCCGTCCTCGCCGAGCAGGCGACGGGCTTCGACGAGGTCCGAGGACGTGAAGAGTCCGCCGTGCGGGTGAGACGCGAGCGCCGACAGCGGAGCGTCGTCGGTCGCAATGGCCTGGGCCACGAGGTGAGCCTCACCGGGGCGAACCGGAAGCTTCACGCGGCTGAGACCCGAGAGCGCCGAGCCGGCCGCCGAGATCTCAATGAGGTTGGTGCTGCCCTTGCGCGCACCTTCACGGAGACGCAAGAAGAGAACGGGAAGTTCTTCGCGAAGGTCACCGGTCAAGAGAACGACGGTGCATGCTTCGGCCGCTTCGTTAATGGTGGCGCGAGGTAGCGCCTCGACGAGGACGGCGTCGAGTCCGTCGCCGTACTGGGCGTCGATGGAGTCAGTGCCGACAACGCCGCGCAAGAACCGCTCCCACGCGAAGGCACCTTCATTGGTCAACGCGGCACCACCGATGGCGCCGACGGCGGCTGGCGACGAGGCCGACGAGATGATGGTTGCGGCGGCCTTCAGGGCTTCACCCCACGTGGCCTCTTCGAGTTGGCCGTTGCGACGAACGAGCGGTGCTGTCAAACGGTGCGCCGGGCTTAGGAGCGAGGCGTCTTCTTCGCCGACGATGGAGTCAACGACGAAACGACCCTTGTCACAGAGCCAGCCGTGGTTCACGGCGTCGCTGTCAACACCGAGCACGCGAGTCACTCGGTTACCCGATGACTGCACGGCCACCCGGCAACCCACGGCACACGTGGTGCAGGTGGACTCGACTTGGTCGAGGTCCCAGGGCCGAGCCGCGAAGCGGTAGGGCTTGGCAGTCAAGGCGCCGACGGGACAGATCTGCACCGTGTTGCCTGAGAAAACTGAATCGAAGGGTTCCGTCGGGAACGGTGAAACTTCGATGTTGTCACCGCGGCCGGCGAAGTCAATCTGGGCGTCACCGGCCACTTCGGAGGCGAAGCGGGTGCAGCGGCTGCACTGAATGCAACGCTCGCGGTCGAGCAAAACGAGCTCGCCGATGGCGATGGGCTTTTGGAAGTGACGCTTCTCTTCAATAAAGCGGGTCTCGCCAGAACCGTGGGCGAGGGCCTGGTCTTGGAGGGGGCACTCGCCACCCTTGTCACAGACGGGACAGTCGAGCGGGTGGTTCGCGAGGAGGAACTCCAAAACGCCGTCTTGGGCCTTCTTGACCTTCTCGCTCTCGGTGTTAACGACCATGCCGTCGTTGACCTGGATGTAGCAGGCCGGCTGCAGCGTGGCGCCACGAGGGCCGTCGACTTCGACGAGGCACATACGGCAGACACCGACGGGCTCCATGCGGGGGTGATAGCAAAAGCGTGGGATGTAGGTTCCGACGCGCTCGGCGGCGGCGATCAACATCTCACCCTTCGGAACGTCAATCGAACGTCCGTTAACGGTGATGGAAACCGTGGTGCGAGTTTCGAGTGCGTCAGTCATGAGGGCATCCGTTGTGGTCGACGTGAGCGATGAAGTCCTCACGGAAGTTGGTCAGGGCAGAGTGGATTGACGACGGGATCGACGGACCGAGCACGCAGATGGTCGTCTGCTGCGGCGGCCAGCTCAGACCCGGGGCGATGTTGTCACAGAGGTCGAGCAAGAGGTCGAGGTCTTCGCGACGACCACCACCGTGTTCGAGGCGGTACATGATGCGCTCGAGCCAACCCGAACCTTCACGACACGGGGTGCACTGACCGCAGGATTCGCGCGAGAAGAACTTGGTGATACGCCACGCGGCGCGGACGACACAGCTGTCTTCGTCGAGAACGACGATCGAACCAGAACCGAGCATCGAGGCCTGTTCGGCAACTTCGTCTTGGCCGAGCGGTACGTCGAGCTGTTCGGGCGTGAACCACGGAGCCGAGACGCCACCGGGGATGAAGGCCTTGATCTTCTTGTCACCGATGATGCCGCCACCGAGCGCCGGGTCAAAAATGATGTCGCGGAACGTGTTCTTGGCCATCTCGAGTTCGTAGACGCCGGGGTTCTTCACGCGACCCGAGAGCGCAAACAGACGCGTACCGGTCGATCGACCGAGACCGAGGGCCGCAAAGGCGGCGCCACCGTTGTTCACGATCCACGGCATGTTGGACATGGTCTCAACGTTGTTCACGATGGTCGGCTGGCCGTACAGACCAATGGCAGCCGGGAAGTAGGGGGGCTTGATACGCGGGAATCCGCGCTTGCCCTCGAGGGCTTCGATCAGCGATGTCTCTTCACCACAGATATAGGCACCGGCACCGGGGTGAACCACGATGTCGAGCGAGAAGCCCGAGCCGAAGATGTTGGCGCCGAGAGCGCCGTGTTCGTAGGCGTCATTCACGGCCTGCTGCAGGCGCTCAAGACCGAGGGCGAACTCACCACGCAGGTAGATAAAGGCCTGTGAAGCCTGGAGCGCGTAGGCGGCAATGGTGACACCTTCGACGAGCTGGTGGGGCTCGCGCTCTACGAGGTAGTGGTCCTTGAACGTGGCCGGCTCGGACTCGTCACCATTGACGACGAGGTACGAGATTGGAGCCTTGCGGAGCATCGACCACTTACGGCCGGCTGGGAAGCCAGCGCCACCACGTCCGAGCAGCGACGCGGCGTCAACTTCGGCCGCGACATCTTCGGGGTTCATGGCGAGGGCCTTGCGCAGTCCGGTGAAACCGTCGGTGGCGAGGTAGCGACTCATGGTGTGACTGTCGGAGAACTCCGAACGCGACGAAACAATCTTGGGGGCCGTGAGTTCAGCCATTACTTGGTCTCCTGTGCGGCGCGTGCTTCACGGGCCTTCTGCGCGGCTTCGCGCTCGGCGGCCACTTGGGCGCGCGTCGCTCGAAGTCCACCACTGCGACGGACGCGAATCAAGGTGCCGTGGGGTGGGATCTCGTCTTCACGCCGCCCATCACGAAGTTCGGCCACGAGCGCGTCGAGTGCTTCAGGGGTGGTCGTGCGAACGTAACGGTGGTTCACCTGCACGGTTGGGGCGATGTTGCAGTCGGCCAAGCACTCGGTCTCTTCCAGCGTGAAGAGTCCGTCGGCCGACGTTGCGCCAACGGCGCACCCAAGGGTCTTGGTGGCGTGCTCGAGTAGCTCTTCGCCACCGGCCAACAGGCAGGCGATATTGGTGCAGATACCGACGACGTACTTGCCGACGGGCTCCAGGTGGAACATGTCGTAGAAGGTCGCGGTGCCGCGGACTTCGGCCGGAGTCGTTCCGGTGAGCTCAGCAACTTCGGTCATGCCTTCTTCGGTCAAGTACCCGTCTTGCTCTTGGACCAAGTGCAGTAGCGGCAACATGGCCGAGCGCTTGTGCGGGTAAAGGGCGACGAGGTCTTCGGCGCGTTGACGGATATCGGGGCGGAGATAACTCATCGGTCCACTTCTCCCATAACGGGGTCCACGGTTGAGATCACCGTGATGGTGTCAGAAACCAAACCTCCGCGCATGAGGAGCGGGATGGCCTGGAGGTTCACAAAGGAAGGTGCGCGCACGTGAATTCGATAGGGCTTGGGGCCACCATCGGAAACGATGTAGCAACCCAACTCACCGCGAGGCGACTCAATGGCTGAGTAGACCTCGCCCGTTGGCACGTGAAAGCCTTCGGTGAAGAGCTTGAAGTGGTGAATCAATGCTTCCATGGACTCGTCGATACGCGCACGCGGTGGTGGCGTGACCTTCGGGTCCTGGGTGCGGTAGTCACCCCTCGGCATCATCTCGATGCACTGGCGAATGATCTTGATCGACTCGCGAATCTCGTTCAGACGAATCGCGTAACGGTCGAAGTTGTCGCCGTAGGTACCAACGATCACGTCGAAGTCGACCTGGTCGTAGGCCAAGTACGGCATCTCGCGGCGAAGGTCCCACGGCACACCGGTGGAACGCAGCAGCGGACCGGTGAGTCCAAGGGCGAGCGCCTCTTCGGCCGTGATGGGGGCGACGCCCTCCATGCGATTACGGAAGATGGGCTGACCGGTGAGCAGCTGGTCGTACTCGTAGCTGCGTGCGTCGATGGTGTCGCAGATAACGAGCACGTCGTCCTGCCAACCGTCGGGCAGATCAGCGGCCACGCCACCGGGGCGCACGTAGTTGAGGTTCAGACGAAGGCCGGCCGTCTTTTCGAAGAAAGCCAGGACCAGCTCGCGTTCGCGCAGACCGTAGATCATCATCGAGGTCGAACCGAGGTCCATACCGTTGGTGGCCATCCAGACGAGGTGGCTCGACACGCGGTTGAGTTCGCTCATCATCATGCGAATCCAAACGGCACGGTCGGGAACTTCGATGCCGAGCAACTTCTCAACGGCCATGGAGTAGCTGAGCTCGTTGTTGATTGGGCTCAAGTAGTCCATGCGAGTCACGTTGGTGCCGCCCTGGACGTAGCTGAGTTCCTCACCCTGCTTTTCCATGCCGGTGTGGAGATAGCCAATAACGGGCTTGGTGCGCAGGACAAACTCACCATCGAGTTCGAGCATGAGGCGTAGTACGCCGTGCGTACTGGGGTGGCTCGGACCCATGTTGATGATCATCAACTCATCGTCGCGACTCTCAAAGTCGATGGAGTTGGGGTCGAGCGGGCGACCATCGAGACGAAGGACGGCACCGAGTTCGCGGCCGAGTTCGTCACTGTCGGTGTCGCGACGGAACGAGAGTTCCTGGGGTCCTTCGCTCGTTTCGGCGACGAGCTTGTCGGCGCGGTCAATTGAGCGGATGTTCTTCGCGGTGTCGGTCATCGTGGGCCTGGCGCTTCCTTGAACTGCACGGGGACGCGACCTATGCCGTAGTCCTTGCGCAGTGGGTGTCCTTCCCAGTCCTCGGGCATCAAGATGCGCGTGAGGTCGGGGTGATTTGAAAAGACGACGCCGAAGAGGTCGTAGGCCTCGCGCTCCATGGCTTCTGTACCGGGGTACTCGCCAAAGAGGGACTCGACGACCGAGTCATTTTCGGGAACCTGCACGCGAATACGAACGCGCTGGCGCTTGCTCAAACTGAGCAAGTTCACAACAACTTCGAAGCGCTCGGGGGCGACGCCCTCGGGCAACTCGCGGCCGGGGTGGGTCAAGTAGTCAACGGCGCACAGGTCGACGCACATCTCATACCCATCGGCCCGGAAGGAAGCAACGAGCGGGCGGTACTGCTCGCGAGTGGGGAAACAGGCCAGGTCGGCGTTGAGGCCTTCGGCCGTGGCGACTCCGGCCGGTGCAGCAGCGGGCAGCGCGATCACTTGGGGGTTCCCAAGCGAACGGCGACCGGAACTTCAGGCGTCCACGGGCTGGCGTTTGAAGCAGTAATTCCGGGCAGACCGGCCTCGCGACGCTTCATGATTTCACCGGTGCGAATCTGCTCGTGCAGCGTCAAAATGGCGTGCATCAGCGTCTCGGGGCTGGGTGGGCATCCCGGTGCGTACACGTCGACGGGCACAATTTGGTCAACGCCCTGGACGATGGCGTAGTTGTTAAACATGCCACCTGACGACGCGCAGACGCCCATCGAGATAACCCACTTGGGCTCCATCATCTGGTCGTAGACCTGGCGAAGAACAGGGGCCATCTTTTGGCTCACGCGGCCGGCCACGATCATGAGGTCGGCCTGGCGGGGCGAGTTACGGAACACTTCCATACCGAAGCGGGCGAGGTCAAAGTCGGCTGCGCCGGCCGCCATCATCTCAATAGCGCAGCAGGCCAGACCGAAGGAGGCGGGCCAGAGCGAGGCGCGACGGGCCCAGCGAACCAGGTCCTCGACGCGACCAGTCAGAAAGTTGTGCTGAAGATCTTCGAGTGGCATGGCTAGGCCGCCTTTGAGGTAGAGCCGATTCGGGCAATCGTCGAATCGCTAGAGCGCGAGGGAGCGCCACGGGTGAGGCGCTTTACGGGGCCCCACGAAAGGGCTCCTTCGCTCACGAGGAAGAGGAGGGCGCCAAAGACGACCACGGAGAAGAGCAACACTTCGACGAGGCCAAAGGCACCGAGCTGGCGGAAGACCACCGCAAACGGGTACATAAAGACCACTTCGATGTCGAAGATGACGAAAATCATCGCGACAAGGTAGAAGCGCACGGGAAAGCGCGTCGGCGGCTCGATTTCAGGGACGATGCCGCATTCATAGGGTGCCAATTTGGCGTCAGTCGGCCGCTTCGGCGGGGCCAACAAGGCCGACGCCACAAACGAGCCAGACGCAAACAACACACCCAGAACGAGGAGTCCCAGTATGGGGAGGTACTGGTCCATCGGTTATTAGTTCTACCAGAAGAACAACGGCCTCACGTCGTTAGCGATAGGCGTGGGCTTTGTCACGCTCCGCGTAGTCGCCTCGTAGGGTGGCGATGTGACTTCGAGCACCTACCCCTCACCCACCCACATCTTCGACGTCGTCATCGTTGGCGGCGGCCCTTCCGGCTCGTCAGCCGCCTACTGGCTGGCCTCGGCCGGCTGGGACGTCTGCCTCGTCGAGAAAAAGACCTTCCCCCGGGAAAAGACCTGTGGCGACGGCCTGACTCCCCGATCGGTCTACCAATTGGCCGAAATGGGTCTCGAGAGCGAAGTGGCCAAGCACGGCCACCGCTACGAGGGTCTTCGGTCCTACGGTTTTGGCGCTTCGCTCGAGCTCCAGTGGCCCGAACACCCCGTTTTCCCCAACTACGGCTACTCAATCACCCGCTACAGCCTGGACGGCATGGTGGCCGGACACGCCGAAAAGCACGGCGCCACCGTGCTCACCGGCAGCGAAGTCATTGGACTGCTGAACGCCTCAGACCCCGTCGAGGGTCGCCTGCGTGGCTGCGCCGGTGTCTCGGTGAAGAACAAGGAAACCGGCGACCTCCACGAGATCATGGGTCGAGTCGTCTTAGTTGGTGACGGACAGAACTCTCGTATCGGCCGCGAACTCGGCGTCACGCGTCGCCGCGACTGGCCCATGGGTATGGCCATTCGTGGCTACTACATGAGCGACCGCCACGACGAGCCGTGGATCGAGTCCCACCTCGACATTCGCAGCCCCGAAGGTGAAGTCGTCCCCGGCTACGGCTGGATCTTCCCGCTCGGTGATGGTCGCGTCAACGTCGGCGTCGGCCTGCTCTCCACTGACCGAGCTTGGAAGGGTGTTAACACCACCAAGCTCCAGGAGTACTTCGTGGCCCAGACGGCCGAGGCGTGGGGTCTAAACGAGGCCACCTCGTGCGGACCGGCTACCGGAGGCCGTTTGCCAATGGGCATGGCCCTGGGACCACGCGTCGGACCAAACACGCTCACCATTGGTGACGCCGCCGGCACCGTCAACCCATTCAATGGTGAAGGCATTTCCTACGGCTACGAGTCGGGCCGTCTGGCCGCCGGAGTGGTCGCCGAGGCACTTTTGGCCGACGACTTGAGCCTGCTCTCGCTCTACGACACGCGCATGGACAACGCCTACGGCGAGTACTACAAGGTCGCGCGCATGTTTGTTCGAATTATCTCGGAGCCCCAAATCCTGGCCGTCTGCGTCAAGCTCGGTCTGCGTATCGAACCACTCATGAAGGAACTCCTCGCGATCATGGCGAACCTTATGAGTAACGGCACGCACGGTCCGGCCGAAGTTGGCTTCAACGCCATGAACAAACTGGTAGACCTCATTCCAGCGCAAGCATTTGACCTGCTCTTGAAGGAACGAAAGGCCTAAAAGTGAGCTCGCACATGACCTTTGGCAGCACCGTAGTTGTTGGTTTTATCGCCGGAGCCACCATCGCCCTCGGCCTGTTGATTGGTCGCATGAAGGCACCAGTGCCTCGGTTCCGCGCCCTTCTCAACGCCATCGCGATCGGCATCTTGATCTTCCTCGTCGCCGACGTCTTGGGTCAGGCTCTCGCTCCCGTCGATGCCGCGCTGGAACTCAAAAAGCACGGTCTGGCCCTGGGCCGCGAGTTGCTCATGCTCGGTGGTATCGCAGTTGGCATTTTGGGTCTCGTTGGGTATGACAACTGGAGTAAGCGACGCCGTGCGCGCGTTGAGGTCACCGGTCTCGAACAAGAGTTGACGCCGGCCGCTCGCATGAGCTTGCTCCTCGCGATTGGCATTGGCCTCCACAACTTCGGTGAAGGCTTGGCCATTGGTTCATCGGCCCACAGTGGAGCCACCGGCCTCACGGCTGTTCTCGTTATTGGCTTCGCCCTCCACAACGCCACCGAGGGCTTTGGCATCATTGCTCCGCTGTCGGGCGCCAAGGAGCACGCCTCGTGGAGGTTCCTTGGCCTCATGGCCCTCATCGGTGGTGGTCCCACGACGCTCGGCACAATCGTTGGCTGGTCCTGGACGAACGACACGGTTAGCGTGGCCTTTTACGCACTGGCCGCCGGATCGATCACGTACGTCATCGCTCAGCTCTTCACGGTGGCCCAGCGCCAAAAGGCCGGAAACCTTTTGTTCTACGGCCTCGTTATCGGACTGGCCCTGGGCTTTTCGACTGACTTTGTCGTATCGCTCGCCGGCGTCTAAGCCGCCGCGACCGCTCCCCCGCTGATTCGACCACTCTGCGTGGCCACGATCGAGCGAACCACGTCCGCTACTCCATTGAGTGAAGCGGAGATAAAGAGCACCGTCGCCTCGTAGTGTCCGGTCGTCACCACGCTCACCGTGAAATACAGCGGTTGGCGCTCGCCCGGCACTCGAACCGAGACGGTGCCCTCACGGTGGAACGTCGAGGTGAAGATTGGTGCCACCAACGTCGTGGGCGAGATCACCGCGCCACTCTTGGACTGCCCGGTAATGAAGAGATAGCTCTGCGCGTACATCGCGGCGAAGCAGGTTGCGAACTTCGGTCGGCGCATCTGGTCGGTGTCACGGCGAACATTGTCCACCGATGCGTACCACTGCACCATGGAGCCGACGACCATGCCATCGCCAGAGGCCGCCGAGCCAAAGGTCGACGAGGAGGCGTAGACCTCGGGAGGCTGGGCCGCGAGTCCGACCGTGCGGTCACTTCGATGCGTCGTGCCGACGCACGATTCAAAGGCTGCCTGTTCGCGAGCCCACTCTCGGTCACCGGGTTTTTGGTGCTTGGGAGTCGTGGTTGTCGTTGGCACGACCACTCGATTCGGTGATGGAAAGAAGATCGGCATCACGCCGGAGCTGCGAACCTCAAAGCCCGGTGGCATGTCACGAAGGCGGAGGAGGCCCTCTGTGATCTGCGCCGTGTGCAGCGACGTCTCACTCGACAACAAGGACAACGGCACCGTGACGGCAATCACCGTGGCCGCCAAGATTGCGAGTGGGCGCTTCGAAAGAGTGTTTGATCGAGTCTTGGCGCCGGCCGAGCGCAATCGTTGAAGAAGCGCTTTAGCTTCGTCATCTTTGGGTCCCAAAAGACGCAGTGGACCGTAGGGGGTGACCGCCAGACGGAGCACGCCATGGGCAGAGACCGTCATCGACGAAGCCAACGTGAGTGGTATCTGAAAGGCCACGGTGCCGGCGAGCAACGTCAAGGCAGCGTCGTCCAGCAACAGGGTGTCGAAGTTCGGTCCCGCCGAGGCGCGGTTGCGCCACCCCTCGCTACGAAGTGGCGAGCTCACCCGTTGGCAGTGGCGCGCGCTGCTTCGGCGGCCGCGCGCAGTGTGGCGTCGAGGTCCTCTTGGCTGTGCGCCATGGAGAGGAACATGATCTCGTAGGCACCAGGGGCCATGGCAATGCCCCGACTGAGCATCTCGTGGAAGAAGGTTCGATAGAGCCCGTTGTCGCAGAGAACCTTGGCTTCGTCAAAGTTGGTCGGCGCGGCACTCTCACTACGAGCGAGGTACAGACCAAGCAACGATCCCTGCGTCGGAACAATGGCGTAGAGCCCGTTGTCGCGAATCACCTGTTGGAGTTGGGCCGCGAAGTTCTGAGCCTTAGTTGTGAGCGCCTCGTAAGCGGCGCGGTCCATGGCGCCGAGCACGGTGATGCCGGCCGCCGTGGCCAGGGGATTTCCCGAAAGCGTGCCGGCTTGGTAGACCGGCCCCAGCGGGGCCAAGTTGGTCAAGAGTTCTCGGCTGCCGCCAAAGGCACCGACCGGCAGACCTCCGCCAATCACCTTGCCAAAGCACCAGATGTCGGGCGTCACGCCAAAGAACTCTTCGGCGCCGCCGTAGGCCAAACGGAACCCAGTGATGACTTCATCAAAAATCATGAGCGCGCCGACACGGTCACACTCAGCGCGCAGACCCTGTAGGAAGTTGGCCACCGGGGCCACGAGATTCATGTTGGCGGCGACGGGCTCGACCAGCACAGCGGCGACGGTCTCATCGAGCGTCGGCACGACGTTGTACGGCGCCACGATCGTGTCGCCGACGGCGCCGGCAGTAACACCGGCCGAGTCGGGCAGACCCATCTGAGCCACGCCACTGCCACCAGCGACGAGGAGGGCGTCGGAGTGTCCGTGGTAGCAGCCATCAAACTTCAAGATCTTGCTTCGCTTCGTGGCGCCACGAGCGAGACGAACCGCGCTCATCACGGCCTCGGTACCCGAGCTCACGAGTCGGACCTGTTCGAGGCCGGCGACGCGCGCGGTCATGGCCTCGGCGAGCAGCACTTCACCCTGCGTGGGAGCGCCAAAGGTGGTACCGAGGGCGGCTCGATCACAGAGTGCCTTGACGACCGAGGGGTGGGCGTGGCCGAGGAGGGAGGCTCCGTAGCTCTGTACGAAGTCGATGTAGGTCTTGCCCTCGACGTCGGTCACGTAGGCACCACTACCGGAGACCACCGTGTACGGGGTGCCACCGACGCTTCGGAAGCTGCGGACTGGCGAGTCAACGCCGCCGGGAATAACTGCTTGAGCTCGAGTGAACCACTCACTGTTGGTCGTCATCGCTGCAACACTTCCGCTATCTCCTTGGCAAAGTACGTCAAGACAAAATCAGCGCCGGCGCGACGAACGGCGAGTAGCTGTTCGAGGGCCACGGCTTCGCCGTCAATCCAACCGTTCGCGGCGGCCGCCTTGATCATCGCGTATTCACCACTCACGTGGTACGCACAGAGCGGAACATCGAGTTCGCGGCGCAAGTCGGCCACGACGTCGAGGTAGGTCATGGCCGGCTTCACCATGATGATGTCGGCACCCTGCTCAACATCGGCGCGGGCCTCGCGCAGCGACTCGCGGCGATTGGCCGGGTTCTGTTGGTAGGTCCGCCGGTTACCACCGTTGGCAATTTCCACACCCACGGCTTCACGGAAGGGCCCGTAGAGACCGCTCGCGTACTTGGCGGCGTAGGCCAAGATCGCCGTATCGGTGGCCCCGGCCTCGTCGAGGCCGCGGCGAATGGCGGCCACTTGCCCGTCCATCATGCCGCTCGGAGCGACGATGTGGGCACCGGCTTGGACCTGCACCACAGCAGTCTTGGCGTAGAGCTCGAGGGTGGCGTCATTATCGACCGTGCCGTCACTGCGCACGATGCCGCAGTGGCCATGGCTGGTGTACTCGTCGAGGCAGAGGTCGGCCATGATCACCATGTCGTCACCGAACTCGTCACGCAACGTACGCAGCGCCACTTGAGCAATGCCGTTGGGGTCATAGGCTCCCGAGCCGAGTTCATCCTTGGAGGCCGGCACGCCGAAGAGGATGAGGCTGCGAATACCGCGGGCGTAGAGCTCGCGAGCTTCGGCCAGCAGGCTCGGCACCGTGTGTTGAAACTGCCCCGGGAGTGAGTTGATCGGATTCGGCGCACTGAGACCCTCGGCCACAAAGAGCGGGGCCACGAGGTCATCAACGTGAAGTGTCGTTTCGGCCACCAACTGGCGAAGGGCCGGGGTGGTACGCAGGCGTCGAGGACGTTCGTTGGGGAAGGCCATGAGTTCAGGCTAGTAGCGGCGAATTCAGATGCTTGAGGCCAGCGAGCGCTGGATTTCTTGTGTGGAGGCGGCCACCACGACTCGTCCGTGAGTCGCACGAACTTCGCCGGCCGTGGTCTCACCCGGCACCACGACCACGCTCGTGGGCGACACCAGCGACTTGACGACTCGCCACGCCGACGGCGCCGCCACGACGACGGCGTCGGCCTCGGCCACGAGACGCTGCTCAGCCTCGCTTAATGTGCGCGGAACCGTGCGGTAGGCCACGAGGTGCGTCGAGCTCAGGCCGCGCTGGGCGAGCGTTTCGGTTAACTCGGGACGAGGCGCTTCGGCCCCCACCGAAAGGATTGGGGTCGTAAGTGGCATCGCACCAACTGCTGTGGCCGACGCCTCGGGGGCCATCGTGGCGCCATGAAGACCCACGTGCTCCAGCGCCCGCAACGTGGCCGGACCGATGGCCACCACGGTGGGAGAGACTTCGATGTTCGCAAGGACGGCAGCGAGCGCTCGGGCACTTCGCGCGCTCGTCACCACAATCGTGGCCGGTTGGATGTGGAGCGCATCAAATGCGACACAGACTTCGGCTGCCGAAAACTCCTCGGTGAACGTGGCGGGCACCTCAAAGACGGTGAAGGTTGCGCTTAACACGTCGCGCAGTTCGTCGTTTCGCGGAGACTCTCGCGTGAGGACGACCCGCTTCACCGTTATCGACTCGATTGAAGCGAACCGCCACCGAGTTCATCTCGAACAAAGCGTGCGACATCGCGGCCGAGCGCTTGGGCGTCGGTCCCTTGGGCGCTGTGGCGAACCACGCGATATCCCTCGGCGTCGGCCATCACCCCACGAAGGGTGATGTGCGAACCATCGAGCGTGGCATAGGCCGCCGCCGGTATTGAGCAGCCCGCGCCGAGCTCAGCCAGAAATGCACGCTCGCACGTGAGGCGAAGAGCGGCCTGCTCGTCGTTAATCGTGGCAAGGAGTTCGCGTGTCGAGACATCATCGAGACGACTCTCGAGCGCCAACGCTCCTTGACCAACTTGGGGTGTGAACCACTCGGGGTCGAGCCGTTCAGCGATGCGGTCGTTCCAGCCCAAACGGTCGAGCGCTGCCGCGGCGGCGATGACGGCGTCGATGCCGGGCTGCGATGCCGCATCGAGGCGAGCGGCCATGTTGCCGCGAAGTTCCACGAAATTGAGATCGGGTCGGCGCTCGGCCAAGATGGCCCGGCGGCGGGGTGAGCCGGTCGCGATTGTCGCACCGGGCCCGAGTCCCGCGAGGGCGCGACCGACGAGGACGTCAGCGGGGTCCCGACGTTCGGGCACCGAGGCAATCACCAAGCCGGCCGGCGTGACCGACGGGAGATCCTTGGCTGAATGCACGGCCACATCGGCCCGACCTTCGAGCACCGCCAACTGCACTTCGGCGGCAAAGACGCCTTGCCCGGCGATAGTCGCCAGTGGGACATCCGTACGCACGTCACCCGTCGTCACAACTTCGACAATCTCGGTTGCAATCCCGGCGTCGTTTAGACGACGAGCCACTTCGGTCGCCTGCGTGAGGGCGAGGGGCGAACGACGAGTGGCGAGACGAAGCGTGCTCACAGATCAAAGAGGTTTCGAAGAGCCTCGGTCATGCGCTGGCCGCGGTCAGTGCCGGCCGAGTCTTTCAGCGTCTGCGTGGGCTGGTGGGCGACTTTGGCCACGATGGAGCGAGTGAGTGATTCAACTTGCTCCCACTGCTCGGCGGTGAGGAACGAGAACTCGCTCTCGCGCTTGGCGAGCTCGTTGCGGCGAAGCGTCTCGAGTCGTTCACGAAACTCAGAAACAATCGAGGCGGCTCCGCGAGAACGTCGGTCTTCGAGATATTTTTCAACCTCGACTTTCAAGATCTCTTGAGCGGCAGTGATCTCTTCGCGACGTTCGGAGAGTGACGTGTCGACAACTTGTTGCAAGTGAGCAATGTCAAGGCGTCGCACGTGAGACAAGGCGTCGACGTCGGCGTCGACGACTCGCGGCATGCCGAGGTCCACGATCAAGACGGGGGCTGGACTGGCAACGAAGTCAGTCAGGCCCAAAATGGTCTGCGGCACTTCCACGGCCGTGACGACGACCCGGGCCGTTGGCACCAGCGTCGACACGTCTTCGAGCGTGAGCGCAGTGACTCGGCCATCGCCGAGTTCGTCAACCAACTGTTGGGCGTTGCTCAACGTGCGGTTGGCCACCACGATGCGGTCGAAGCCGAAGCGATCGTCGCGCAGACCCTTGACGATGCCCTGGCCGAGCTGACCGGCGCCAAAGACGATGGCCGTCGTGCCGGACGTCTCGCTGCCCGCTTCGCGAGCAATGAGGTCGACCGTGGCCTGGGCGAAACTGGTCGTGCCACGAGAGATGGCCGTCTCGGCACGGACCTTGCGACCGGCGCCGATGGCACGCTGGAACAGAGCGGAAAGTTCACCGCCGACCGCGTGCTCTTCTTCGGCCCGTTCGAGAGATCGACGGAGTTGGCCAAGTACTTCAAACTCGCCCGGCACCACTGACTTAAGTCCGGCGGCCACGGAGAAGAGATGATTGGAGACACCACGGTCAAAGTGAATTTCGAGCAGTGGGGCAATCTCCTCGGCATCGACATGAGTGATGTCGGCCAACGTGGCCGTGATCTCTTCGACGGCACCGTGAAAGCGATCGATGACGGCGTAGACCTCGGTACGCAGGCACGTTGAAACTAAGACGGCCTCTTGAATATTGGCGTTGGCGAGCAGCGTGCCGAGCGCTTTGCCGAACTCGTCGTCGGGCACCGTGACCCGTTCAAGCAGGTCGAGTGAGGCCCGTTCGTGATTTAAACCAACTGAGAGAAATGACACGTCGCCTCCGACCTCATGCTAGGAGGGTCGGGCCACGACGGGCGGGGTGGTGAGACCCAGGGTGCGCAGCAGTCCCCCACCCAGCGGTCCGGTGCCGTTCGTGAGGTGATACGCGAGAATCTGCAGCTCAATCGAGAAGTCGACGTAGCGCACGGCCGTGCCGACCGGGACGTCTAAGACTCGCGGCGAGAAGTTCAAAATGGCGTGAATATTGGCGCCGACCAAGGCGTCGGCCGCGGCCTGAGCCGCCTCGGCCGGCGTACAGATAACGCCAATGGTGGCGTTCATGATGCCCTCCCGGGGATCGAGCACGGGGATGTTGTTCAGCGTCGTGCCGACGAGTGAAGGGTCGATGTCGTAGAGGCCAATGATCTGCGCTCCGCGGATAAGAAAGTTGGTGGAACCAACGAGGGCGCGACCCAGATTTCCGAGTCCGACAATCACAACGTCGTAGTGACGGTTGTGGCCAAGGGCCTCGTCGATCTGAACCTCGAGTGTCTGCACGTCATATCCGGAACCTCGGGTTCCGAGTGGGCCAAGACCCGAGAGGTCACGACGCACCGTGGCGGGCGTAACTCCCGCGAGTTCACCAAGTCGTTTGGAGTCGGTCTTGGTCGTTCCACGACGCAGCATCTCTTGGGCGATTCGCTGATAGACGGGCAGACGGGCAATCGTCGGCTCGGACAGTTGGTTCTGGCGATTCAGTGCACTCGACATGATGAAGAGACTCTCGCTGGCCTAACGACCCAGTTGTCGACTGCGCTCCGAGGCAGCCGCGACGGCTTCTAGGAATGCGGCGCGCACCGCGCGAGCTTCGAGCATGCGAAGTCCGGCCGCCGTCGTGCCACCGGGCGAGGTGACTTGACTGCGGAGCTCTTCGGGCGTCTCACCGGATGCGGCTAACAGTGCGGCCGAACCTTCAAAGGTGCCGATGACGAGTTCCCGCGAAACTTCGCGCGTGAGCCCTTGGTGGACACCAGCCTCCACGAGTGCCTCAACGACCATGTAGAGATAAGCCGGCATGGGACCCGAAAGTCCGGTGACGGTGTCCATGTGCTTTTCGCTCAAGCGAACGACGGTGCCGACGGCACCGAGCACACTCGAGGCCCAGTCGAGGTCGTCCTTGGTGGCAAAGTCGCCACCGGAGATCGCCGACACGCCCTTGCCGACGAGGACTGGCGTGTTGGGCATCGATCGGATGACCGCGGCCCCCGACGGCAGTACGGCTTCGAGACGCTTGGTTGAGAGCCCCGCGACGACCGAGAGGAGACGACGAACGCCAACGGCGCCAATGAGACGTGCGGTGCCTTCAGCCTGGTCCGGCTTGACGGCGAGGACGGCACCGGTGCGCTCAGTGTCAACGTGCTCGAGTTCGAGCGATGCCAACACGGTTACGCCGGGAAGTTCGAGGGCCAGCGCTTCACGAGTTTGCTGGGAAGTTTCAATAATGGCGAGGGCGCTAGGGGCGCACCAGTTGGCCTTCACGAGGCCCTTGGCGAGCGCGCCGCCCATACGTCCACCGCCAACAATGATGAGGTCAAAAGCCATCCCACCACGCTAGTGCAGTTGTGAAACCACCAATTTCGGGTCAGTGGGAGGCACGACGAGATCGTCGGCGATAGACCGAGGCAAAGCCACGAGCCATCATCGTCGGAAAGAGTTCGTCCACGTAGCGCAACGTGGCGCCACAGAGTTCATCGAGTAGTTCCGGCGAACCCTCCCCCACGGGGAAACGAGTCACGAGATAGAGGCCACTGTCGGGACCAATGGCGATATGCAGTGGGTAGAGCTCGGCATTTTTCGTCAACGCAAAACGCAGAACCTCTTCCGTGTTCTCCTCGGGCGCCGGCATGATTTCAGACTCGACATAGACCGTGCGTTGACGGACGCTGAGCCACAGGGCGATGAACTGCTTTTCCTCACCGGCAAAGCGCAGGAGCCACTGCAACTGACCGCGGCCGTCGGGTTCGTTGGTTCCCTCGAGTGCCACCATTTGGTCGTTGACCAACAAATCGGCCGCCCAGGTCTGGAGCATCTCGCCAAAGGCACGAGCCGCCTGTTCGTCAGTGAGCGGTGTTGAACTCATCAGGGGCAGAGCAACAGCGCGCCGGAGCGCAGCCGATCAACGAGGTCACTGATGGCGTCAGCCGTGTGGCGCCAGGTGTAGCGACGGGCCATCGTGGCACTGGCTTGGGCCATGTGTCGAGAGTTCGTGGGCGTCAAAACGTCCTCAATGGCGTCGGCCCAGTCACTGGGGTCGCGGGTTTCGAGCAAGATGCCGTTCTCATTCGGCTCGACCAGCGTCAAAAGACCACCAACGGCCGAGGCAATAACCGGAGTACCGCAGGCCGCCGACTCCAGTGCGACGAGACCAAAACTCTCGGCGAGCGATGGCACGAGAGTGACGTCCGAAGCTCGGAACCACGTTGAGAGCAACTGGTGCGACTGCGGGGCCACTAAGGAAACGGCATCGATGACCCCGGCCTCGGCGATGCGGGCGTGGACTCGCTCCAGCGTTTCACGACCCTGGGGACCGCTCGGGCCACCCACAATCGCGAGGTGACCACAGCCGCGTCGCTGACGGAGTTCGATGAAGGCCTCCAGGGCGAGCTCGACACCCTTGAGGGCTTGGATGCGTCCAGCGAAGAGCAACAGTGGTTGATCGGTCGGCATGCCGAGCGCTCGGCGAGCCTCGATGCGATTACCCGGTGAGAAAAAGGCGTGTTCGACGCCGAGCGGCACGATGTGCACTCGGGCCGGGTTGGCGTCGTAGTAGTCAACGATCTGCTGCGCTTCAATCTCACAACTGGCCAGTACGGCGTCGCTGCAACCGATGATTCGTT
>CANGMP010000002.1 GCA_947455165.1 Acidimicrobiaceae bacterium | reverse complement strand
GGCTACGAATGCCCAGGGCAACAGTTCTGGTGTTCAGGTCAGTGCCACGCCGCACGGCACGCCTGGTCCGGTGCAAAGCGCCGCCGCCACTGGTGGCGACACCACCGTGTCGGTGACCTGGAGCGCCCCAACCTCGGGTGACGTGGTCACGAGCTACGTAGTTTCAATCCCCGGTCAGCCCGACTGTGTGGTTGACCTCGTGGCAAATCCCAGTGCGGCCCTTAGTTGCACGTTCACGGGACTCACCAACGGCACGAGCTACACCGCGACGATTGTGGCGAAGAACGGGGCGAATACTTCGAGTTCGGTGGCTGTCTCGGCCACCCCCTACGGCACACCGGCGGTGCCATCGGTGACCACCGTGGTGAGCTCACCATCGGGCACCGGTGCACTCGTGACCTTCACCCACCCCAGCAACACTGGTGGTGGTTCGGTGACTGGTTACACCGTGACGGCCTATGACGCCAACGGCAACGTGGTCGGATCGTGCACCACGACGGCCACCTCGTGCATCATCACGGGACTGACGAAGGGGTCGACATACTCCTTCAAGGCCCAGATGAACACGACGCACGGCAACTCGGCCCAATCGGCGCCGAAGTCACTGTTGATTCCATCGGGCTACCAGAAGGTCAACGCCTACATCCGTGGTTGGTCCTACGCCCAGCGTGACATCAGCGACGGCATGCGCAAGGCCATTGGAGCTGCCGCTCGAGCCATTGTGGCGGGCAACAACAAGACCGTCACCGTGACGGGCTTTGCAAACTTCACCGCGCTTAAGACACTGAGTCACGACCGCGCCGTGAACGTAGCGGCCTACCTCCGCCACGAGCTCAACCGCTTCGGTGGTCGTTCGATCACCATCAAGGTGGTTAACGGAGGCTGCACTACCAAGTTCGGCGGGACCGTGCTGAACCGAGTGGCGGTTATCCAGGGTCGCTAAGACACGTAGGAGAACCCCGCCTCACATCAGTGTGTGGGGCGGGGTTTCTGCTCCTCCCCCTACGATTTGTCCATGGGCCTAGTACTCGGCATCGAGACAAGTTGTGACGAAACCGCGGCAGCGGTCGTGGATGACCAACTCGCGATTCGAAGTTCCGTCGTGGAGTCGTCGCTCGAGGTGCATAAGGATTTCGGTGGAGTGGTGCCCGAGCTTGCCGGGCGCGCCCACGTAGCCACCATTGGTCCCGTAGTGCGCCGCGCCCTTGAAGAGGCCGGCCTTGATCCGCTGGCCCCGGAGCTCGACGGCATTGCCGTGACCTCGGGTCCGGGCCTCATTGGCTCACTACTCGTGGGCCTGGCGGCGGCAAAGAGCTACTCGCTGGCGTGGGGAACTCCCTACGTCGGGGTGAACCACCTCGAAGGCCACCTCTTTGCCCCCATGCTGGAGCAACCCGCGATGCTTTGGCCCGTGATGACCCTGCTGGTTTCGGGTGGTCACTCGATGATTGTGCTGCAACACGCGGCTGGCCGACACGAGGTGCTCGGAGAAACAATTGACGACGCCGTGGGCGAGGCCTACGACAAGGTGGCTCGGTGGCTCGGACTGGGGTATCCCGGCGGCCCGGTGATCGACAAAATGTCAATGGAGGGAACTGCGGGTTCGCTACCTCTGCCTAAGTCCATGACCGGCGTGGGGCTGGACTTCTCCTTTTCGGGTCTGAAGACGGCCGTCGTACGGGGAACCGAAAAGCGCCCCGATCTCTCCATGTCTGACGTCGCCGCCTCGTTCCAGGCCGCCGTTTGCGAGCAGTTGTTGCGCAAGCTCCGCCAGGCCATTGACGGCCGAGAGGTGCAGGGCATCGCGCTGGCCGGAGGCGTGGCCGCCAACTCGGCGTTGCGAGCCGGAGTGACGGCCCTCGCGGACGACTACGGGATTGAATCGCACTTACCGTCAATGAAGATGTGCACCGATAACGCCGCCATGATTGCCGCCGCCGGTCACTACCGACTTCGCCACGATGGACCCAGCCAGCTCGACCTCTCCGCGCTACCCAACTGGCAGTTGGCGGACGTCCGGTGAGTGAGCGCTGGATTCCCTTCGACGTCACCGACGCCGACGCCAACCCGCTCGCCCAGTGGAATCGCTGGTACGCGGAGGGTGTCGAGGTGGTTCGGGAACCGGAAGCGATCAGTGTGGCCACTGCCGATGGCACTGGTCGGATTAGTAGTCGAATGGTCTTGTTGCGGTCCGTCGACGAACGTGGATTTGTTTGGTTTACGAACTACAACTCCCGTAAAGGAAACGACCTGCACGCCAACCCCCAGGCCGCCATCCTTTGGTACTGCGAACCGTTAGGACGGCAGATCCGGATTGAAGGACACGTCACCAAGGTCAGTGATGAAGAGTCGGATGTCTACTTCGACTCTCGACCTCGAGGTCATCAGATTGGTGCCCACGCCAGCAATCAAAGCCATCCGCTAACGAGTCGCCGAGAACTTGAGAACCGCGTAGTGCAGGTCGAGGCTGCGTTTGCCGACGCTCCAATACCTCGACCTCGGCACTGGGGTGGGTATCGGCTCGTGCCTGATCACTTTGAGTTCTGGCAACATCGCACCGATCGACTCCACGACCGGGTCCTCTACGACCTGATCAATGGATCGTGGCAGCTGGAGCGCTACGCGCCCTGAGTCGTCGCCAGACGCTGAGCCTGTCGAAGTGACAGGGGGCCCAAGACGGCAATGGCCACCAACGTCGTGATGCCGCCAATCTGGTAGATCGTGCGAGCCGATACCAGGGCAATAGCCACGGCGCCGAGGCCAAGCGAACAGAGGGTCATGCCGGTAAAGACGGTGCTGATTGCGGCCATTCCGCGACCGCGAATCTCATCGGGCAGACGGGTCGCGAAGAGAGTGTTAATCGCCACGTTGATGATGCCGTTCCCGATGCCGCCGGCGAAAAAGAGAGGAAAGACCCACGCCAATGTTGGCGCCCAGCCAATTGCCCCAAACGTCGCACCGAGAATTATGCACGCGGCAAACATCTGCTGGACGCAGTTGACGTCGCCCTTCGGAAGCTTGCGGGCGGCCAGGGAGCCGAGCAGGTTGCCGACGCCAAAGGAGGCACCAAAAAGGCCAAAGACCGTCGCGGAACCGTGAAAGTCGTGGGTGATCAAAATCGCTTCGGCCACCGCAATCATGTTGAGCGCCAGGACCGTCACCATTGTGGTGATCACTACTGGCCTTAGGAGTCCGTCTCCGAAGAGCCATCGCATGCCCGCCCACATCTCACCCTTGGTCTTGTTCTTTGGGTCGTGAGGCTCAGGGATGCGATCGTGCACGAGGAGTGAAGTCACCACGGAGACGATCAGAAAGGTGATCGCGTCGATGGCGAAGGCCGTGGACGCGCCGAAGCTACCGTAGATCAGTCCGGCCAGAACCGGTGCCGACATCGTCGCCACGGCGGCCGCTGACTGCATGGTGGACATCGTGGTGGCCATGTCTTCCCGCGGGGTGATGTGTGTCACGAGGGTGCCGTACCCGGGCTGCGTGAAGGCCACGCCGCAGCCCATGAGCAGCAGCAGCACGACCACGCCCACGTTGGAATGAATAACGACTAATCCCACGGCGGCGGCGGCCTGCGCCAGGCTGACTAGGGCTAGCAGGCGCTTGATGGGTACTCGGTCAATGACCAGTCCGGCGACCGATGTCAAAAAGACCGGTGGCGCCACGTTGATGAAGGCCAGAAGTCCGATCATCCACTTTTGGTTGGAGGTGGCGTAGTGCACCATGAGCGAAAACAGCGCAAGCTCGTCACCGATCAGCGAGAGCGATCGGAACGCCACAATGAGACGAACGTCGCGCCGTTCGACGACATTCATGCCTAGATGCCACCAATCGAGGTGAGGCCACCGTCAACGACGAGTGAGGTGCCCGTAATGAAGCGGGCCTGGTGGCTCAGTAGGAACACGATGGCGTCGGCAATGTCGTCTGGCCGTCCAACGCGACCCAATGGTGTGCGCATGGTGATGCCGTTACGAAAGTCGTCGCTGGCCAGCAGCGGGGCCAGCATGGGCGTTTCGATAGCGCCGGGGCACACACAGTTGATGCGCACTCCGCGAGCGGCAAGCTCGTGTCCGGCGGCGCGCGCCAGTCCGAGCAAGCCCGCCTTGCTCGTGCAGTAGGCCGGCAGCCAGGCGTGGCCGAAATAGCCCTCGATTGAGGAGATGTAGACGATGGCACCCTCGCCGGAGTCGGCCAGATCGTCAGCCAGTTCGTGTGTCATCACGGCCGCCGTAGTCAGGTTGATGTCAATTGTGCGGCCCCAGGCTTCGGGCGTGAAAGCCGAAATCGGCTCGGGGCCCGAAACGCCAGCGGCGTGAACGAGTCCGCTAAAACCACCCTGCTCGACCCGCGCCACTGCGTAGGCGGCCTGACGCTGGTCGGCATCAGTCACGTCAAAGGCCGCAACGGTGGTGCGAACGTTGAGTGAGTCGGCCAGTTCGGCCAGCGGTTCAGCCTGAATGTCCCACAGAACGAGTGGGCGACCGGCGCTGGCCAGGGCCTCGGCGGTGGCCCGGCCGATACCCGAAGCGGCTCCGGTGACGAGAACGGGAAGGGACATGCTGCTCCTTTGGACTCCTGCCAAGTTAGACCGTTGGCTCGGCGTCCCACAGAATCTCGGCCGATACGGCTCTCCGGACCCCCTGCTACAATTAGCAGTCGTAAAGGCCGAGTGCCAACTACTAGGAGGCTGAAAAGCAATGCAACTGCACCCCCTCGAAGACCGAATTGTCGTTCGACCCAACGGCGCTGAGGCCACGACGGCCTCAGGCTTGGTCATTCCCGACACCGCCAAGGAAAAGCCCCAGCAGGGCGAAGTTTTGGCCGTCGGACCTGGCCGTCGTGCCGAGACCTCGGGCGAGCTGATCCCTACCGGCGTCAAGGCCGGTGACACGGTTGTCTTCAGCAAGTACGGCGGTACCGAGATCACTGTTGACGGTGAGGACCTCCTCATCCTGTCCAGCCGTGACGTTCTCGCCACCATCACTAAGTAACTCGCTGCGCATCTGCGCACACTTCTAACAAAGGAAATTCAATGTCAAAGCTTTTGAAGTTTGATGACGAGGCCCGTCGCGGCCTCGAAGCCGGTGTCGACAAGCTCGCCGACGCCGTCAAGGTGACCCTCGGGCCCAAGGGTCGCAATGTCGTAATTGGTAAGAAGTTCGGTGCCCCAACCATCACGAACGACGGTGTGTCCATCGCTCGCGAAATCGAGCTCGAGGACCCGTTCGAGAACATGGGAGCCCAGCTCGTCAAGGAAGTCGCCACCAAGACCAACGATGTCGCCGGTGACGGAACGACAACGGCCACCGTTTTGGCTCAGGCCCTCATCAAGGAAGGCCTCCGTAATGTGGCCGCCGGTGCGAACCCCTCCGGGCTGAAGCGTGGTATCGAGCAGGCCGTGAAGGCGGCAGTCGCGTCGATCCAGGCGCAGTCGACTCCCGTTGACGGCAAGACGCAGATCGCCCAGGTCGCTACGATCTCGGCCGCTGACGCCGCCATTGGTGAAGTTATTGCCGAAGCCATCGA
The DNA here is from genome assembly GCA_947455165.1 of Acidimicrobiaceae bacterium. Lineage (GTDB taxonomy): Bacteria > Actinomycetota > Acidimicrobiia > Acidimicrobiales > RAAP-2 > RAAP-2. The sequence continues at coordinate 63,439 of CANGMP010000002.1, read as the reverse complement.
CAAGGTCGGCAAGGACGGCACCGTGACCGTGGAAGAGTCCAACACCTTTGGTATTGAACTCGAGCTCACCGAGGGTATGCAGTTCGACAAGGGCTACCTCTCGCCGTACTTCGTAACTGACGCGGAGCGTCAGGAAGCAGTTCTGGAAGACCCCTACATCCTGTTCACGTCCAACAAGATTTCAGCCGTTCACGACCTCGTTCCAATCTTGGAAAAGGTCATGCAGTCGGGTCGTGCACTCTTGATTATCGCTGAAGACATCGAGGGTGAAGCACTCGCGACGTTGGTGGTCAACAAGATCCGTGGACTCTTCACCTCGGTCGCCGTTAAGGCCCCAGGCTTTGGAGAGCGCCGTAAGGCCATGCTCCAAGACATGGCCGTGCTGACCGGTGCCACCGTCATCTCTGAGGAGATCGGCCTCAAGCTCGACACCGCCGGTATCGAGCTACTCGGCCGTGCACGTCGCGTCGTTGTCACCAAGGACGCCACCACCATCGTTGATGGCAACGGCACCGAGGATGAAGTCAAGGGTCGCGTCGCGCAGATTAAGCGCGAAATCGAAGAGACCGACTCAGACTGGGACCGTGAGAAGCTCCAGGAGCGTCTCGCCAAGCTCGCTGGTGGTGTGGCCGTCGTTAAGGTCGGCGCCGCTACTGAGGTCGAACTCAAGGAAAAGAAGCACCGTATCGAAGACGCCCTCAGCGCTACGCGCGCTGCGGTTGACGAAGGTATCGTGGCCGGTGGCGGTACTGCTCTCGTTCGCGCCCGCAAGGACGTCGATGCACTCATTGCAACTTTGACCGGTGACGAAGCCACTGGCGCCAAGATTGTCGCCACGGCTCTCGAAGCACCGCTTCGCCACATTGCTGCAAACGCTGGTTTCGAAGGTGCTGTCAAGGTCCGCGAAGTCGCCGACGCCTCTGGTTCGTTCGGTTTGAACGCCTCCACTGGTGAGCTGGTTGACCTCGTGAAGGCCGGCGTTATTGACCCCGCCAAGGTGACGCGTTCTGCCCTGCAGAACGCTGCATCGATTGCAGCCCTGTTGTTGACGACCGAAGCAATCGTCGCCGACAAGCCCGAAGAGCCAGGTGCCGCTGGTGCGGCCGCCGGCATGGGTGGCATGGGCGGAATGATGTAATCATTCCCGTGGGAATGTGCAGTGGGCCGGGCCGAAAGGCTCGGCCCACTTGCTTTATAGGTACTCGGCGTCCAGCGTGTTGAGATAACTGCTCAGCATCAGTGCCATTTCGTCGAGGCGAGGCTCGAACGCCGTATCAAACGCCAGAGCTCTATCAAGCCAGAGCGCGCCAATCTGTTGAATTGTGTAGGCGGCGTGGAGGCGTCGTTCAGGAGGCATACCGGGAAGCCGCTGTGCAATCGAATCTGTGATGTGTTCACGCACGATTGCTTCAACCTCGAGATTGAGTTTTTCGAGTTCCGGTACGGTGCGACAGAGCGCTCGAAGCTGAGCCGTCCCCGGGTGGTTCAGGCGCATGCGGTGGACATCGGTGAGCAAATTTCGAGACCATGTGAAGGTGTCGTCCGTTTGCACCAGAGATATGACGTAACTATTTATAACCCCAAGTCCTCGAGACAACATGCGTTCCATGAGTACCTGAACGATGGCCCACTTGTCGTCAAAGTAGTGGTAGACCGATCCGACGTTGACGCCCGCTCGAGTGGCAATTGCGTTGGTGTTAAGTGCGCCGGCACCCTCCTCAGACAGAATTGAGATGCTCGCTGCAAGAATCTTTTCGTAGGTTGCGATGGAGCGTTGCTGGGTGGGCTTGGCTCGAGTTTCCGCGATCTTAAGCGTCTTATCGTCGGGAGCCATAGAGTTCCACGTTACGTGGAATGAAGTTCTACTGTGGTCATTGTGAGTAACCTCGCCATCACTCTGTACCGAGCTCGGGAGGTCGTATCGCTTGATCCGAGCACCGCTGACGCTACGGGCATTGCGGTTCATGAGGGACGAATCTTTTCAGTTGGCGTTTTTGAGGAACTTATCGACGAACTGTCTGGCTACAGCGTCACGGTGGATGAAAGATTTTCCGAGGCAGTAATCGTTCCCGGATTTATTGAGGCGCACGGTCATCTGCTCCACAACGGCCTCTTCAATCACCATCTGTGGTTGGGATTTGACGACCGCCAACGAAGCGACGGTTCGCTCGACCCGGGATGTCGCACGATTGAAGATGTTCTTGCCCGTCTGTCCGAAGCCGCCGCCCAGACTCCTCGCGGCGAGCATGTCTTTGGTGCAGGGTTTGACCCAGTCTTTGTCGGGGGCCGCGCACTCACCCGACAGGACCTTGATTCGGTGAGTACGGAACATTTCGTTTCCGTCATGAATGCCTCGATGCACTGGGGCTACGCCAACTCCACGCTGCTTGAAGCGCAGGGTATTACGGCCGACACGGAGGTGCTCGGTGTCGAGAAAGATGCCAATGGCGAGCCGACGGGGGCGTTTGCCGAGACGGCCCTGCCACTCATCTTCTCGGCTGTTTCTTCAATGCGCCAAGACCCCGCCACGTCTGTTCGCACGGGGGCCCAATTAGCCAAGCTGGCTGGAGTGACGACCCACAGTGATATGGCGGTGATCACGAAGGGTAAGAGCTTCGACACGTATCGGGCGCTCGGCCTTTCGGGTGAACTACCGGTACGCGTCGTCTACTCGCCGCACGTGCACGAGATGTCGAAGAGCTTTGCGCCGAGCGAGCTTCTTGCCCACGTCAACGACCTCCAGCGTGAATCGACCGACCGCTTCGCCGTAGGACCGCTCAAGTGGATCTCGGATGGTTCCATCCAAGGGTTCACGGCTGCACTGGCCTGGCCGGGTTACTGCTCGGGTCACGACGACCACGGAATACTTCTCTTGGATGAAGACGACATTGTCCATGGACTGCGCCCGTTTCACGAGGCTGGTCATCAAGCCGCCATCCACGCCAATGGTGACGCCGCCATCGACGTGGCCCTGCGGGCCATTGAGAGACTGCTGACGCTGTCGCCTCGACCCGATCACCGTCACCGCTTAGAGCACTGCCAAATGATTAGTTCGGCCCAGTTGCGCAAAGCCGCCGCTCTCGGAGTGGCCATCAATTTCTTTTCGAATCACCTCTACTACTGGGGAGACATCCACCGCACCTCAACTATGGGTCCGGCCAAGGCCCGAAGAATGGACCCCGCCGCATCTGCTGAAGCGTTCGGTGTGACCTACTCACTGCATTCGGATGCTCCCGTGACGCCCGTCGGTCCGCTCTTTACGATGTGGTGCGCCGTGAATCGAGTTACTCGTTCGGGAATAACGCTCGGGGACGCGGAAAAGCTCACGCCACTCGAAGCGCTCCGAGCGGTCACGTTGGGATCCGCCCAGTTACTTCACCGTGACCACGAACTCGGTTCGCTCGAAGTTGGCAAGGCCGCCGACTTCACTGTGCTCGCGGAAAACCCGTTGACCGTTGAACCGTACGGCATCAAGGACATCGCGGTCCTCGGCACGGTGCTGGCCGGTACGCCGACTTAGTTCGCTTCGTCCGGCGCTTCCACTGCGAGGTGGGGCATCTTGCGGTCCAGCCATCCCGGCAGCCACCAGTTGGCGTTGCCGAAGAGGTGCATCAGTGCCGGAACCAAGATCGTGCGCAGAATGAAGGCGTCCAAGAAAACAGCACCACCGAGGCCGATGCCAAACTCGGCAATGACTCGCTCACCACCAAAAACGAAAGCGATGAAGACTGAGATCATGATGAGGGCCGCTGCCGTGATGACTCGTCCGGTGTCGGCCTGACCACGCATTACGGAGCGCCGGTTTTCACCGGTGTGCACCCACTCTTCGTGCATGCGACTCACGAGGAAAACTTGGTAGTCCATCGACAGCCCGAAGAGAATCGAAATCATGATGACCGGCAAGAAGGATTCGATCGGACCGCTGCCCACGTTGAGCACCGAGCCACCCCAACCCCACTGGAATATGGCGACGACGACACCGAAGGATGCGCCGGCAGCCAAAAGGTTCATGACTGCTGCGGTGGCCGGAATCAACAGACTCCGGAAGGCGAGGAGCAGCAAGAGGCAGCCGAGCAAGACAATCACGCCAATGAAGAGCGGAAGCTTGTTGGAAAGCGTCTGAGCGAAGTCGTCAAAGATGGCCGTTGAGCCACCGACGTACGCGTGCAAGGACGTTCCCTTCGTCACGCTGGGCACGGTCGAGGTGCGCAGCTCCTTGATGAGGTCCGAAGTCTTGATGTCGGACGGACTCGACTTTTGGAAGACCATCAGTACCGCAACTTTTTGGTTGGGGCTCACTTCGGGTGGAGCGACGAAGGACACATTGGGGTTCTTCATGACTTCGGTGCGCAGCGCGTTGAGCGTCATGACGTCGTCAACCTTGGTGAGAGGCGCCACAATCTGGAGTGGCCCGTTAAAGCCTGGGCCGAAACCCTTCGAAAGGAGGGAGTACGCCTTATAGGTCGTGCTGGTCTTCGGGTCGGTCCCCTGGTCGGCATTGCCAAGGTGCAGTGAGAAGTAGGGGACGATCAACACGGCAATTACAGCGATAGCGGCGAGAGCCAGCGGAATTGGGCGCTTAGCCACAAAGGCACTCCACTGTTCCCAGCGCGGGTGCTGGCTTTCCTTGGTGCCACCGTTGGCCGACAGTTCACGACGGCTGCGACGGCTAAGGGCACGCTTCCCGAGCAGGCTGAGGAGTGCCGGCAACAACGTGATGGCCGCCACCATGGTGATGAGCACCGTGACCGATGCGGCGATAGCCACACCGTTCAGGAAGGTCAGACGCAGCACGAGCATGCCGAGGAGGGCGATGCAAACTGTGCCACCGGCGAAGATCACCGCTCGGCCCGACGTGTTCACCGCGGTCTTCACCGACTCTTCGACGCTCATTCCGAGCTGCAGGCTCTGACGGTAGCGAGTGACGATGAAGAGTGCGTAGTCAATACCGACACCGAGTCCGATAAGCGAGCCCAGCTGAGGCGCAAATGTCGCAATGGAAAAGGCGTGGGTCAAGAGTCCGACGGCGGCCGATGCGGTACCGAGGGCGAAGAGGGCAGTACCCAGGGGCAGCAGCATGGCGAGGAAGGAGCCGAAGGCCAAGATCAAGATGATGCCGGCCGCCAAGATGCCGAACATCTCACCGGGGCTGCCCTTGGGCTGGTTCAGCTGGCCAATGGCCCGTCCACCGAACTCAACGTCCAGGCTCTTGCTACGCAGAGCCGAGCCCTTGGTTACCACGGCTCGAATGTCGTCCTTGTTGAGGGTGAAGGCCGATCCGTTAAAGGTAACGGTGGCGTAGGCAATGGTGCTGTCGAGTGGGCTGATTTGATTCTTACCGTCAGCGCTAAATGGACTCGTGACGAGCGCCACGTTCGGAAGGTGTCCAATTTCATGCAGCGTCCGATTGATTTCTGTCTGAAAGGCAGGGCTGGTGATGGCTTCACCGTTGCGTGACTGGAAGACGATGGTGTCCTGGTCACCTTTTTCGAGTTGGCCAAAACCCTTAACCAGCAGACCTAGCGCCTTGGTGGATTCCGTGCCGGGGAGGTTGAACGTGTCGCGGAAGTTATTGCCGAGGGCGTTAGATCCAGCGGTGAGGCCGACAAACAGGCCAATCCACAAGACAATGACGACAAAACGGTGCCGAACGCACCAGCGAGCGAGGGAAGACATGAAACTCCTAGACATGGGGGGGTACCGCAAAGAATTCACTTCGACCTTACCGGTAACGCAAAGCACGAGAAACTCGTAAATTAAGGCCAAAGAAAGAGCATGCGATGACTCTGGAACCCGATGCTTCGCCCTTCCCCGGCCACATCTACCCCCAAGTTCTGCCGATAGTTGCCCGTCGAGAGCCCGGTGGCCCTGCCCCGTGGGCCCACCGACACGGAGAGGACTGGTCGACGCTCACGCTGCGAGACATCGAACTGAAACTGCGAGCATCTCGGATCGATATCGATGGTGAGATGCCCGTCATAAACGACGAATTGGAGTTTTTCGAACAGCAGGACGCAGTTCTCCGCCGCTCCGCAGTTTTGGTCTGTCTCTTTGAAGACGAGGGGGGAGTGCACGTCATCTTGACCCGACGGTCTGTCCACCTCCGTAATCATCGCCAAGAAGTCGCCTTTCCTGGTGGTCGAAGCGACGATGATGAGACTCCCGTGGCCACGGCACTTCGGGAGGCGCACGAAGAAGTTGGGCTGGATGCCAACCGTTTGCGCGTACTTGGCGCGCTCACCCCGATTGTCACCATGGCGAGCCAGTCAGCCATTTGGCCGATCGTGGCGTTTCACGATGGTCGCCCTCGCTTTGAAATTGATGAACGTGAAGTAGATCGAGTTTTTACGGTGTCTCTGGCAGAACTACTCACGGTGGAGGCCTTTGCGCAAGAACGGTGGTGGCGTGAATCGAGGCGCCCGTCATCGCAGGATGGCTCATTCCCGATCTACTTCTACAAAGTTCCTGGGGACTTGGTCTGGGGGGCGACGGCGAGGATTTTGACCGAGTTGCTCTCGTTGATTACGACCGATGAAAGCTCCCGGGAATAAAGCAATCACTTATCTTTCTCGTGACGGGAGTGTTACAAAGTTGACTCTTCTAAGAATTCGCAAAACCTGTTCACTTACAATTGTTAAGTGAAAGTCATGCTGTCGTCAGCTCGATACAGCCCTTCCCTCGGCGGCGTCCAAACGCACGCTCGAGAGATTGCGACTCGTCTGAATCGCTCTCATGATGTGACCGTTGTCACCTCAAACCCCGGGTTAGAGCTACCAGGAGCCGATGTCATCGACGGCGTGACGATCAACCGAGTCAAGACCTGGCCGGCCAGTGGCGACCCCTTTATTCCCAGGGGTTGGGTCAAGCAACTTAAGTCGCTCCAGCCTGATGTCGTCATCCTTGATGGTTACCAATCGGTGGTGTCGGCGTGGGCTCTCATGTCGACGATTCGCCACGACATTCCGCTGATCGTCGTCTACCACGAGGGCGCCAACGCGAATGGACTACGCCAAGCTCTCTACCCGTTGCAGCGTCGTGTTTTGGCGCGATGGTTTCGCCGAGCACGCTTTACCGTCGCCACGGCTCCGCACGAAGTTGAGCTATACCAAAAGGAGCTCTCGTTAAACGTTGAGCGCCTTAAATACATTCCCAACGGCGCCGACATGCCGACACCGGCTGTTCGACCCGAGGTCGATCCGTGGCACTTGGTCTGCATTGGCCGCCTCGAGCGTCAAAAACGTCATCACATCGTGATTGACGCGCTGGCTCAACTTCGCACTCCGGAAACGCCCTGGCATCTCACAGTGATTGGTCGTGGCGAAGAGCAGTCGGTGCTGACAGCCCAAGCGGCCGACCTCGACATCGCGGACGCGGTGCGGTTTCGATCGTTTGACCAACATGAGCGTGCGCTCTTGGCAGGCACGCTCCAGTCGGCCCACTTGGTTATTGCCCCAAGCCTGTACGAGACGCACCCGATGGCCGTCATTGAAGCGGCCGCCTTGGGGTGTCACGTACTCGTTCCCGCCGAAGGGAACGAAGGTGTTGTTGGACTCGCCCGTCGAGGCATCGTCGAGGCCGTGCCCTCCTTTGACGCAAATCAATTCGTGAGCAGCATTCGGGTCGCTTCGACCACGAAATTCACGCCCAACCTTGAAGAACTCGTAACGTGGGATGACGCGGCTGACGAGTTTGACGCCATGATTCAACAAATCGCAAGTGAGAAGGAATAAGTGTGGAGCACCTGAAGATCGACGTCCGTGGGGCCCTCGGGCTCAAGCCAGAAGACGTCGCGGTTTCCCTCATTGTTCCAACACACAACGAAGCCCGAGGTCTGCGACGACTCTTGCCGGCGATTCCTGCCGTCGTTGACGAAATCATCATTGTCGACTGGGCCTCGACCGACGACACTCGCGATGTCGTCTCCTATATTCGCCCTGACGCCACCGTCGTAGAGCAGGTGGGTCGTGGCAAGGGCTCGGCCATCAAGCAGGGCCTAGCACTCGCCAAGGGTCAGATTCTGGTGACCTGCGACGGCGACGGTTCGATGGACCCACTCGACATGATTGATGCGCTCAACATGCTCATCGTCGAGGGCTACGACTTTGTGAAAGGTAGCCGTTGCAAGCCCGGCGGCGGATCATCTGACTTCACGAAGTGGCGCGCCTTCGGCAATAACGTACTGACCTGGTGTGCCAACCATGTGGCTGACATGAACTGGACCGACATCACCTACGGCTTTAACGCCTACCACCGTCGTGTGTTGCCGGTAACTGAAGGTCTGGCCGACGGCTTCGCCTTCGAAATTCAGTTGGCCGCGCGCCTGTCTCGCTCGGAACTTCGTATCGGCGAATTTACGTCGTGGGAGTCACCGCGAGTCGGTGGCGAGTCCAAGCTGAATTCAATTCGCGACGGTCTGCGAATCCTGCGAGTCTTGGTTCACGAGCGCCGCAAGGCGTAGTTACTTGGCGAGTGCGCGCTTGGTGCGCGAGTAGATCCAGCCAACCAAGGTCGTGCCAAATCCGCCGACGAGGAATACCACTCGACCGAGTCGGAGCGTTACGAGCGATCCCAGCACACCGGTCGTCAGATAGCGAATGCAGTAGTCGAGTTCGCGCATGAGCGTTCCGCGACCATGGTCCTCGGATGTCTTTCCCTTGACCGTGCCCTCAGTCCAACAACGCTTGAAGAAGTAGCGGGGATTTTGACGTGCGGCCGGCACTTCGTGATTGATAACCGATTCTGGGGCGTAGAGCACTCGAGATTCGGGGTGAGCCTTCCGAATGCGCAGGCAGAGGTCGGTTTCGTCATTGCAGTACACGATTGACGTATCGAAGCCATTGAGCTCGTTTAGTACCGAGCGTCGCACCGCCATGGAAGCGCCAATTGGATTGCGGACCTCGCTGTGGTCCTTACCAAAGCCGCGCCACGTTGACCCGACGATCCAAAGATATTCGGGCGGGAACCACCAGGGAGCCTTGTAGGTGCCTAACCAGTTGGGGACGACGCGGCCGGCCGCGACCAAGACATCGCTCTGAGCGAATGGGGTGATGAGGGCGGCCAACCAACCAGGTTCCGGTGCTGCATCGTCGTCCAAAAATGCCACAATTTCGGCCGTGGCTGCGTTGGCGCCCGTGTTTCGAGCGGTACCAATGCCTCGTGGCCCCTCGCTCGCGTCGAGGAAGTTGACTGAAGGGTGGAGTGGGGCTACCTCCCTGACCAGCCGCTGGTGCATCTCCGGATTGTGGTCAACGGATACGAAGACCTCGTGCGGGGTGACCGTCTGCTTCGAAACACCGTCTAGGCACCGCAATATCGCGTCCCAGCGCTCTTCGGTATAGACGCAGATAACGACGGAGGCGGTAGGTGTACTCATAGGGATGCTCTCAGGCTAGGCGTACCTCGGGTCTACCAAAGTTATGTTTCTGCTTGAAAAACTCTGTAGACAATGGAAACTTCTCCGGTGACCGTGGGCGCTTAGTGAACTATTCTTACTATCAATGTCGGCCACTGAGGAATTGGAACCAGCGACCCCTTCGCGCATTCGAAGCGTCGAGGGTCTTCGGGTAGTTGCCGTCTTCCTCGTGGCCGCCTGGCTGCTGCGCATTCCACTTTTTCAGGGTGGTTACATCGGCCTAGACGTGTTCTTCGTTCTTGCCGGTTACTTCATCTCTCGCAAATTGGCGGCGAGGCCACCGGAGTCGACGCGTGATTTCCTTACAGATTTCGTAGCGTTCCGTCTCCGCCGCGTTGTGCCAGTGATGGCACTCGTGATCATCATCACGAGTGGTGTAGCGCTCGCTTTGTACGGGTACGCCAGCGCCGACTTCATGATGTCTTCGGCTCGCTCGGCGATGCTCTTCTTTTCAAATTTTTTCCTGGCCACGTCGAACAGCCACCCATTGCTGCCCGCGGAGTCGACAAGTTTCTTCCAACAGTTCTGGTCGATCTCGGTGTTGGAGCAGGTTGCTTTGTTGTGGGCCATCCTCTTCCACTTTGCCCGGCGATCAAATGGTGAATCACTCATTCGTCGAACCTTGTGGATTGTGCTTGTCGGTTCGATTGCGCTTTCGCTGCTCACCACCGGAGAGCTCAACTACTACGCCACCTTCACGCGCGTCGCCGCATTTGCCATTGGCGCTCTCTTCGCGGTGTATCAAGACCAGATCGCCGTTCCCTCCAAGGTTGTGCGGGGTTCGGCATCGGCCATTGGCCTGTTGGTCATTGGTTTCTTCGCCATCACACTGACGAGTCACTCGTGGTACCCGGGACCATTTGGCCCGATCGTGGCGCTCGCCTCATTGGCCGTACTCGCTGGACTGGTTTGGGCCGATGATACGAAACTGGCCCGAGTTCTTTCGTTTCGACCACTGGCCGCTTCGGGTCGCTACACCTTCAGCTTCTATTTGTGGCTCTACCCAGCAATCGTCGTACTGAACCACCAAACGCGGAGTCACCCATCCGCACCGCTACGACTTGGCGTGCTCGCTGGTGTTGTGGTGGCGAGCATCCTCTCGTATCACTTCATTGAGCGTCCCGTGCAGAACTGGCTTGACCCCAACGACGATCGCGTCGACAAGCGTATGGACTACCTCATCACGTATCGCGGGTCATCGTTGCTCATTGCCGTAACGGTGGTGTTCTCCTTCGGACTTACCAACATGGCTCACTTCAAGCCCGTCACGGCTTTTAAAGCCGCACCACCTACGGCGCTACAGCTCGGCTTTCCGTTGCACTTGGACCCGAAGTTCTATCCAACCTCATCGCAATTGGCGGACTACATCGCGCAGTCGAGTGAAACGGCTTCGATGGAGGTTGGCAACTTCCTGCCCGGTATTAGCAACCTCCGTGGTGACGGAAACTCCAAGCTCTTCTCCGACTGTCAACTGAAGGGCAACGCGACAACGTCAGGCAAATGCATCTTTGGTGACCCCAAGGGAACGCTGACCTTGGCGCTGGTTGGCGACCAGCGAGCGGCAACATTCTTGGCCGCACTCCAGCCAATTGCTGAGTCCGAACATTTCAAGGTCATCCTGCTGTCTCATGACAACTGTCGGAACAACGCCGCGTACGACACGGATCCGCAAAGTAAGGCGGCCAAGACCTGCGCCACGTGGCACGCCTCGGTGCGCAGCCGCTTGGCATCTCTCCGTCCGAACGTGATTTTCCTCGTTTCTGATGAGCGCGATCCGGCCTACGCAACGCTGTCACTCAACGAGTGGAAGTCGGGGTATCACGCCTACGTTCAGTCGCTCGAACGAGCTAGTGGAACGATTGTCTTTATCAACGTGACGGGCTGGCCAACGTCGCCCATCGTTCCACGTAAGTGCTTGGGTATCGCATCGCACCAATCGCTCTGCGCCGTTGACCGGACGAACTTCATCGCCACCGATCGAGTCCAGGCTGAAGGAGACATCGACTCGGCCGCCGGTGTGCACCAGTACGACATGTCGCCACTCTTCTGCTCAGCTTCGTACTGCCCGCCGATTATTCACGGCGTCGCAACGATGTCACGCCCCGGCGTCGTCACGCAGACCTACATGCGATTTATTACGCGTGCTGTCCACCATGACATTCTCCCCATGCTTGAACCATTCAGTGTTCTTGAGGAGATGGGCAATCAAATTTTTTAAACATCCACCAAATAAGAAAGTATCGAGTACCCCCCCAATGAGTACGAAATATCCCCAAACTGACAACCCCAAGAACGTTGCCGTGATTGGCGCCGGTTACGTAGGCATCCCTACGGCCGTTACTTTGGCCACACTTGGCCACCAGGTTGTCTTGGCCGAGCGTGACCCACGCCGCCTTTCTGTTTTACAGTCGGGTAAATCTCCGATTTATGAACCCGGTCTCGAGCCTCTCCTACAGGAGTGTCTCCGCGCCGGAACGCTTCGCTGTGTCGAAAGCGCCGTAGAAGCGGTGGCCACTGCGCACGTCACGTTCCTCTGTGTTCCAACACCTCAGGACGATGATGGTTCGGCAGATCTGAGTTACGTCATTTCAACGGCTGAGGAAATTGGCGGCTCGCTGTTGCCAAACTCCATTGTGGTTAACAAGTCGACGGTCCCAGTCGGCACCGCACAACTCGTCGAGAAGGCCCTTGGTCGCTCCGACATCGCAGTTGTTTCGAACCCCGAGTTTCTCCGCGAAGGAACGGCGGTCGAAGACTCTTTTCACCCCGATCGTGTCGTTGTCGGTGCTCACGACCCAGCGCGTGGTCGCGAGGTTGGCGAGCTCTTTGCTCCGACCGGAGCACCCATCGTTCTCACCACCACGGCCACTGCCGAAACCATCAAGTACGCATCCAATGCGTTCTTGGCCGTCAAGCTGAGCTTCATTAATGCCATGGCCGGTTTCTGCGAGACCGTTGGCGCCGATGTCCGCTACCTCATCACTGGTTTGGGTTTTGACCCTCGCATTGGCGATCGGTACCTCAACGTTGGTCCTGGCTGGGGTGGCTCGTGTCTGCCCAAGGACACGGCCGCGCTCTTGCACATGAGTAACACGCACAACTTCGACTTCGAACTACTTCGTGGTGCCATTAACACCAACGAAAGTCAGCTCAAGCGCATGGTTGACAAGATCAGTCGCGGTGCGGGCGGCCTCTCGGGTAAGACCATCGCCGTTTGGGGCCTTACCTTCAAGGCCGACACCGATGACCTTCGCAACTCACCGGCTGTCGACATCGTTCAGCGCCTCGTCGCTGCTGGCGCCAATGTTCGTGCCTATGACCCGATGGTCACCTCGGCCGTAGACGAGCTGCCAGGTATAGAAATCGTGACCGACATGTTCGAAGTGCTGCAAGGTGCCGACTGCTTGGCCGTTTTGACCGAATGGAAGGACTTTCGTCTCGCCAACGTCGACACGCTCGCGGCCAGTTTGGGCAAAGGCTCGGTCGTCGACTGCCGCAATCTCTTTGAGCCTGGCGAAGTTCGCGCCCGAGGCCTTCACTACGAAGGCATTGGTTCTCTGTGAGAGTCGTCGTAGCCGGCGGTGCCGGATTTCTCGGTTCCCATCTGTCTGACGCCTTCGCCGCTCGCGGTGATGAGGTCATCATCCTCGACAACTTGTCGTCGGGATCATTGGAGAATGTTCAGCACCTGATTGACGCGGGTCATGCGTTCGTCCAGTGTGACGTTTCCCAAGATGTTCCCGTTGATGGGAAGGTTGACGTCGTCTGCAACTTGGCCTCTCCGGCCTCACCGCCCTATTACCTGGAGTACCCTCTCGAGACCCTGGCGGTCGGTAGCGAGGGTACTCGCCGGCTTCTTGAACTGGCAGACGCTTCCAAGGCACGATTCCTTCAAGCGTCAACGTCCGAGGTTTACGGTGACCCGGCGGTTCACCCCCAGCCCGAGTCGTACTGGGGAAACGTGAATCCGGTTGGCCCTCGAAGTGTTTACGACGAAGCCAAGCGCTTTGGTGAAGCTCTCGTCACGGCCTATCGGAGTGCTCGAGGGACGAACACGACAATTGTTCGAATCTTCAACACGTACGGTCCACGTCTCGACCCGGGTGATGGCCGCGTCGTGTCGAACTTCATGTTCCAAGCGATGACCGGTCGAGACCTCACTATTTACGGTGACGGAAGCCAAACCCGTTCACTCATCTACGTGGCGGATGAAGTTCGCGGCCTCTTGGCGCTCCTCGACAGCGGCCACTCTGGACCCATGAACATCGGTGGTCAGCGCGAGCAAACCATTTTGGAAATCGCCCAGTCGATTCTCGAGGTCACCGGCTCATCGTCGAAGTTGGTTTTTGAACCATTGCCGACCGACGATCCAACTCGACGTCGACCCGATATCACGCTGGCCCGTGAAGTGCTGGGTTGGGAACCGACTACATCGTTGACTGAAGGACTAACTGCACTGCGTGATGACTACGTCGCGCGTCGAGTGACGGAGAGGGCGTAATGGCTGTTCGTGCTGTAATCACCGGCGGTGCTGGTTTCATTGGATCCAACTTGGTTGATCGAATGCTCGGCCTGGGCGCAGAGGTGCTCGTCATCGACAACCTCGCGACGGGTCACATGCGCAACCTCCATCTGGCCGAAGGAAATCCCAACTTTTCTTTCGAACAAGCCGACATCACTGACGCTCATACGTCGAGCCTGATCGCGAACTTCCGTCCGGACGTCGTCTTCCACCTAGCGGCGCAGGCAGATGTCCGAGTGTCGGTGGCCAACCCCGTCTTTGACGCCACCGTGAATGTGATCGGCACATTGAATGTCTTGCGTGGCGCAGTTGACGGAGGCGCCACGCGCTTCGTTGCCGCCGCTAGCGGTGGAACGTTGTACGGCGAAGTTGATCCCTCGAACCTTCCAATTGCTGAGACAGAACCTTGGAATCCTCTGGCCCCCTATGGCATTTCCAAGAAAGTCATGATTGACTACCTGCGTTCAACGCAGTCCCTCTACGGCTTGCAAACCACGAGCCTTGCATTGGGCAATGTGTTCGGTCCTCGTCAAGACCCCCACGGAGAAGCTGGCGTCATCGCCATTTTCTTCCAGCACTACCTTGCCGGCACGACGCCAACAGTCTTTGGATCCGGCGATCAGACGCGTGACTTCATCTACGTCGATGACGTAACGGCCGCCTTCGCTGCCGCGAGCGGCGTTTCTGGAACGGGTGCCCTCATCAACATCGGAACCGGCATCGAAACATCCGTAAATGATCTCGTTCGGTCCATGAATGAACTCACCGACAAGCCCGTAGAACCCACCCGTGCCGCTGCGCGTCCGGGCGAGCTCGATCGGTCTGTGCTCGACATCTCCCTCGCGGCTCGGACGCTGCAGTGGAAGCCCGAGGTTGGTATTCATGACGGACTCGTCCGCACGTGGGAGTGGTTCACTGGGCCTAACGGTGCCTCGGCCCGAAGCTAGGCAACACGTGACTGCCTCGCAAGAGACTCGAGTGCGCGTCGTAGGGTGCGTCTACGACTTGCGAGTCGGTGGGGCAGAGTCCTCTTTGCTGGCAGAATTTTCCCGGATGGAACCACTCGGCATTGACGTGCAGGTGCTTTGTCTGGGTGAGGACAAGACGATGCTGCCCAAGTTCGAGGCCGCCGGAATCCCCGTTACTTATGTGCGGGGGTCTTCGAAGTGGCAGACAGCTCGCAATCTCGTGAAGTTTCTTCGATCGAGTGACGCTGATCTCGTGCATACGATGCTCTTCTGGCCGGATGTTCTTGTTCGACCACTCGCTCGCTTGATGGGCATGCGTGTCGTCACGTCGTTGACCAACGAGTATTACGGAGCCGAACATCGGGCGAACTCCAAATATGGCGCACCCGGCGTTCTCGCCGCTCAACTGGCCGACTTCATCAGTTCGAGGTTTGCCTCCCACTTCCACGCAATTTCTCAGCGCAGCGCTTTGATCATGTCGCGACGACTGATGCTTCGATCAACTCGGGTGCGAGTGATATATCGCGGACGAGACCTTGAGCATCTCGGGCGTCGCACCGAAGAGAGACGCCAGCGAGTTCGAACCGAACTGGGCTTGAAGCACGAGACCGTCTTCCTGTGCGTTGGTCGCCAGGACTACCAAAAGGCCCACGAAGTGGTGATTGAAGCCTTTACCCAACTGCCGTCGATGTCGCCTCCCCCGGTCTTGTTGCTCGCGGGCCGCCCGGGTGGGAACACGGACATGATTGAACAGGCCCTAGAACGTGCTGGACGTCCAGGCTCCATTCGCATCCTGGGGGAGCGGGGTGACGTCGGTGACCTCCTCTGTGCCGCCGATGCGTTCGTGATGCCTTCCCGGTTTGAGGGGCTCGGCGGGTCGGCGGTAGAGGCAATGGCTCTTGAAATTCCAATGATTTTGACGGATCTAGCGATTTTTAGGGAAGTTAGCGACCATCGGGCCTGGTTCTTCCGTCGGGACGACTCGGCCGACTTAGCTCGAATGCTCCTTGAATTCTCTTCGAAATCTTTCCCCCCCGAGTGGACTTCAGGGCTCCGCCAGCGGGCTGAGGACCACTTTTCCATTGACGGAGTAGCTCAAGATGTCGCTGATTTTTACAAGTGGGCTCTCGGAAAGTTGGCCTGACTAGGGCAGTTGTGCCCTACCACGAGGTGGGTGGGGTTAGTTATACTTTTTCCAGAGTTGTTTAACCATTTGGAGTACCAATGAATAAGTTTGCGAAGCTACTTGCCGTTCCCGCAGTCGTGGTGGCCACCTTGGCTACCGTGCTGCCAGCCAGCGCGGCTGTGTCAGCACCTTCAGTGCCACGCTACGTAAAGGGCACCGGTGGTCTCCACTCGGTAACCATTCGCTGGAGCTCGCCTTCGAGTACCGGTGGTTCGGCAATTACTGGCTACACCGCCAAGATCTCGGACATCTACAACAACACTCAGTCATGTGACGTGAACGCCTCGACGTTCACCTGCACCTTTAACTCGGGCCTGGTGGACTTCCGTTCGTACTACGCGACGGTAAAGGCGACCAACGCCATTGGTACGTCGATCAACTCGCCAACGACGACCGTTGCTCCCTATGGCTCGCCACTCAAGCCGCACATCTACTACGGCTACTACGACTCGGTGAACCACGACCTCACGATTCGTTTCTTAACCCGCTCGCCCTACCCGGGTGCGACCTACACGGTGATTGCCAATGGTTCAACTGAGGTCTGCACCACGGCTAAGACGTCGTGCGTTCAGCACAATGTGGTCTTGAGTCCGAATCGCGACCAGAGCGGTGCCAATTTTGCCGAAACTCTCTCGATCTACCAGACCATCGGCAGCGAGCAGAGCCCGGTCGAAAACAACACTGAGTACCTGTACAGCACTGGCTGCACCACGACCTGCGACGTACCAGTCGTGGGTACGTACCTCATGATCAACGGTGGCTCGCTCGCGGGCGCCGACCTCCGTAACATCCGCGCTTACAGCTCGTACTTCTCCGGTGTGAACATGACCGGTGCCAACATCTCGAACTCGAGCTTCTCAGGCACCGTATTCCGTAGCGTCAACATGAGCAACGTCACCGCTAACACCACGAGCTTCTTGAGTTCGTACTGGTACGACACCAACGTCAACGGCACCAGCTTTGTCAACGACAACTGGAACCACGCCAGCTCGGCAACGGTGACCGGCACCCCCGCTCAGTTGCCTGGTCGAGTAGTCGCAGGCCACATCATCTGCCCACTCGTGTACATGAGTGGTGTTGACTTCACTGGTCAGGATCTTTCGAACTTGAACCTCAGCGGCATCGACTTCACATGGGCCAACCTCACGAACGCCAACCTGAACAACTCAACGGCCGTGGCATTCTTCCTGCACTCGAACGTTTCGGGTGCCACCTTTACCGGTGCCACGTTCATCAACCCCAGCACCAAGACGAGTGTTAGTTCGGCGGGCCTGACCGGCACTCCGTCAACGTTGCCGACTGACTGGTTCGTGGCCAATGGCTTCTTGGTCGGACCGGGTGCCTTCCTTTCGAACCGCACTGGATTCGATGGAATTGACTTGTCGAACCGCAACCTTCGTGGCGTGCAGTTCGCAGGAGACACCTTGAACAATGTCAACTTCGCGGGCTCCAACCTTTCAGGTGCCAGCTTCAAGAACGCGGTCTTGAACAATGTGAACCTTGGTGGAGCCAACTTGGCCTCGGCCAACCTGTCGGGTGCTTCTGGCACTGTCAGTGGCACGCCATCGGCACTGCCATGGGGCTACAAGATCTCCGGCGGCGTACTTAGCCCCCGGTAAGTAAGTAATTACTAGAAGTACCGACCTAAGGCCGGGCGACGCAGGCGCGTCGCCCGGCCTTAGGTCTTTCTGGACCTAGTTGCAATAGCCAACAAACACGGTAGGATTAAATAAGTTTTCCAAGCCGAAAGGGATGTAGGCAGTGACGCTAACGGCTTCCGAAGAGTTACAAATACTCGAGGATGGTATTCCAGGCAATATTTGGAAAGCACTGCTCGTCCTAGTCACGACCTCGGCCGCCGGCCTGTTTCTGATCAGCCAGGCGTTTTCGCTTCATAGCCGAAGCGGCGTCGTGGCCGCCCTCTTTTGGACCGGCTTTGCCACAATTTTGCTGCCGTTTTTCTACATCCTGACTCGACCTTGGCAGCGCGACCGAGACACGCTCTTTATTTTGGGCATTGGAATCCTTTCGATTTACATGATTCGCTTGATGCGATTCAAGTTCGAAATCGGACTCGATGACGAGTGGGCCCACTTTCGCCAACTGATCGTGACCTTAGCCACGAACAATCCGTACTCTTATAACTCGATTCTTCCTATCGTCGGCCACTACCCGTCACTAGCTCTCGTAGCTTCAACACTGGTTCGTATGACCGGCATTCCGCCCATGACTATGGCCCTGATTGTCATTGGTGTCGCCAAGGTTCTCGCCATCATTTCGGTCTTCTACGTGGCCCGAGAGTTCTCAAAGAGTCGTCTGACGTCGGCCCTCGTGACAATGCTCTTCTTCGCGGCGCCGACGATGGTTATGTTTGACTCGCAGTACGCCTACGAGTCACTCGGCCTCAGTTTGGCGGTAACGGCGTACGCCATGGCGCTCATGCATTTCCGTGGCAAGACCAAGTTGTCACGCCGCTGGTGGTTGACGGGATTCATTTTCATGGCGGCCCTGGCCACCGGTACTCACCACCTTTCGTCATTCTTCATGCTCCTCTCCATCCTCTTCACTTTGGGTTGGGAGGCCTACCAGCGCGACGAGCCGTGGCCACGACTTTTACTGACCTTCTCTATTGCCTTGACGATGATCGGTATTTATACCTACACCGTCGCTCGAGGTGCCCTGCGCTACATCGGTAACCAGTCGATTGCACCATTCCTCGACTTCCTGAACGGCAATAAGTCAAACCTTCGAGTGCCGTTCCAATCTTCGGCCTTGCAAACTCCGCTTTTTGAAGTGGTGATGTCCCTCGGTGGTCAGCTCATCTTGGCCCTCTTGACGTTGCTCAGCCTCTGGGAGGCCTATAAGCGCTTTAAGCGCAAGGAGCCAATGACGTGGGTCATTGTGGCCGGCTTGGTTTACCCGCTCACCGTGCTCGGTCGCGTTATCCCGGGCATTCAAGAGGCCGCCAACCGTGGCGGTGGTTTCGTTATTTTGTGGATGGCTCTCCTCGTTGGTGAGTACGCCCCGCGTCCCCGACTCTGGGGGCCCAAGGGGCGTGTCCTCATGGCCGTACTCGGTACGTTGTTCTGCTTCTCCGGCTTTATTTCTGGCTCGCCGTACTATTCCCGTTATCCCACCGGCTTCTTGGTGGGCTCGCCGAATCAGATCGACGGCTACGAAAAGGAAGCGGCTCGCTGGATGGCGACCCACACCGACCAGCACAACACCTACTGCACCGACCGGTTGATGTCGCGAGTGATCGGCGCAACGTCCTCGGCGACCAATGTGGCCACAATTATTCCGTGGAACTACGTCTGCAAGGACATGTTCCACGATCACACGTGGAAGTCGCGCGACGGATACTTCCTACACCTCCGTCTCTTTGACTACGTGATTGTGGAAACTCGCTTGAGTCGTAACGCGCCGGCCGACGGCTACCTCTTCGACGCCGAAAAGGGTCAGACGTACAAGAAGCCCTTGCCGAAGGCCGACCTTGAGAAGTTTGCGCACGCCTACGCCCTCCGTCAGGTGTGGCGCAACAAGTACGTGATCATCTATCACAACGACGCTGTTCGCTGGCCGATTCCCGGCATCATGTCGCCCATCGCACAGCCGTTCTAGGGCGTATGGCGCTCCAGCACAAGCTGCTGCACTTCATTCGTGGTGGTGCCTCCGCACTCACCTTGGCTGGGCTCTTGGGTGCGGCCTCCGCATTTCTCTATTGGTTGATTGTTGCTCACACCAGCACATCAGTCGTGCTCGGTCGGTCGGCCACCATTGTCCTGGCTGGAAGTCTCGTCAACGCTGTCACGTCATTCGGGCTCACCGTTGGTCTCTTGCGGCAGAACGCCCTGGAACAGGCCAACCGGCGTTCAGTGGCGTTAGCCGTCATTCTTTCCGTACTTGGCAGTGCGGCTATCTCGATAGCCGTCGGCTTGGCTTGGCCCACCCACTGGCTGCATGAGGCCAACGTCTCAAGAACGTGGATGTTGGTCTTGCTCCTCGAAATTTCCGCCGGCCTGGCCGTCTCGACGCTCATAGACACGGTGGCCGTGGGCTACGGCGCACCCAAGATTGCCTTGTGGCGCAACGGGGCCGTCTTGCTGCTCCGCCTGGCGCTGGCACTCGGCGCGGCCTCGCTCATGCATGGCACGACGGCCATCACCCAAGTGTTTATTGCGCCGATTGTCTTTACCGTTTTGTTGGCGCTGCCGTGGTTCCTAGCAGCCACCCGCACCACGGTGCCTTGGCGCCACGGGCCGGGAGCCGAGCGGGAGATGATTGCCACCTCGCTGCGGAGTTGGCCAGCCTCGCTCGTCTTTAACGCCGTGACGCTCGGCGTGCCCTTAACGGTTTCCTTCATCGCTGGACCGAGTGCCGGAGCCGTCTTTTACCTGCTGTGGAACGTTGGAACCCTGGCCAACTCCTTCGTGGCCGCCTTGACCTCTCTCGGCCTCGGTGAGCAGCGCCGCTATCGCCGCAAGGAGATTTACCGGAGGACGGCCGTCGTTGGATTGGCGGCTGCGCTCGGTGGCGAAGTGGCGCTTTTCGCGTTTGGGTCGAGTTATCTTCGAGCGGGTTGGATCGCCAGTCTTGTTCTCGGGGTGGCCCTCGTCCCTTACGGGTATCTTCAGTTTCGAGTGATGCGACTCCGTCGGGCCGGGCGACACAATCGGGCCACGGTCGGCACGATGGCGATGCTGGCAGTCGCCGAAATCCCCTTGGCGCTCTGGCGACCCCAGGACCTCTGGGTCGTGGCGACGATCTGGCTCGGCGCCGCAATCGCGGGCTCGCTCGCTACCTCCTGACGCGGGTCTCGGACCGACCGCCGGACTCGCTCCGATAGATTGGAAGAAACGCCACTGCTCCAGTGGCGAGAGCGGCGGAGGTCACTGTGGCGGAGGTAGAGATCGGTATTTACAAGTCAGCGCGCCAAGCGTATGGCTTTGACGACATTGCGATTGTGCCGTCCCGCCGAACTCGAGACCCCGAGGATGTCGACATTGCGTGGCAACTTGATGCCTACAAGTTTGAACTTCCCCTCCTCGCCTCCGCGATGGACGGTGTGGTCTCACCTGCCACGGCAATTGAAATTGGCAAGTTGGGCGGCCTCGGTGTCTTGAACCTCGAAGGCCTCTGGACTCGTTACGAAGACCCGATGCCCCTCTTTGAAGAGATTCGTGGTCTCGAAAATGACAAGGCCACTGCACGCATGCAGCAGATGTATCTCGAGCCCATCAAGTTGGAGCTCGTCACGCAGCGTATCCGTGAGATGAAGGCCGCCGGCATCACGACCTCGGCCTCGGTCACCCCACAGCGCACCGATTGGATGGCCAAGGCCATCGCCGATGCCGAACTCGACATCCTCGTTATCCAGGGCACCGTCGTCTCGGCTGAACACGTCAGCAAGACGGTCGAGCCACTGAACCTGAAGCGCTTCATCCGTGAGTTCGAGATTCCGACCATTGTCGGTGGATGTGCCAGTTACCAAGCTGCGCTCCACCTCATGCGTACCGGTGCCGTTGGCGTACTGGTCGGCGTGGGCCCGGGCAACGCGTGCACAACCCGTGGCGTTCTCGGCATTGGTGTGCCTCAGGCCACTGCTATTGCCGACGTGGCGGGCGCTCGAATGCGCCACCTCGACGAGACCGGTGTCTACGTTCACGTCATCGCCGACGGAGGCATGAGCAAGGGCGGCGACGTCGCCAAGGCTATTGCCTGCGGTGCTGACGCGGTCATGATCGGCTCACCCCTCTCGAGCGCAACCGAAGCTCCGGCTCGCGGTTTCCACTGGGGAATGGCGACCTTCCACCCCACGCTGCCACGCGGAGCCCGCGTGAAGACAGAGGTTCGTGGCAGCCTGCGCGAAATTCTGCTCGGCCCCGCCACCGAAAACGACGGTCGCATGAACCTTTTCGGTGCACTCCGCACCTCGATGGCCACGTGTGGCTACGAGACGCTCAAGGAGTTTCAGAAGGCTGAGATCATGCTGGCACCATCACTTCAAACTGAGGGCAAGCAGCTGCAGCGCGCTCAGGGCGTGGGCATGGGCCATTGAGCTCAACTGTTCTCGTTGTTGACTTTGGGGCTCAGTACGCCCAGCTCATAGCTCGCCGTGTCCGTGAGGCCCACGTCTACTCGGAGATTGTTCAGTCGACCATTACGGCCGAGGAAGTGAAGAAGAAGTCGCCCGGCGCCATCATCTTGTCGGGTGGCCCCAAGTCGGTCTATGAAACACCGGCGCCTTCTCTCGACCCCGCTATCTATGAGCTCGGTATTCCCGTGCTCGGTATCTGTTACGGCGCACAACTCATGGCGCAGCAGCTCGGTGGCGTCGTGAGCGCCACGGGCGGCGGTGAGTACGGCCGCACGACGCTGACCCGTTCAGGAGACAGCGTGCTGTTGCACGATGTTCCAAGCACCACGGACATTTGGATGAGCCACGGGGACGCCATTACGTCGGTGCCCGAAGGTTTTGTCGCCACGGCCTCGACGCCGCTCGCGCCGGTGGCCGTCATGGAGAACGGCGAGAAGCGGCTCTTCGCCGTTCAGTATCACCCCGAAGTAGCCCACTGCGACTACGGCCAAGAGATCATCGAACGGTTCTTGCACCAGCTCGCGGGGCTACCGGCGACGTGGACGAACACCAACATCATTGACGAACAGGTCGCCATCATTCGCGAGAAGGTCGGCACCGAACGGGTGCTCTGTGCGCTCTCCGGTGGCGTCGACTCAGCGGTGGCGGCCGCGCTCGTTACCCGCGCCATTGGTCAGCAGCTCACCTGCGTCTTTGTCGACACTGGTCTCATGCGAGCCAACGAGGGCGAGCAGATCGAGCAGACCTTCGTGAAGCAGTTCGGCGTCGAGCTCATTCACGTCAAGGCCCAGGACCGCTTCTTCGATGCCCTCGCCGGCGTCACCGACCCCGAACGCAAACGCAAGATCATTGGCGAGCTCTTTATTCGCGAGTTTGAAGCGGTGGCCCGCGACCTCGGCGCCAGTTCTGATGCTCCGCGGTTCTTGGTGCAGGGAACCCTGTATCCCGACGTCATTGAGTCGGGCTCCGGTCACGCCGCCACTATCAAGAGTCACCACAACGTGGGTGGCCTCCCCGAAGACCTGGCCTTTGATCTCATTGAGCCGCTGAGAAGCCTCTTCAAAGACGAAGTTCGTCACGTTGGCGAAGAGCTAGGTCTGCCGGGCGAGATCGTCTGGCGTCAGCCATTCCCCGGTCCCGGCCTCGGAGTTCGCATTATTGGCGAAGTCACGCGGGAGCGGGCCGAGATCCTCCGAGCGGCCGACTTTGTCGTGGTCGACGAGATTCGCAAAGCCGGTCTCTACCGAGAACTGTGGCAGAGCTTTGCCGTGTTACCAGCCGTCCGTACAGTGGGCGTTATGGGAGACGGTCGCACCTACGCGTATCCAATCATCATTCGGGCCGTCACCAGTGACGACGCCATGACTGCCGACTGGGCCCGTTTGCCCTATGAACTTATTGAGACCATCTCCAATCGCCTGATTCGCGAAGTACCAGGCGTGAACCGCGTGGCGCTCGACGTGACGAGCAAGCCACCGGGCACGATTGAGTGGGAGTGAGCCAGGGCAGTTTTGGCGATGCGGAGCTTTGGGGTGACCAGTCTCCGGCACCACGTCTCGATGTTGCACGCCTGACCGAAGACCTCACTGAACCGCAACGACTCGCGGTTACCCACCCCGGCGGCCCACTGCTGGTGGTCGCCGGCGCCGGCTCTGGCAAGACTCGCGTGCTGACTCGTCGCGTGGCCTACCTCCTTGAAGTCGATCGCGTGGCGCCGTGGGAGATCCTGGCTATCACCTTCACTAACAAGGCGGCCGACGAGATGAAGCGCCGGGTCGCCGAACTCGTCGGGAGCCGCTCCGAACGGATGTGGGTTCAGACTTTTCACTCGGCCTGCCTGCGACTCCTGCGTTCAAATGCTGGCGTTCTCGGGTTCGATCCCGGTTTTACGATCTACGACTCCGACGAAAGTCGCAGTGAAGTCGAACGCATCATGAAGGACTTTGGTATTGACGTGAAGGCCACCAAGCCTCGCTCGGTGCTGGCCGCCATTTCCGGGGCCAAGAACGCCATGTTGTCGCCGACGGCCTACATGGAAATTGACGCTGACCCCAAGCGCGACATGATCGCCAAGGTCTATCAGCGCTACGAAGACTGTCTGCGCCGGGCCAACGCCATGGACTTTGATGACCTCTTGTTGAACGCGGTGCGAATGCTCCAAAAGGACCCGGCCGTTCGTGAGCGCTACCAAGAACAGTTTCGCCACGTGCTCGTCGATGAGTTTCAGGACACCAACGGCGTTCAGAACCAGTTAGTCGAGATTCTCTCGGCTCACCACGGGAACATCTGCGTGGTCGGTGACGCCGACCAGTCGATCTATCGATTCCGCGCTGCCGATGTGCGCAACATTCTCCAGTTCTCGCAGCGGTATCCCGACGCGACGACGATCTTGCTCGAGGAGAATTTCCGCTCGACCCAGACCATCCTCGACGCGGCCAATGCCGTCATCGATCGCAACGAGTCTCGCATCCCCAAGAACCTCTTCACGCAGCGAGGCCGCGGTGACAAGATTCGCCGCTACGCCGGCGAGGACGAGTACGACGAAGGTCGCTGGGTCATTAGCGAGCTCCGTCGCTTCCGGAATGACTACAACATTGAGTGGCGCGAGATGGCCGTGTTCTATCGAACAAATGCGCAGAGCCGTGTCCTCGAAGAGCAGTGCATTCGCGCTGGTGTGCCCTATCGCGTTATTTCGGGTCTTCGTTTTTATGACCGCAAAGAAGTTAAGGACGCCCTCGCGTACGCCCGATTGCTCGTGAATCCCCGAGACGACATGGCCGCCCGTCGCGTCATTAATGAGCCTCGACGGGGCATCGGTGCCGTCGCACTCACCAAGTTGCAGTCTTACGCCACTGACCACAACATTTCCTTTGCCGAGTCGGTGAACCACGGCGATGAAGCGGGCCTCTCCGGAAAGGCCGCTTCCGGTGTGCGCCAATTTGCGGGTCTCCTCGATGAGCTTCGGGCCCTGTCGAATGACCTCACGCCCGGGATCATGATCGAAACCATCGCTCGCGAATCCGGCATCTTGAACGAATTGCTCGCCGACGGTAGTGATGAGGCCCGTGGCCGAATTGAGAACCTCGGCGAACTCGCGAGCGCCGCCGCCGAGTACGAAACGATGATGGAGTTCTTGGAGCGACTCGCCCTCACGGCCGATAGTGACCAACTTGACGCCAGTGCCGGAGCCGTCTCCTTGATGACCATGCACGTCGCCAAAGGCCTCGAGTTTCCGGCGGTCGTCATAACGGGCCTCGAAGAGGGAATGTTTCCTCACCAGCGGGCCCTCGTGGACCAAGCCGAGCTGGAAGAAGAGCGTCGTCTTTGCTACGTCGGCATCACTCGTGCGATGCGCCACCTTTCGCTGACGCACGCTTGGACCCGCACGATGTGGGGCCGCCGAATGGACGCGATCACGAGTCGCTTCTGGAACGAAGTACCCGAAGAGCTGTGCGAAGAGTGTTCGGTTGTTAAGCCCATGCGACGGAGCAGCTTTTCTGACGTCGACTTCGGCTTTGAGGGTCGCGCGAGCGATTTTGCCAGCGGCCGCGCCTTCGGAACGGGCGAGGTGCAAGAGGCTCGGACCTCGGGCGCCGACAAGTTGGGTCTCAAGGTCGGCGACCGGGTAACGCACGACCGTTTCGGCCCTGGGGTCATCATTGGCCTCTCGGGCGAAGGGGAGCGCACCCGCGCCTTTGTCCGCTTCGATCAGGGCCAGGCCGAGAAACAACTCGTGCTCTCAATCTCACCCCTACAGCGCCTTTAGGGCGATAAGTCTCTAGCATTATCAAGATGACCGACGACTCGACGCCACAAACACGACAGGCGCGCCTCGACCGTCGTCCCCCGCACGTCACTGGTCAGATTCGTCACCCCAAGTTCGTTTACTGGCGCCGCCGAGTGGTCCTCGTGGTCTCGGTCCTGACGCTTGGGTACGCGTTGTATCTCGGTACGACGCTGGCCTTTGCTCTCACGAACCAGAGCTACGGCGTCTCGCTCTCGGCCCGCGGGGCCGAGTGGGGCCGCGAGCACGGCATGGGATCGATCGTCACCTGGGTCGAGCAGCGTTACTACTCCCTCAATGCGCCAAAGAAGGGTGGCGACCCATCTAAGAATGACTTCGGCTCTGGTTCACCCGACGTCAACATTCCTCGCGAGGGTCACCTTCCGGCCCCGGCCACCGTTTCGACGCCGGCCAAAGTTGCTCAAGCCGGCGAGGGCGTCTGGCATCCCGTTGGTCGACGCACTTCGGCCGGTATTCCCGCGATGTACGAGTCTTTTATTCGTCCTGACGCCGTGCACACCAGCTATGTCATCGGTCTCGTCTGGATGGACCCGACCCTTCTCGAAGCCCAGCTCTACTCGGGATCATTCATTCCCGGTGGCGGCCCTTACAAGCACAGCGCGCCAATTTTGCCGAAGACGACTGGCAACCTGGTCGCCGCCTTTAACGCCGGATTCCGAATGCAAGATGCCAACGGTGGCTACTACACCGATGGCAAGACCGTCCTTCCATTACGCAAGGGCGGGGCGTCGGTCGTTATCTATAACAGCGGCAAACTCACCGTGGGTGAGTGGGGCCGTGACTTCAAGATGACGTCGGACGTTCGTGAGGTTCGCCAAAACCTGGATCTCATCGTGGATAACGCAAAGCCGGTGGCAGGACTCGATGCAACCAACACGCTTCGCTGGGGCAAGACGCTCGGCGGCAAGTTCGACGTTTGGCGCAGTGGTATCGGCGTCACGAGCAACGGGGCCATCATCTACGCCGGTGGCCCGGCACTGACGATTGGTTCGCTGGCCGACGTCTTGATTCGCGCTGGCGCGGTGCGAGCCATGGAACTCGACATCAATACCGACTGGGTACAGTTCTCGTCGTTTAACGCCAAGCTTGGCAAGTTCGTAAATGGTGGTGACGGAAAGAAGTTGCTGTCGACCATGGTTGGTCCACCCAGCCGTTACTTCACGACGTGGTGGAATCGCGACTTCTTTACGATGTCGTTTCGTGAGTCGGCCCTGACGGGAACAACCACCACCACGAAGCCCTAGCGGTCTTCGTTGATCTTGCGCCAGAGCGGCGCGGGCAGGTGGCGAAGAATGGCGAAGAGCCACTTCATGATGCCGGGTGTGTAGATGATTCGCTGCGGAGTGCGCATTCCCGCCACGATGTCGTTGGCCACCTTGGTGGCGTCCACTGAGAAGGGGGCCGGCTTCATGCCGGTAGTCATCTTGGTATGGACAAAGCCAGGGCGGACAATCTGCAACGTGACCCCGGTGCCAATCAGCGAGTCGGCGTAGCCCTCGCAGAGTCGGTCCAGTCCGGCCTTGGCACCGCTGTAGAGGTAGGAACCCCGTCGAACACGAATACCGGCGACCGAACTGATGACCACGATGCGTCCGGCCCCCTGAGCAATCATTCGTTCACGAAGCGCAGCCAGTGCCGAGACCGGCCAGGCGTAGTTCACAATTGACATACGCGCGGCGGCGGCGGGATCATTCTCATCGACTTCCTGGTTGCCGAGGAGGCCCACGGCAATCACGACGAGGTCGACTGGGGCGCCAACGGCTTCAAAGGATTCGCGGACCGCACGCTCGGCGCTCGTCACGTCCTCGGCGTCAAAGCGAACGATTGGCGTCAGCGTCGCACCGGCCCGCTGGGCTTCGGCGGCGGCTTCATTAAGCAGTTGTTCATTGCGTCCTGCAAGAACGACCGTGCGAGCGCGTTCAGCGCAGAGCTTCGTCGTGAGTTCACGAGCAATGTCCGAGCTACCGCCGAGGACGACGACAGTTTGTGGTTGACCGAAGGCATTTTCCATAGTTCTTACTTTCTAATGAGTTCTAGACGCCGAGCGAGATCGCTCGAGATGATGTCGTCAGGGTCGACACGGTGTTTGATGGCGAGAAACTCTTGGTACCGGGGGTACATCGCTCGAAAGTGCGCCGGGTCGAGTCGAGCGTCCTTGGCCAAGTAGACCCGACCGCCGGCGTTGGTCACCAGTTCATCGAGTTGGTCTAAGACTCCGGGCAATGCGCTCGGTCCGACCGGGAGGTCGAGGGCCAATGTCCAGCCGGGCATCGGGAAGGAAAGCGGTCCCGGAGTGCCGGCACCAAAACGCTTCAACACCGCGAGAAAGCTCGGTACCTTCGACGTCGACAGGGTCTTGATGGCGTCGACGACCGTTTCGCCGGCCGTGTCGGGAACGGCGAACTGGTACTGAACAAATCCCTTGCGACCGTAGAGCCGATTCCAGTCCCGGACTCCGTCGAGGGGGTGAAAGAAGGAGCTGATTGACTGTGCTTCATCGCGTCGTTGCTTAGGAGCAGCGCGAAACCAGAGTTCGTTAAAGGCGCGAATCGTCAGGGGGTTGAGTAGTCCACTAGGTGCGTTGAAGGGCACCGCCAACTTGGCCTCGCGAGGGGGGGCGAGTTCGCTCCGTGACTCTGTCGCGTGGTCTCCTCGAGTCAAGATGGCCCGGCCCATCGAGGACCCCGTGGTCATGCAGTCGACCCACGCCACGGAGTAGCGATACCGATGGTCGCCACTGCTCATCTCGTTCATTACGGCGTCGAGGTTGTTAAAGCGGGTGGTGTCAACTAACACGTCAGTGCTTGAAATCGCAATCAACTGGAGTTCGGCGTCGAGCACCACACCGGTAAGGCCCATGCCACCAAACGTGGCCCAGAAGAGCTCGGACTCGACGGTCGGACTGCAGGAGATGATTCCTCGTGGGGTCGCAAGTCTCATCGAGAGCACGTGGTGGCCAAATGATCCCTCGACGTGATGATTTTTTCCGTGCACGTCGGCCGCAATCGCGCCACCGACGCTGACCTGACGGGTACCGGGCGTTACGGGTACGAACCAGCCCTGGGGCACGCCAACGCGGATGAGATCATCAATGGTGACGCCGGCCTCAACCGTGACGCGCCCATCGGAAGAGATTGGTGACATCGTCGCCATCTCACTCGAGCGAAGCACGGTGCCACCGGCCAGCTGGGCGGCGTCGCCGTAGCTTCGACCGAGGCCGCGGGCCAAGAGGCGCGGAGCGCGGTGCAGTTCGTTCTCGACGTCACTAGCGATTGGCGCGAGCACCTCGGCCACACTCGGTGAGGTTCGGCCCCATCCGTAGAGTCGCTCGCGCGTCATGCCTGGATCCCGAAGAAAAAGAGCACGGCCCAGACGAGGCCGAGAGCTTGGAGGGTGCGATCGCTAAAGACGAGGTCTTCGGGCGCGCCACCTTCACCCCGTTCCTGCAGTCGCAAGATGTGCAGAATAGCCAAAACGACCGGCACGACGGTGAGGCGAATCAATACGACGCGGTGATGAACGTTCGATAGGCCCGTCGAGGAAACGTCAAAGGCCCACAGGCAGTAGGTCGTGACCACAACCGACGCGACCAGCGTGAGGCTCGATTGAAGGAAGGGGAGTGTGTATTCGCTGAGAACTCGACGATGGGTGGCGGCGCGCTCACCCAGCTCTTGAAGTTCGGCCGAACGCTTGCCGATAACGAGAAATAGTGCAGCAAAGGCCGTGACCGCGAGGAACCAGTTGGAGACAAAGAGATTGCTCGCAACGGCGCCACCGAGGGCCCGCAGGAAAAACCCACTGGCGACAATGGCGAACTCAATAACCGGCTGGCGCTTGAGGCCCGACGAGTAGGCCATGGTGAGTACGGCGTAGGTCAGGAGTACGTAGAAGAGGGCGTGGCTGTCGGTTCCGCCGACCCAAGCCAAGAGGCCACCGACGACGAGGAGTACGACGAAGAGGACGAGAGCGACCGCCACGGGCACGATGCCGGACGCAATGGCCCGGTTGCGCTTCGCGGGGTGGGCTAGATCGCTCTGCTTGTCACGAACGTCATTGAGGAGGTAGAGGCCCGATGCGGTGCAGGAAAAGGCCAAAAAGGCGTACAGGGTGTGGATCAGCACGGTCCGGTTCGTCAGGTCCGCGGCCGCGACGGGCGCCACGACGACGAGACCGTTTTTGACCCACTGGCGCGGCCGGAGGGCGCTGAGCACGCCTCGCAGGACTCGGATTGGGCTACTCATCGCTCTAACGCTAGTTCTCAGGACCCCGGGGCCACTGTGGTTCGCCCGTCACGGGCCGGACGGGCGCAAGGGGCACCCTTTCATCCGCCCTATGCTCTTTAGCCGATGAAGCGCACGTATCGCGTAGTAGTAGCCAAGCCTGGACTCGACGGTCACGACCGCGGTGCCAAGGTCATTGCTCGTACCCTCCGGGACGCCGGTTTTGAGGTCGTCTACACCGGCCTCCACCAGACGCCCGACCAAGTGGTGCAGGCCGTTCTCCAAGAAGACGCCGATGCCCTCGGCCTCTCCCTTCTCTCCGGTGCCCACCTGGTACTGGTCCCTCGCGTCATTGAGCAGCTTCGTGCCGCCGGTCGCGAAGATGTCTTGGTTGTTGTCGGCGGGATCATTCCTGAAGACGACATCGCTCCGCTGGAAGCAGCGGGCGTGGCCCGAGTCTTTACCCCCGGTTCGCCGTTGGGTGAGATTGGCTCGTGGCTCGAGAGCGCATTAGACGAAAGAGAGCCCGCGTAAGCGGCTGAGTGGCGTTCCAACGCCGAAAGTGAGAAGTAATGGACCTCTTCGAATATCAGGGCAAGCAGTACTTTGCTCGTTACGACATTCCCGTTTCACCCGGTGACGCCACCGACTCTGTCGATGAAGCCGTCGCCATTGCCGACCGCATTGGCTACCCCGTCGTTGTCAAGGCGCAAGTCAAGGTCGGCGGACGTGGCAAGGCCGGTGGTATTCAGCTTGCCGACAACGCCGAGGAAGTTCGTAAGCACGCCACCAACATTTTGGGCATGGACATCAAGGGCCACACGGTCCACATCATCTGGATTGAGCGCTCGAGCGACATCAAGAAGGAGTACTACGCCTCTTTCACGTTGGACCGTCCCAATAAGAAGCACCTCGGCATGCTGAGTGCCCAGGGTGGTGTCGAGATTGAAGTTGTGGCCGAAGAAGACCCAACGGCGATTTCTCTTCTCTCAATTGACCCGATCAAGGGTCTCGACCTCGCAACGGCTCAGCAGTGGGTCAAGGATGCCAAGCTCGACGACGAAGCGCAGGCTCAGGCCGCCGAACTGCTCGTCAAGCTCTACCGCTGCTACACCGAAGGTGACTGCGACCTCGCCGAGATCAACCCGTTGATCTTGACCCCCCAAGGCAACGTGCACGCCCTCGATGCCAAGGTCACTCTGGATGAGAACGCGTCGTTCCGTCACCCTGAGTGGGAGGCGTTCCGCGCCAATGAGACCGAAGACCCTCGCGAAAAAATGGCGAAGGAAAAGGGTCTCAACTACATCGGACTCGACGGCACGGTCGGCATTATTGCCAACGGTGCGGGTCTTGCGATGAGCACCCTCGACGTGGTGAACCAAGTCGGCGGTACGGCTGCGAACTTCCTCGACATCGGTGGTGGTGCGAACGCTGACGTCATGGCCGCCGCGCTCGAAGTCATCAACGCCGACCCCAAGGTCAAGGCCATCTTCGTCAACATCTTCGGTGGCATCACCCGCGTCGACGAAGTAGCCAAGGGTGTCCTTGGGGCGCTCGAGAAGGTGACGATTAACTCACCGATCGTGCTGCGACTCGACGGCACGAACGCCATTGAGGGCCGCGCCATTTTGGCTCCCCACCTGAACGAGAAGTTGATTACCGAACCGACCATGCTCGACGCCGCCCGCAGGGCCGTTGGCTTGGCAAACGCCTAAGGAAGAACCATGAGCATTTTTGTAGACGAAAACACCAAAGTCATTGTCCAGGGTCTGACCGGTGGTCAAGGTCGTTTCCACGGCCTGCGTAACCGCGACTACGGCACCAAGGTTGTCGGCGGCGTGACCCCCGGCAAGGGTGGCACCGACGTTGACGGCATTCCCGTGTTCAACTCGGTGAAGGAAGCCGTGGACGCTACGGGCGCCACTGCGTCGTTCGTATCGGTTCCACCGAAGTTCGCCGCCGCCGCCATCTTGGAAGCCGCCGAGGGTGGCATCACCTTTATCGTGTGCATCACCGAGGGCATTCCCGCCCAGGACGAGGCCGTCACCTACAACCGCTTGAAGCAGGACTTTCCGAACGTCCGCTTGCTCGGCCCGAACTGCCCCGGCATCATCAGCCCCGGAAAGTGCAACATCGGCATTACCTCGGGTGACATTGCGCTGCCCGGCGGTCCCGTCGGCATCGTGTCGCGCTCCGGCACCCTGACCTACCAGGCCCTCCACGAACTCAGCCAGCAGGGCATTGGTCAGACGACCTGTGTCGGTATTGGTGGCGACCCAGTTCCCGGCACCAACTTCATTGACTGCCTCAAGGCCTTCAACGACGACCCCGAAACTAAGGCCGTCATGATGATCGGTGAAATCGGCGGAAGCGAAGAAGAGAACGCTGCCGAGTGGATCAAGGCCAACATGACCAAGCCGGTCGTGTCCTACATCGCCGGCGTCACCGCTCCTCCTGGACGCAAGATGGGTCACGCTGGTGCCATCATCTCGGGTTCCAAGGGAACGGCTCAGGCCAAGATGGACGCACTGCGCGAAGCTGGCGTTCACGTCTGCCAGAACCCGACCGAGGCTGGCGAAAAGATGGTCGAAATCGTCCGAGCGCTCTAAGCGCGTGGCCAGCCCCCGACTCGCCGTCTTGGTCTCTGGATCAGGCACGATTCTCGAGTCGATGCTGGCCGAAGGAATTCACGTAGACGTGGTGCTAGCCGATCGGCCGTGCCGCGGATTCGATATTGCTAAAGCGGCGGGGATTCCCGCCGCTCTAGTGAGCCGGGGTGACTTTGGTGGATTTACCAAAGCCTTTGACCGTGAGGCGTATTCCCTCGCGTTGGTGAAAACACTTCGTCACCACGAAGTCAATCTCATCGCCATGGCTGGTTTTGGCACCATTACCTCCGGCTCCTTTCACGAAGCCTTCCCGGGGGTTGTTCTCAACACCCACCCGTCGCTCCTGCCGGCCTTCAAGGGCTGGCACGCCGTGCGAGACGCCCTTGCCGCCGGAGCGACCGTTACCGGCTGCACGGTTCATATTGCTACCGAAGAACTCGACGAGGGCCCAATCCTGGCGCAACGTGAAGTTGGGGTCGAAGTGGGAGATACAGAAGAGTCCCTCCAGGAGCGCATTAAGCAGACGGAGAGGGTGCTTTACCCCGAAGTGATCCGTGCCGTTCTGATGGCCCTCGAGGCCGGTGAGCACCCCGAGAGCGTCTCGCTCTAGCTCTCAGCATCACCCGAAATTGGTGGTGGTCGCACTAACTAGGCTGATGGAAGTTCTTTGGGGAATTCTCCGAAAGTGAGGCCACGAAATGCGAGCTCTACTGAGCGTCTGGGATAAGTCCGGACTACTGGAGTTCGCCCGCGGCCTCGAAGCCCTCAACGTCGACCTCATCGCCTCTGGCGGCACCTCTACGGCCCTCTCGGAGGCCGGTATTGCCCACCAGAAGGTCGAAGAAGTGACCCAGTCACCCGAAATGCTCGACGGCCGTGTAAAGACCCTCCACCCCAAGATTCATGGTGGCATCCTCGCGGACCGTAGCAAGCCAAGTCACCTCGCAGACCTTGAGGCCAATGGCATCACGGCCATCGACTTGGTCGTGTGCAATCTCTACCCCTTTCACATGGACCCCTCCGTTGAACTGATCGATATCGGTGGTCCCACAATGGTTCGCGCCTCCGCCAAGAATCATCAGCACGTTGGCATTGTGACGAATCCGGCGCAGTACGACACGGTGTTGGCCGAGTTGAAGGCCAGCGGCACGCTCGCCGATGCGACCCGCCACCAGTTGGCCCGCGACGCCTTCGCTCACACCGCGGCTTACGACGCGGCGATTGTGGCCTGGTTCGACCAGGGTGGCGTCATCGGCGAAGCACCGAGCGCCACCGACGCCATCGTTCCACCAACCCTGCACTTGTCGCTGGATCGTGCCGACGTTGTTCGCTACGGCGAGAACCCCCACCAGATTGGTGCTCGCTACCGCCTGCACGGCACTACGACGTGGTGGGACGGTGTGGAAAAACACGCCGGCACCCCACTCAGTTACCTCAACCTCTTTGACGCCGACGCCGCGTGGCGCTTAGTACACGAACTCTCGGCCGACGCCAATGGTGCTCCCGCCGTGGCAATCATTAAGCACGCCAATGCCTCGGGTGCTTCGCTCGGTACGTCTCTGGTCGACGCCTTCAACAAGGCCCTCGCCGCCGACCCGCAGAGTGCCTTTGGCGGCATCGTCGCCGTCGGGGGAGAGCTCGACCAGGAACTCGCTGAATCGATCGCCGCCGGTCCCCAGGCCGATGTCATCATTGCCGCCTCTATGACGCCCGAGGCCATTGCGACGCTCGTCGCTCGTCGCAAAGCCACGCGACTCTTGAGTGCACCGGCCCCCGAGGCGCTTGGCCTTTCGATTCGTACCTTCGGTAACACGGCGCTCGTGCAGAATGCCGACGAACTCGTCGTGCCCGTTACCGACTGGCGTTGTGTCACCAAGCGTCAGCCCACGGCCGAAGAACTTCGCGACCTCCAGATTGCTTGGCGCGTCTGTGCTCGCACAACCTCGAATGCCATCGTCATCGCCCGCGACGGTGTGGCCGTCGGCGTCGGTGCCGGCCAGCAGTCCCGCGTGGTGGCCGCCGGTATTGCCACGCAGAAGGCTGGAGATCTGGCGATTGGTGGAGCCGCATCCTCTGACGCCTTCTTCCCCTTTGCCGATGGACTGGACGCACTGACCTCGGCCGGTGTTAGCGCCGTGGTGCAGCCCGGTGGTTCGGTGCGCGACCAAGAAGTAATCGATGCGGCCGACGCGGCCGGCATCGTGATGATGATGACCGGCGAACGCCACTTCCGCCACTAAGGAGTATCGATGGCTGAACTACTCGATGGGGAACGCGTTGCCGCGCGGATGAAGATGGAGCTCGCTGATCGAGCCTCACGCCTTATCGCCGCCGGACGTCCCGCCGGCTTGGGAACCATTTTGGTGGGTGATGACGGTCCGAGCGCCAAGTACGTGGCGATGAAACACGCCGACTGCGAGGAAGTGGGCATTACGTCGCACCATGCCCAACTCGGTAGCGATGCCACGCAGGCCGACGTCGAAGCGCTCGTCGACCAGATGAACGCCGATCCGGCTATTCATTCAATCCTCGTGCAATTGCCGTTGCCGAACGGAATCAACGAAGAGCAGATTCTGTTGCGCATTCATCCCGAGAAAGATGTGGACGGTCTGCACCCGACCAACTTGGGACGACTCGTCATGGGCGCACCGGGTCCCTTGCCCTGCACCCCCGCCGGCATCGTGGAGCTCCTCGCCGCCCACAAAGTGCCGGTCGAGGGTAAGCACGTGGTCGTCATTGGTCGCGGTTTGACCATCGGACGCCCCCTCTCCCTCCTCCTGGCTATGCGCCGACCGGGCTGTAATGCCGCTGTAACGGTGGTCCACACTGGTGTTGAAGACATGGGGCGTCTGACTCGCCAGGCCGATGTCATCGTGGCTGCTGCTGGTGTCGCCGGACTCGTGACGAAGGACATGGTCAAGCCTGGAGCAGCCGTCGTGGGTGCCGGAACTAGCTGGGTTGGCAAGCGCCTCATGAGCGACGTGGCCGAAGACGTGGCCGATGTGGCCGGTTGGATTACTCCACGAATTGGTGGCGTAGGCCCGATGACCCGTGCCATGCTTTTACGCAACGCTGTGCTAGCTGCGGAGAAGATTCGATGACCACTCGTGATGAACTAGGACGTGAATACGACGTACGCCCCTGGGGTATGTACATCGTCCTCGATGATGCTGCGCCGGACCACAAGGTCAAGCGCATCGTGGTCGAGCCGGGTAAGCGCCTGAGTTATCAGCGGCACGCCAAGCGCTCCGAACACTGGTTCGTTGTCTCTGGCACGGCCACGGTGATTCTCAATGGGACCGAGCACCGGGTCGGCCCAGGGCACTCCATCGACATTCCCGTCGGCACGGCACACCGCTGCGAGAACCGCACCGATTCGCAGGTCGTCTTTGTTGAAGTTCAGCATGGGACGTATTTTGGTGAAGACGACATCGTTCGCCTCGAGGACGACTTCGGTCGAGCCCAGTAAGTCGTGCGCATCGATCAGTTGCTCGCGGCGGGCACCACACGCTCCTTTGAGTTCTTTCCTCCTAAAAACGATGAGGAGTCGGCCGTCTTAGCCGACACGATTCGCGACCTCCGCTCGCTCGACCCGTCCTTTGTCTCGGTCACCTACCGAGGGGGCCGTGAGTCTCGGCAACGCACCTTTGACCTAGTGCACTCCATCGAGACCGAAGGTCACATCACCGCGATGGCCCACCTCATCTGCGTCGGCCACACACGCCCCGAAATGCGCGAGATTCTGAAGAACTACGTCGACGGTGGTGTCGAGAACATCATGGCGCTCGGCGGGGATATTCCCGCCGATCCGGCCCTACAGGGCGGTGACTTCACGCACGCGATTGAACTGGTGGAACTAGCGCGTGAAGTTGGCAACTTCTCCATCGGGGTGGCAGCGCACCCATTGGGTCACCCGCGTTCGGACGATCTCGTGATTGATCGTCGACACCTCGCAGCCAAACTCCGCGAGGCCGACTTTGCCGTGACACAGTTCTTCTTTGACTTTGAAGAGTGGCGCCGCCTGGTGAACGAACTGGGATCTCTTGGTGTGACCAAGCCAGTTCTACCCGGCATCATGCCGGTCACCACGCTTAGCGGCGTCGCTCGGATGTCCGATATGGGCGCCGCCGTGCCCATCTGGTTGGTGGAGCGCCTCGAACGGGCGCACGAGCAGGGTGGTGGGCCGGCGGTTCGAGCCGAGGGTATTCGTGCCGCTACCGAACTATGCCGCGAGCTGCTGGACGGTGGGGCTCCGGGCTTGCACTTCTATACCCTTAATCGCTCAACGGCGACGCAGGAAATTCACTCGCAACTCTTCACTTGATTGGTTTGTTCCGGATTGTTGCCTGGGCAAGCCACGTGAAGCATTCCCGTGAGTCGCTTGCGGAAAATACCGAGAGCCCTAGAGCAGACCTACTCGGACCAACCCAGATCTCGTTCTATTTCGGGTAGATGCCGTCGAATCGCTTGCAAGAGGGTGAGAACGTCGGCTAGCTGTCCGGGTGAGTAGTTGTGGGTTTGGCCTAGTACGGCAAACCCTTCAAAAGAAAATCTCACAATCTCGGCGATGGCTTCGGTCGCTCGGTGCGATACCGGGACAAAGTTCTCTTGTCGGCCTAACAGGCTCTGGCCGGCGGGGGTCGCACGCGAAGTCATGAAGAGCTGGGGATCGGCCCCGCCCGACAGGCACCACGCCACGAGCCGTGAGCGCAAGACGAGTTCCGATTCTCCTACAATCTCGTCAATTCCCGTGCCTAAGACCGAGAGTCCTTGGGCGGCCAACTGCTTGGCAACTGCGGCAAAGAGTCCAGTCATTGAGCCGAAATACCGGGCGATGCTCGGGGCGTGAACGCCTGCCCGTTCCGCGATCTTGCGGGAGGACACTGCGCTGAAATCGCCGAGGCGTAGGAGTTCGATGGTCGCCGTGACAATCCTTCGCTCCGCCTCTTCACGGGGGATGCGGGCCGCGTAGGTGCGGTTTGGCTTGGTTGGCATACGCATTAATGCTAGGTGAATTAAGAAAATCTGAGGGATGTCACCAATTCTTCACAGTTACTATCACTGATATAAATAGTATTGTTAGCAGTGGTAGCAAATAGGTCTGGAGACCCAATGTGTAATTCCCGTTCCCGGCGCGTGGTCAGCCTGCTGGCTGTTGTCATGATTTCAATTTCAACACTGACCGTAACGGCCGCGCCGTCTCCGGCCGAAGCCGCCACACTCGGCGGCGGCCTTCTCAAGGTGCTCAGTACTGCCAGCCAGTTAGCCGGTGGACTTAGGGGATCTGCCTGGACTCGTCTAACAACATCTTCGTGACCAATTCAACATCCAACAAGATTTTTGAATTGACGAGTGCGAGCCAATACGCAACTGTTCTCACCATCGCCGGAACGGGGCAGAAGGGCAACATCGCGTCAGGTCCGGCGACATCGAGCACGCTCAATGCCCCACGAGGATTGAGCTGCCGCCCCAGTGGCAACATCATCTTCACGACCGCCTATCAAGTTGGCAAATTGACGAAATCAGGTTCGCAGTACAACGTCAGCGTGGTTGCCGGCAACGGTAGCAGTGGCCCACTGATTGACGGCTATGACGCTTTGCTGTCACCCCTCTCAAATCCAGGTGGCATCGCCGTGTCCGCGAGCGGCGTCATCTACATCGCCGACGCCACGGCCAACGAGGTGTACTCGTTAACTCCTGGCGCATACGGGTACACGCTCAACATTGTTGCTGGCACCGGAAGTGCGGGATCGCCATCGCCCGGGTCGTCTCGCCAGAGCCCCCTCAATAGTCCATCGGACATCGCACTCTTACCGTCTGGAGCACTCGTTGTTTCTGACACAAATAACAATCTCGTAGAAATGCTCACTCCTGACGGCTCTGGGTGGACTACTTCATTAATCGGGTCGGTTAACAATCCTCGGGGACTCGCAGTCGACACCTACGGAAATATTGCGGTCGCGTCATTGGCCGAAAGCATGGTCTATATGTTCGTGCCTTCAGGTGGCTGGTATCAGAAATACACCTACGTTGGAACTGGGCTTGCCGGAAGACCCACTGCTGGCCCCGCTCTGAACAGCAACTTGGCCCAACCTCGCTTCCTCGCACTCGACAGTTCGGGCGGTCTCTACATCGCAGACACCGGCAATGGTGCGATTGAAGTCGTGAATCAATCGTCGGCGACCGCTCCCGGAAGTCCCACGGTTAGTGCACAACCAGTCACCATTTCGGGATCCATCACCTTCACGTGGCACGACAACAACAACGGTGGGAGTGACATCACGTCCTACAGCTGGAGCGGAGCCTGTTCGGGTTCGGGGAACGTCACGACCGTGACGTGCACCGGGTTGACCGGCGGTAGGCAGTACTCACTGTACGTTGCGGCAACCAATGCCATTGGGTCAAGTACACCTGTCGGCGTTATGGCCACGGCAGTGACAAGTCCCGCCGCTCCAACGAACGTTACGGTGAGTGCTCGCGCTGCATCGATTCTTGTGTCGTGGGATCCGACAACGGATAGTGGCGGTGGTGCTGATCCCAGCTACACCGCAATCGCTACCGACGCCCTTGGTAACGCCACCTCATGCACCACTTCGCAGTTGACCTGTTCCATTAGCGGCCTCGCCAATGGAACGACCTACGACATTCAGGTGCTGGCCTTGAACGTCGTTGGCTGGTCGCCTGGCGCACCTGGTGGATTAGTGTCCACTCCGACCACGCCCGGTCAAGCCACTTCGGTCTCAGCCACGTCTAATCACGACGGGCAGTCAACCGTCTCCTGGTCGGCTCCGACTTCGAACGGTAATTCGGTAATCACGGGCTATTCGGTGCAGAAGTCGTCGGATGGGGGGCTGACATGGTCATCTGACTCTGGGTTGACAGCGGGCGTGTCGATTGCATCTACCGGGGAAAAACAAGCCACACTGTGGTGTTCGAGATTTACGACAGTTGATGCTGCCGGCAACCTCTTTGGCAACAACACCTGCACCAACAGTGTGACCAAGGTGACACCGGGCGGCGATACGTCTACGTACGCATTGGTCAACTGCCCGGGGAGTTTGTCCATGTCGCCCACGGGTACTCTCTTCGTCGCGGATACCTGCGACAACCTCGTCGTGTCTGTGGCCGCCGATGGAACCGTTGCAGCGTTAGCGACTATCACAAGTCCCGGCGGCGTTGCGGCCCTCCGTAACGGCAATGTTGCCGTTGGCTCACTGGCCGACAATGCGATTTATATCGTGACGCCATCGGGTGTCAGCACTGTGGCGACGAGCAGTTCACAGTGTCCTGATTTTGTGACCTCGGACAGCTCGGGACGCCTGTCCTATTTGAGCGGCTGCGACGCGGCAATTTACGTGGTGTCTTCGGATGGATCTACGAGGGTCCTTACCCCTTCCGGTACGCCATGTCCAACGGGGTTGGGCGAGTCGGCCGACGGCCTCTTCTACTACGTCGGGAGCGCCTGTTACCCCGGTCTGATGGTGTTTGACAGCTCCGGCTCACTGCTGTCGGTCGTACTGGGCTACGGCGGTCTTAGCCAGCCGACCGTTGATGCTTCACAGAACGTCTTCATCGTCAGAAGCGGCGACGCCACCGTCTGGAAATTTCAGCAGGTCGGCTGTTCGCTCTCCGTTGATTCGAATACTTTCTCGGCCACGTTCTATGGCTTAACCAATCGTCACTCGTACATCTTCCGGGTCATTGCGAAGAATGCCATTGGTTCGAGTGACGCGTCGGCACCTTCGGACACTGCCATTCCCACCGCCCCACCGACGCCGCCGATCGACGTTGTCGCCAGTAGCGGACACGGTTCAATCGGGGTCAGCTGGACTCCACCCGCAGACGATGGAGGCGCCACCGTCACTTCGTATACGGCAACAGCTGCTGACGCGGACGGCAACTCCTTCTCATGCAATGCCGGCCCAGGCATCAGCGCGAATTGGACAAGTTGCAACATCAATGGATTGGCGAACGGTACGAGCTACACCGTCACCGTTATCGCGAATAATGCATCTGGTTCGTCCGACCTGGGCGATGGCGTCACTGTGCTGACGTACTCGGTTCCTGCATCGCCGACCGTTACGGCCGAACCCATTTCGTCCGCCGGAACGATCACCTTTGACTGGTCCAGCAGCACGACTGGTGGCAGTGACGTGAAGTCCTACAGCTGGAGCGGAGCCTGTTCGGGTTCGGGCAACGTGACCACCATCACCTGTACGGGACTCGCCGGTGGCGTGAGCTTCACCCTGTACGTCATCGCAACGAGCGCAGTCGGTGACAGTGGCTCTGGAAGTGTTAGTGCTACCGCCAAGACTGCCTCCGCCAGCCCCTCAGCAGTCACTGTGCTTGGTGGGCCGGGCATCATTACTGCCTGGTGGAACGCCCCAGTGAATGATGGTGGTTCTGTCGTTACTTCATACGTTGCTACGGCGACTGACGAGAACGGCAACTCCTTCTCATGTACTGCCGGCCCCGGCATCAGCGCAAACTGGACCAGCTGTACGATTCGAGGGCTTCGAGTTGGAACCAGCTACGTAGTTACTGTCGCTGCGTTGAATGCGTGGGGCAGCTCACCGCTCAGTGATGCAAGCACGGCAACAACCAATCGGGTACCCGGCGCACCCCGAACTCTCTCGGTCACCGCAGGTTCTCGCACCGCTCATTTTTCGTGGTCGGCTCCTAGCGACAACGGGGGTAGTGAGGTCACTTCGTACACCGTCTCTGATGGTCATGGCCATCAGTGCATCACCACAGGTCTGGCGTGCACCATTTTCAACTTGACTAACGGAAGTCAATACGCCTTTGCGGTCGCCGCGACCTCGCTAGCCGGTAACTCGGCTAATCAATCATTTACGGCCGTCACCCCGGTCGGTGCGACGATCAGTCAGCGCATCAACGGTTTTGCGGCGAGTAGCACGACCGTGACTACCGTCATGGCACAACAGATAACGACGCTGGCTCTCGCCATCGTGGCCGCCGGCCGCTGGTCGGTGACCGTCACCGGATACGGCAATCCCGGGATGCTCCCTGCAGTCCGGTTAGCCCGCGCGTCACACGCTCGAGACGTGCTTCGCCGTGCCCTCACCCGACTCGGCCATAGTGAGGTCGTCATTGCAATCGTCGCCGGCGCGCCCGACACGACGTTTGGGATTGGTGGTCCAGTTGTCGTGGCCGCCGCGACCAGATGCGTAGTGATCGCCACCCGTTAGGTATCGGAGTCCTCGCTATCCCGGCGCTCCGCTGGGGTGGCGAGGACCCCAGCAAACTGCTCGCCGCTTCCACTTTCCCCGCATCGGATATGCGCTCCAAGGGGGATAAATAAGGCTCCTCGCGCAACACGTACTACGAGGCGCCACGGGTAGTCCAGGCTGGGGCGGAACTAAAGTAAACGGTGCGGTATGCACCCCATTCGTGACGGTGTCGCCGGCGAATTGATCTCATAAGGAGAGAACATGACCACCCCCAAGCACGTCACCGTTACGGGCGCTGCCGGCCAAATCGGCTACCAGCTCCTCTTCCGTATTGCCTCTGGCGCCCTCTTTGGACCCGACCAGCCGGTCGTCCTGCGCCTGCTCGAAATCGAGCCGGCCATGAAGTCGCTCGAGGGCGTCGTCATGGAACTCGACGACTGCGCCTTCCCGCTGCTCGCCGGTATTGAGGCCACCAGCGACCTCAAGCATGCCTTCGACGGCACCAACTGGGCACTCCTCGTTGGTTCGATTCCCCGCAAGGCCGGCATGGAGCGCGGTGACCTCTTGAACGTCAACGGTGGCATCTTTAAGCCCCAGGGCCGCGCTATCGCCGAGAACGCCGCCAGCGACGTTCGCGTCTTGGTCGTAGGTAACCCCTGCAACACCAACTGCCTCATTGCCCGTTCCAACGCGCCCGAAGTTCCGGCCGACCGTTGGTTCGCGATGACCCGCCTCGACCAGAACCGTGCCGAAACGCAGATCGCGAAGAAGGCCGGCTCACCAGTCGAGAACGTGAAGAACCTCGCTATCTGGGGTAACCACTCGGCTACCCAGTACCCCGACTTCTACAACGCCACCGTCGCCGGTGCTGCCGCTACAGCAGCCATCAGCGACCACGCCTGGCTCCAGACCGACTTCATCTCGACGGTGCAAAAGCGTGGCGCCGCGATCATTGAAGCTCGTGGTGCCAGCTCGGCTGCTTCGGCTGCCAACGCCGCCATCGACACGGTCCACGACCTCGTCTTCCCGACGGCGGCTGACGACTGTGTCTCGGTGGCCGTGACCTCAAACGGCGAGTACGGCGTGCCCGCCGGTCTCACCTTTGGTTTCCCCATCGTTGCCGATGGCAAGGGTGACTGGAAGGTCAAGGAAGGCTTCGAAATCAACGAGTTCGCCGCTGAGAAGATCAAGGTCACCACTGACGAATTGATCGCCGAGCGCGACGAAGTTCAGGCTCTCGGTCTGATCTAAATCACCATCTTCCAAATGGCCTCGTGGATCTCCACGGGGCCATTTTGGTTTTCATCCTGGGATCTCTAACGATTCAGGCCTACGAAGGCCGACCAAAAATCGCTAGGGCGCCCTCACTAGAGTTGCCCCATGCGTTTCTCTCGTTTTGCCACGGTCGCAGGTGCCATCCTGCTCGCTTTTCCCCCGGTGGCTGCTCAGGCCAAGGGCACCACAACGACCACGACTCCGCCGTGTCAGAGCCTGCCCAAAGCCGGCGGTGCTTACCTGCACTGCTCATGGGGCGGTCTTTCTTTACCTGGGTTTAACTTCACCAGCACGAACTTCACTGGAACCGACCTCTCGAACGCCAATCTGGCCAGCTCGGTCATGATCGGCACCAATCTGACCGGAGTGAACCTCACCGGGGCCAAGTTGGACGGCGTCATCTCGCGTGGCATTGTCGGCACTCCCTCGTCACTTCCGTCGGGCTGGAAAGTCTCACGAGGTTTTCTCCTCGGGCCTAAGGCCAACCTGACCGGCGACGACCTCCGAGGCATCGACGTCACGGGAGCGAGCCTGCGCTCGGCCAACCTCTCTGGCGTGATCACCGGAGGCATCGTCGGAACCTCCGTAGCCCTGCCGACTGGCTGGATTCTCGCGGCCGGCTACCTCGTAGGCCCAGAGTCAATCCTGGTTGGGGCCGATCTCTCGAGCGCTGATCTCACCAATGCGTCACTGCACGCTGCCAATCTTTCGCGCGCCGACCTCACCAGTGCGAATCTCACGCGCGTCAACCTCCGTGATTCAACCCTGACGGGTGCCACGATTGCTAGTGCGACATTCACGGGGGCATCGCTGGCCGGGGTGACGTCGGGATCGATGGTGGGAACGCCGAGTGCGTTGCCGAATCTCTGGGGAGTCCAGCGCGGCTACCTGATTGGTCCTGGCGCCGTCTTACGCCACGCCCAGCTCTCGTACAGCTCATTCATCGGCTTCTCGCTGCAGGGCGCCAACTTGACTGGTGCGAACCTCAACTACTCGAACTTCAACGGAGTCAATCTCACGAGCGCCAACTTCAACGGGGCGAATTTGAGCCACACTTCGCTCGTTGGCGCTGACCTTTCACAGGCGTCGCTCTACAAGGCCACGGCCCAGAGTTCGAACGCCACGCAGGCCAACTTCTCGGGAGCCAACCTGACCGAGTTCGACTTCTCGAAATCAGTCGCCTCCAACAGCGTCTTCATCCACGCCAATCTCACCAAGGCCATCTTTTCTGGTGCCAACCTTACGAACGCCAATTTGAGTAACACCGCCTTGCGGGGCGTGGTGCTTGGCACGGCTGTATTGAAGGGTCTCTTGGCGACGGGAACGAGTGGTACCCCGGCGTCCCTACCCGCCAAGTGGGTGGTGCGTGGTGGGGCCATTAAGGGCCCCGGGTCGCGCTAAGCGCTCGCTACAGCGCTG
Source organism: Acidimicrobiaceae bacterium (assembly GCA_947455165.1). Classification (GTDB taxonomy): domain Bacteria; phylum Actinomycetota; class Acidimicrobiia; order Acidimicrobiales; family RAAP-2; genus RAAP-2. The sequence goes on along the minus strand of CANGMP010000002.1, from coordinate 18,735 downwards.
CGAAGCGCGTTGGCCATAGCCACAATGGCTTCGGTGTCGCCACGGAGCTTGAACCGTCCTTCGCGCAGAGCAGTGGCGGGCTCGAGTGAACCGTCAAAGAGACTCTTGGCATCAACGTAACTCATGGTGACGAGGGCGTCGGCGGCGAGATGGTCACCGAGGGTGATTGCAACGGAGCGTTCAATGGAGCTCAACGTCATCGCGTGGGGGAGTGTCGAGGGGCCATCGGCCCACTCGAACACCACCCGCCACGTTGATGCAGATTCAGGCGTCACCGCCTCCAGGGCCTCATTCATGGAGCGGAACCAGTCCGCGCTCAAGAAGTCGACCATGGCTTACTACGGGGCTGGCTGAACGGCCGCGTCGGCCGCCGAGACCTTGGTCTTGCGACGGATCTTGCGTCCGAGCCACGCCACCGGGTCGTAGTGCGCGTCAACGACACGCTCCTTCAACGGGATGATGGCGTTGTCAGTGATCTTGATGTGCTCAGGGCAGACCTCGGTGCAGCACTTAGTGATGTTGCAATAGCCGAGACCCATCTCTTCACGAACCAAGTCACGACGGTCGTTGGTGTCCAGCGGGTGCATCTCCAGCTCGGCGTAGCGAATGAAGAATCGCGGACCGGCGTAGTGCTGCTTGTTCTCTTCGTGGTCACGGATGACATGGCAGACGTCCTGGCACATGAAGCACTCGATGCACTTTCGGAACTCCTGGCCGCGCTCCACGTCTTCTTGGAACATGCGGTAACCGCCTTCAGGCATGGGAGGTGGCAGCAGGGCTGGCACCTTCTCGGCCTGACGGTAGTTGAAGGAGACGTCGGTGACGAGGTCGCGGATAATTGGGAAGGTCTTCATCGGCGTCACCGTGACGGGACCCTCGGGCATGTCCGACATGCGCGTCATGCACATGAGGCGGGGCTTGCCATTGATTTCCACGGCACACGAACCGCACTTGCCGGCCTTGCAGTTCCAGCGACACGCGAGGTCGGGTGCCTCGGTGGCCTGAATGCGGTGGATTACGTCGAGGACGACTTCGCCCTCATTCTGCTCAAGCGTGTAGTTCTCGAACTCACCACCATTGGCGTCACCGCGCCAAATTCGCATTGTTACGTCAGTCATTACTTACCCTCCTCGAGGAGTGCCTTGAGTTCAGCAGGAATTGGGAGCAACGGAATTGGTTCCGTCTTGATTGAGGCAGTCCAGTCGCCACCCTCGAGGGTGTGACCGATATTGACCTGGGCGAGCTGGGCGTCGGTACCCGGGAAATCTTCACGGGTGTGTCCACCACGTGATTCCTTACGGTCCCGTGCGCCGCGGGCGGTGCACTTGGACACCGTGAGCATGCTCGGCAGGTCGGTAGCCAGGTTCCAACCGGGGTTGTACTGGCGGCCGCCCTTGAGGGCAATGTTCTGCACGCGCTCGGTGAAGACTTCGAGCTGGTTGATGGCCTCTTCGACTTCGGATCCTGTACGGATGATGCCGACGTTGGCCTGCATCATTTCCTGCAGGTCACGCTGGATGTCGTAGGGGTTCTCGCCCTGTTCACGGTTGAACGGCGCGAGCGCCTCGGCGATGGCGGCGTCAACTTCACCCTGCTGGAACTTCGCAGTTCCCTGCATGCCTTCGACGTAGTCGGCGGCGCCCATACCGGCTCGGCGACCAAAGACGATGAGGTCCGACAGTGAGTTTCCACCGAGGCGGTTGGCACCGTGCATACCACCGGCAACTTCACCGGCGGCAAAGAGACCAGGAACCTTGGTCGCGGCAGTGTCGGCGTCAACCTTCACACCACCCATGATGTAGTGGCAGGTCGGTCCGATTTCCATCGCTTCACGAGTGATGTCCACGCCGGCCAACTCCATGAACTGGTGGTACATAGAGGGGAGACGGCGACGAATGAATTCGGCCGAACGGCGCGAGGCAATGTCCAAGAAGACACCGCCGTGGGGTGATCCACGACCGGCCTTGACCTCAGTGTTGATGGCGCGAGCCACTTCGTCACGGGGCAAAAGTTCCGGGGGGCGACGTCCAGCGGCGTGGTCGTCGTACCAACGGTCAGCCTCATCTTCTGATTCGGCTGTTTCGGCACGGAACATGTCAGCGACATAGTTGAACATGAAGCGCTCGCCGTCGGAGTTACGAAGCACTCCACCGTCACCACGGACACCTTCGGTGACGAGAATGCCTCGCACCGAAAGTGGCCAGACCATGCCGGTCGGGTGGAACTGGATGCACTCCATATCGATGAGCTCAGCGCCGGCCCACATGGCCATGGCGTGACCGTCACCGGTGCCCTCCCATGAGTTGGAGGTGAACTTCCACGACTTACCAACACCACCGGTGGCCAAGATGACGGCCTTGGCGGAGAAGGTTACGAACTCACCGTTGGCGCGCCAGTACGCGACGGCACCAGCAATCTTGCCGTCCTGGTCGTGCAGCAGGCGAAGGACCTTGCACTCCATGAACACGTCGGTGCCCATCGAGACGACCTTCTGCTGCAGGGTACGAATCAGTTCGAGACCGGTGCGGTCACCGACGTGCGCCAGACGGGCGTAGCGGTGGCCACCGAAGTCACGCTGGAGGATCTTGCCGTCCTTGGTGCGGTCAAAGAGGGCGCCCCACTGCTCGAGCTCCCAGACGCGGTCCGGGGACTCCTTGGCGTGCAGCTCCGCCATGCGGTAGTTGTTGAGGTACTTGCCACCACGCATGGTGTCGCGGAAGTGGACCATCCAGTTGTCCTCTTCGTAGACGTTGCCCATGGCTGCGGCCATGCCACCTTCGGCCATGACCGTGTGGGCCTTACCGAGGAGTGACTTGGTGATGATGCCGACCTTGAGTCCGCGCTGCTTGGCCTCAATGGCCGCACGCAGACCGGCGCCACCGGCGCCGATGATGAGTACGTCGTACTCGTGGTGTTCGGTTGCAGTAGTTGTCATGTCAGCTCCTAGAAGAAAACGAGATCGCGGATAGTGCCCGAAGCGACGAGACGGACGTAAACGTCGGTCAGCGCCACGACAAAGAGTGAGGCCCACGCGAAGTTCATGTGCTTGGCGTTCAGCGGAGTCACAATCTTCCAGAGCTTGTAACGAATGGGGTGCGAGCTGAAGCTACGTAGCTGACCACCACAGATGTGGCGACAGGCGTGGCAGCTGAGCGAGTAGAGCCAAAGCAGGGTGGCATTCAACGTCAGCACCAGCGAACCGACCGAGACGCCCCAGCCACCACCAACGACGTGGTAACTGCGGATGGCGTCGTAGGTCAACAGGGCGTTGAAGGCCAGACCGAAGTAGAAGAAGTAGCGGTGAGCGTTCTGCATGAGTAGCGGGAAACGGGTCTCACCGGAGTAGCTCGCGTGGCTGTCGGCCACGGCGCAGGCTGGCGGGCTCCACCAGAACGCGCGGTAGTAGCTACGGCGGTAGTAGTAACAGGTCATGCGGAAGCCCAGGGGGAAGATCAGGATGATCAACGCAGGGGAGAGGCTGCCGACGTTGAGCGCAAAGCCCACGCTGTTGGAGCCGTCTACACAGGCCGTCGAGACACACGGGCTATAGAAGGGGCTGATCAGTTCGTGAACGCCGAGGTTGCCCACGAAGTAGTTCACGCCCTGAAAGGCCGCCCACGTGGCGTAAATCACGAATGAAGTCAAAATTGAAACGGTGATAACTGGTTGGAGCCACCAACGGTCCTGACGCAGCGTGGCCACATCTGGACCTCCGCGCGTTCCACCTAGTACCACCTGCGTCGAGCTTTCTACGGCCGTCACGGCTTTCCTCTCTTCAAACAACGGGGGATTGGTCGCCTTAGGCAACCGTTGTTCATTGTAGGCAGGACTGGGTGCCTCCTTTACAGTCCCGTGACGGATTCTGGGGGCGAGGGTCTCACCGATTCCCTAGAGTTTCTCTATGAGTTTCCCCACCGCCCCCGCCACGTTGCCAACGACCCTCGGAGCCTTGAAGGCCTCCGGTTGGATTTCGAAGAAAATCCACGAAGAGTTGCGCACCAACCTGGAGGCGCGTATCGCATCCGGCCAGCCGCTGTCACTTGGCGTACAGGGCTACGAAGACACCGTGTTGCCGCAGGTGGAGACGGCCATTTTGGCTGGCCACGACATCATCCTCCTGGGTGAGCGCGGCCAGGCCAAGACCCGCCTGGTGCGCTCGCTCGTGGAACTGCTCGACGAGTGGATGCCAGTTGTGGCCGGCTCGGACGTCCGCGATAACCCCTACGCGCCAATCTCAATCTTCGGGCGCACGCAGATCGAAGAGCTCGGCGATGAAGCGCCGATTGAGTGGGTTCACCGTTCACGCCGCTTCGCCGAGAAACTGGCCTCGCCCGACACCTCAATGGCTGACCTCATTGGTGAGATTGACCCCATCAAGGTCGCCTCGGGTCTCTACCTCGACGACGAGCGAGCCCTTTCCTTTGGTCTCGTCCCCAAGTCGAACCGCGGCATCTTTGCCATCAATGAACTTCCCGACCTCTCTGAGCGCATTCAGGTCGGACTCTTGAACGTCCTCGAGGAGCGCGACGTCCAGATTCGTGGCCACCTGGTGCGGCTCGACCTCGACATGATGGTCGTCGCCACGGCCAACCCCGAGGACTACACCAACCGCGGCCGACTCATCACGCCACTCAAGGACCGTTTCGGCTCGCAGATTCGTACTCACTACCCACTCGACATCGCAACGGAAATCTCGATCATTCGCCAAGAGTCGCACCTGCCCACCACCGACAAGGCCATCACCGTGCCGTGGTTCATCGACGACATCGTGGCCCGCGTGAGCCACGTGGCCCGCCGCAGCCACGTCGTGAACCAGAGCTCGGGTGTTTCAGTTCGACTCTCCATTGCGAACTACGAGACGGTGATCGCCAACGCTCTGCGCCGATCGCTGCGCACTCACGAAGAGACCGTCGTACCGCGCGTGAGCGACCTAAGCGCCATGGTCCAATCGACGCAGGGCAAGATCGAAATCGACGCCATGGACGACACCGACCCCAGTCTCTTGATTGCCGGTCTCGTCACGTTGGCCACCCGTCAGTGCTTCACCGAGAACGTGGCTCTCCAGGAAGCCGGCGAAATCGTCGACGCCTTCACCGAAGAGGTCATAGTTCACGTCGGAGACGACCTACCGGCCCAGGACTACTTGAGCGTCTTGGCCCACATGCCGGTCCTGGAGCCACCGGTGCGTCGCATTGCGGGTCCAACTGCCGGACCGGCCGAAATGGCCGCCGCCCTCGAGTTCGTTCTCGAAGGGCTCCACCTCACCAAGCGCCTCGCCAAGGACGCCTCGGGCGCCCGCGCGCTGTACCGGTCGAGGAACCGATAAGTGGCAGTTCGCTACGGCTTTCGTCGCGCCGGAGACGGTGATGACTTTGACGACCTCAGTGCTGAGGACTTGCTCGAGTACGTCCTTGATGAGCTTCTCGAGTACGGCGACCTCGACGCGGTCCTTGACCGTCTCGCGTACGAAGGTCTAGAAACCTCAGACGGCGAACGCATTGAGGGTCTGCGCGAGTTACTCGAACAGGCCCGCGAACGTCGTCGCGAACTCGAAAGTTCGGCCGACCCCGAAGGTCAGCTGGCTGAGCTAATGGAGCGCCTCGAGTCGATCGAACAGCTCGAAAGAACGGCTCTCGACGAACTGCTCGACGAGGCCGAATCATCCGGTGATGAACGACGTCTCGAGGTGACGACCGACCTCGTCAACGAAAAGCGAATGCAGCAAGACCTCATGCCCGATCGCTTCGGCGAACGTCTGAGCGCTTATCAGAACTACGACTTTGTCTCCTCTGAAGCCCGTGAGGCCTACGAAGAGATGATGGCCGAACTTCGAGAGGACATTCTCAATACCTACTTTGAGGCCAACAAGGAGTTCTTCGCGAACCCCGATGAGGCCGAAATGGCTCGCCTCCGCGACATGATGAATGCCCTGTCGGACATGATCGAACAAGAACGTCGTGGTGACGACCTCGACCCAACCTTCGATGAGTTCATGGCCGAATACGGCGACTTCTTCCCGGGCGCTGAGTCCCTCGAAGATGTCGTGCGCATGATGGCCGAACGGGCCGCGGCGGCCGAGGCGATGTTTAACTCCCTCTCGGCCGACCAGCAGGCCGAGCTGCGCGGTCTCTTTGGCCAGATGCTGGAAAACCTCGACCTCAACCTGGCGCTTAACCGACTCGTCGGAAACCTTCGCCAAGCCACCCCCGACATTGACTGGCAGCGAGCAAATCGCTACCGCGGCGGCCAACCGGGTCGCTTCGCAGAAGCGACCGACCGATCGCAAGAGATCGCCGAACTGCGCAACCTTGAACAGTTCCTCGAAGGACCCGGGGGAGCAAACCGCTTACCGGAGATTGACGTCGAAGCCGTACGTCGCAATCTCGGTCCCGACGCGGCGCGAAACGTCGAGCGCCTTCAAAAAGCCATGCGAGGCCTCACCGAGAATGGCCTCATTGACCGGTCTAAGGGTGAGACCAAACTGACGGCCCGCGGCATGCGCAAGATTGCTGGCTCGGCGCTGCGCGACCTCTTCTCCCAACTTCGCGGCGGAGCCTTTGGTGCCCACCGCCACGCCAGCACGTCGCGGGGTCACGACCGGGAAGAGACCTCCAAGCCCTGGGAGCCGGGCGAGGCCGTCAACCTGCACTTAGGCAAGACCCTCCGCAACGCCGTCTTTCGCCAGGGTCCCGGAACGCCAGTGCGGCTCTTGCCCGAAGACTTCGAAGTTGAAGAACACGAGGCCACGGTGCGCTCAGCCACCGTCATCTGCGTCGACCTGTCGCTCTCAATGGAGATGCGCGGCAATTTGGGTCCGGCTAAGAAGATGGTTCTGGCACTCTCGCACCTCATCTCCACGGCCTACCCGCGGGACTTTGTCACCATCGTGGGCTTTGGTGAGACGGCACACGAAATCAAGGTCGAAGACGTGCCCTTCCTCACGGTCGATTACCAGTACGGAACGAACCTGCAGCACGCCCTCGCGCTCTCGCGCCACCTGATGCGCGGAGAAAAGGGCACCAAGCAGATCATCGTCGTCACCGATGGTGAACCGACGGCCCACCTCCAGCCCGACGGTCAGCCCTTCTTCTCGTGGCCGCCGGTCCGCGAGACGCTCTATCTCACAATGGCCGAAGTGCTCCGCTGTACGAAGTCCGGCATCACCATCAATACCTTCGCGCTGGACATTGAGCGCAGCCAGTTCCCCTTCGTCGAGCAGATTGCCAAGGTCAATGGTGGCCGGACCTTCTATACCGATATTGACAACCTGGGTCGCTACGTCCTCGATGACTTCGTAAAGAACCGCCGAAACGCCTGATAACGAGCGAAAACTTTGTCTTGGCAAAGATTCGGGTCGGTATTAGCATTTAGACAAAGACCGTTCTTGTGACGGTTGAAAAACTCAAGGAGTCACCATGAAGACCACTCTGCTGCTTTGCGACGACGCTGAAGTCCACAACGGCCGCCTGTACCTCATGGGTGGCGGTCTCACCTGGATCTGGGCAAACTTCCCGACCCCCATGGGTGTGGCCGGTCTCTTTGACCTCGATCCCGAAGAGCTCGGACGTGAAATTCAGGTCTCCATTCGTATCTTCAAGGAAGACGGCACCCCGGCCCTCGGTAGTGACGATGGCGGCAACCCGTTCGAATACGGCTTCTCCGACAAGATCGTGACCCCGGCCTCGGACTCGACGCACGACGCAGAACTTGACTTTGTGTGGTCGGCCAAGTGGTTCGGTCTCAACCTCGCACCCGGCCAGTACCAGATGCGTCTCATCAACGATGAGAGCGGCGAGACCGTAGGTCAGCAGACCTTCACCGCCTACGCACCCCAGAACTAGTTCTGGCCCAGTTTTCTGGGACTTTTCAAAAACGGCTCGGCCGGCAAAGCACATCTCATCAGGGTTTTCCCATCTCCATTTGCATTTTGTCGTAATTGGCATAACAATCACATCGTTGTAATTACAACGGTGACAACAGAGCTGTTGTCAGGGAGGAACCGATGGAAGACATCACGAGTTTGTTGAGTGGTTTGGAGAACCGCGGTTGGCAGTCCCGTGCGAACTGCATGGGCGTTGACCCCGATCTCTTTTTCCCCGAGCGTGGCGCATCGACCCGTGAGGCCAAAGAGGTCTGCCGCGGTTGTGTCGTCCGTGAGGACTGCCTCGAGTACGCGCTCGACAACGGCGAGAAGTTCGGCATCTGGGGTGGGATGAGTGAGCGTGAGCGCCGCCGCCTGCGCCGAGCTCGCGCCGTAGAGCGCCGCAGCGCCGCTAGTTAATTTGAAGTCGACGTAGAGAGCCCCGGGGACAACCCGGGGCTCTTTGCACGTCTAGGCCGAGGCGCCCGAGCGCACGGCGTGTTCAATAGTCAGCTCGTCGCTCAGACCGAGCTGACTCCAACGCAGGGCCCCCGCGTGGTCCAGTACGGCCCGCGGAGCCAGTCCGACCAGTTCGCACTCGTCAATGGCTGCACCGGCCGGCAGGCGGGCACTCAGGGCGTCGTAGGCCTGTTCGGGGCCAACGTTCAGGGGATCGATGAGGTTGCAACTGACTTGGAGTCGCCGACCGACCTCGAGACCCAGCGTGCGAATGCCGGGTCGGCGTAGGTCGCGAGCGAGGGTTTTCGTGGTTGCCAGGTCGACGCCGGAAATGTACATGTTCCAGGCCAAGAGCAGCGGGCGCTCTCCGACCGCGGCCGAACCGGTTTCGGGGTCGGCCAGCTCCGGGCCAAAGTCGGGCTGGAGAGAAACAAAGGCTTCACGCCGTACCTGAGGCAAGGTGCGTTCAACGCCGTTGACTTCGCCGTAGAGGAAGGTCGGGACGCCGAGGTCCCCGAGCCAAGCGGCCATCTGATCGCGTAGTTCTCGGGCAACGGATCGCTCGGTGGGGTCGAGGGCCACGAACGGCACGACGTCAACGACGCCAAAGCGGGGGTGCACACCTTCGTGAAACTCCAAGTCCAGGGCATCAACGACATTGCGCACCATCCACTGAGCATCAAGCAGTAGCTCGGTTCGTTCGTTAATCAGCGTGTAGACCGACCGGTTATGCCAGGGGTCGCTGTGACGGTGACGAAACGACGAGCCACCCGAGCGCTCAAACTGGCGCAGGAGTGGCTCGTCTTGTCCCTCGGAAATGTTGATGACGCACTCAAACAAGATTCGGGTGCGTCCTAGCTCTATCGGCTGGTGACGGGTAGGCCGCGACGACGGGCGCGCTGCATGCGGCGGCGCTCACGCTCGCTCTTGCCACCCCACACACCGTGGTCGACGTGGTTCTGAAGGGCGTACTCAAGACACTTCTCCGCTACGGGGCACGTGGCACAGATCTTCTGGGCCTTAATGACACCAACTCCATCGCCGGGGAAGAACATCTCGGCCGGGTAGTTCCGGCACTTGCCTTCTGCCATCCACTCTGTTCCCATAACGACCCTCCTTGTTAGGTCTGTAACCGACAGTAGCCACTGGGTGATGCAAAAGCCATTTCTCAAATGCGAACTCTTTCACAACACAACACCAGTTCCACCGGTAATTTTCGGCCGCCAGCCGACAGAACCTTCTCGGATAGAATGAACTATCCCGTTGACGTTCGACGGGACTTTGCTCACAAAGGAGCGGCCATGAGCCAGATCCCGGCTACCGAAACGACCGAAGTAACTGACCCGGTCGGTCACGTCCAGGTGATCTACTTGGGACCCGTGGCGCCCCACTGGGAGTGCCGCATGGTCTTTGGTGACCCCGAGCAGATCCAGGCCTTCGTTGACCGTGTCGACGCCCGCCTGCGCCTCTTGCCACCGCACGACCCGCAGTTCCGTCGTAACCGCGAGCGAGTCAACCGTGACGCCGAGCGCGAGCAGCTGAAGATCGAATGGATCCTCGGCTACGACGAGAACGAATAGTTCCTTCGCCTCTTAGGCGAACGGTGAATTGCGAACGCGAGTCACCCACAATTCTGGTGTACCGAGTTCACTGACGCTCGGAAGGCCGTCAAGTTGGAACATCCTCGTGAGTTCTTCAATTCCAAACTGATCAATAACGGCCTGAACAAATCGCTCGGCTTCGTCGACACGCTCGCCTCGCAGTGATATTCCAAAGAGGGCGGCCGCCCCGTCTTCGCCTCGCGCGTCAGTTCGACGGTGGCGACGCAGCGCTTCATCGAGCAGGGGAGTGGGCCCGACCATGGCGCGGGTGACGTGCGCGGCTAGGGCGTCAATCGCAGCTCGTAGCGCCGCCGTGGCGGCGTCGATGGCCGCCGTCGCTGGAGTCTCTTCGCCGAGTTCGATTCCCTCGAGTAACCGTTCGGGGTTGCTCATCATTTCGCTGATGTCGCCACCCTGCATCAGGCCGGTCAGGCGATTCATGATGTCGCCCTGGGCGGCCTGAGCATCTCGGACGGCATCAAAGAGCAGGGCCTGCAACGCGGTCGTCGTGCCGTCGTGAGTCAGGAACGTGGCGGCCGTCATCTCTTGTGCGAGGGCGTAGATCGTCGCGTGGTCGTGATCAAGCGACCACTCTTGCGCGAAGTGGGCCACGTTGTTAACGACGATCAGTCGACGCGAATCGAGACGGGGCAGGGCCAAGGCGGCCCGAGACCAGGCTGTCTCGGAGAAGTGGCCAGCTGCCGAGCCGAGTTGGAAACCCAGAAAGAGCGGACCCATCACGGTGCTGAGTTGGCCGAGGAGGGGCGCCATGGCATCGCCGAGGCCTTCAGTCTCTGCAGCCGGTGTGGCCTGACTGGCCTTTGAGGGTTCGAGGAGGGGGCGCCAATCATCGAGGGCAGCGTTGGTGAGCAGCGTGCGCGTGGCCGCTTCGATGGGCTGAGACTGGGGAATGCCGAGCACCATCTCGATGTGGCGAGCCACCAGTTCGCTGTACTGCTCGAGCCGCTGACGTTCCTGGGGCAGGGGGTTGGGATCAGCATCGTCGCCCCGAGCAATGGTGGACGCGAGCGCTCGAGCCGTTTCGAACCACGAGTCGGGACCCTGCTGGCCGAGCATCTTCATCAAGTCGCCCATGAAACCGAAGTTGCCGAAGGGGGAATCACTCATACGTGCAACTTAGGAGAGGCAGCCCAGCTTCACAACGGCAACGTGGGTGACCTGGTGCCGGAGAAACGTGACCCGAACGTGGCTATGACCAGGCGTCGCGTAGAGCAGGGTCGTCAGGGCGTCAAAGCTATCGATATGTTGACCGTTGATTTCGGAAAGCACGTCGCCAGCTCGCAGTACGCCCGAGCTCGGACCTCTTGCCACGGCCGTGACGAGGACGCCCCCGCCTTCAGCGCTCACGCCAGAGATACCGAGTCGTCCGTGACAGTTGGGTGACTGGAGCCAGGCGGTCGCGACTTCGGTCAAGTACGACGCCGTGAACCACTGCCCAGTACTCGACAGCATCGCGACGACGTCGCCGCCATCATTAATCGCCACGGCCCCGGTAATGCCGTGGAGTGAGCTGGGCGACGTGGCTGAGAGGTAGCTAACGATGCCGTCGTTGGTCGTGAATCGAGGATCGCTCAAGACCGTGTTGGCGTAGGCGAAGCGCGGGGTGCGTGCGTGATCGTTGAAGTAGGGCGAGATCACCAAGACCGGTTCGGTGGCTGGTTGGGGGGCCACCGATGTGGTCGAGAGCGTCTCTCTGACGTGCACATAGGTCAGTCCGACGTGACTGTCACGACCGAGCCACGTGGCGGCCACCCGCGGCTTTTCACAGGTTGAGCCGGTGATGCTGGCCGACTTGCTGATGGCAAGCGTGGTGACGGCGACGTGACCGTCACCGACGATGATGGCCCCCGTGGCCGTGATGTGGCCGTGGTCATTTACGGAAAGTTGGATGAGTGAGTTGGCTGCACTGCGGCCCACACTCGGTACTGACAAGAGTGACCGCGCTACGTGGGCCGGAAGTGCCTCGGTCGTAGGTTCTTTAGTGTTGGTGGCGATCAGCGTGGCCGAACCGGCCCCGAGGAGCAACACCGCAACGGCCATGATCGAGGCGCTAAAGCGACGAGGTCGATGCTCGACTGCCGTGGTGAGCAGCAGTTCAAAGTCACCCGGCAGCTCAGATGGGTGTAGGTACGTTCGTCCCTCGACGGAAGGCACGACACCGCGCCGTCGCAAGATCCGCCGTCGGCGGCCTCCACCAGTCGGTGGTGAGACTTCGTTGTCCACAAGGAGCAAGGCTAGAACTCCGCCCCTAAAAATGGGTGTCGCCCTAGCATCTGCGCGTGGCCTTGCACGTAGCACTCGACGTAGGAACTTCGGCGACTCGCCTCGCCACGGCCGACGGCTCGGTTTTTCTCTCCGAAACCAGCGTGGTTGCCGTCGATACACACACCGGGGACATCGTTGACGTCGGTAACGGTGCGTGGCGCACCGTCGCCCGTGACCCGCGACACGTGGTGAACTTTCGTCCACTAGCCAATGGAACCACCGTTGACTTTGACGTAGCGGCTCGACTGCTGCGAGCCATGTTCGACCGGGCTGGATTTGGACGGTTCTCACGTATTCACGCCACGATGAGTGTGCCGGCCCTCGCGACCTCGATTGAGCGCCGTGCCCTCCGCCAAGCGGCCCTGCAGGCCGGGGCCACCGAAGCGACGCTCATTGAGACACCAATTGCCGCCGCCATCGGCGCCGGACTGAGCGTGGAAGAGCCCGTGGCTGCGCCAATTGTGATGGTGGGTGGCGGAGCCAGCGAGACGGCCATCATGTCGCTCGGCGGCATCGTCACGTCGCGTTCAGTTCGCATTGGCGGCACCCATCTCGACGATGCAATTGCGGTCGCGCTGCGCCACCGCTACGGCGTTGTCGTCGCCCCGCACGTGGCCGAGTCGCTCAAGATGGAACTCGCTTCGCCGCTTGGTTCTCGTCGTCGTGAAGTACGAGTGGTGCCAGCCCGCACCGTCGACCGTGGACTACCGGTCAACGTGGAGGTCCCCGGTGACATCATCGAGGCCGCCGTGAACGACAACATTCGGGCCATTGTGCGCAGCGTGAAGGAGTGTCTCGGTGAGGCCCCGCCAGACCTGGCCCACGACGTTTCAGTTCGCGGTCTCAGTCTCGTCGGGGGACTGGCCCGGCTCGAAGACTTCGCTGATCTGTTGGCCCGCGAAGTCGGGGTGTCGTGCCACGTGGTTGATCAACCCGAACTGGCCGTCATTCGGGGCCTGGTTCGCTGCTTGAACGACATGGGTTCACTCCATCGCGCACTGCGAAAAGTGGACGCCTAGTCCTCGTCCCGGCGGAGTTGCTCGACGGCCGAGCGGACCTGCCAGTCCCGATCCTCACTGGCCTCGTCGAGCGCCGCCTCAATGTCGTCACCCTCAAACGAGGCCAATGCCACGACGGCTCGACGGCGAACAGTGGGCTTGTCCTTCATGGCCGAGAGAATCGCCGGCTTCGCTTCGTCGACAGCCAGTTGACCGAGCGCAACGACGCCCGATTCACGACAGCGGGCGTCGTCGTGCGTGAGAACCAGGTCAATCAGGGGCTCGAGGGCTTCGGCCAGTTCCCGCTCACCGGCGGCGAAGATTGCCGCCTCGACGACGAGGGGATTGGCATGGCCCAGGAGTTCCAGTAGTTGTCCGGTGAGGCCCTGGCCGAGTTCGCTCTCGCGGGCCAACAGGGCCAGCGCTTCGTGAACGACTTCGTCAGCATCGTCGCTGAGTGCCCGTCCCAGGTGTTCGTCGGTGAGGCGTCGCTGACGAGCCAGACCGCGCAGGGCCAAGACGCGGGCCCGAGGCGCGAGGGATGTCAGGGCGCTTGTGAGCAGGCTCGTGTCGGCCTCGTCCTGAGAGAAGGCGGCGCGGACAAGTGACTGCACCACGTCCTCGGGTAGCGTGGCGTCGTTGAGCTCCATAGCTCTATTCTCACCTGCGTTGTCACGGGAGTGCGGTTTTGAAGTCATTGCCAGTAGTACGTCGTCGGCTCGTCATCGTGATCACGGTCATCGCACTCATGCTGTTTGGTCTGAACCGAGTGCACGTCTCGACGTACGAAATTCTTCCGGGCCAGGCATCGCCCTTGAGTCCCATGATCAAGGTGAGCGGTGTTCCGACCGACCCGCAGGCCACCACGAAGAAGTCCGGTTTCATGATGGTCGACGTGGCCCTGCGACAGATGACGGCCCTCTCACAGTTCTGGGCTCAAGTCCGGGGCGCTACAAACACCGTGCTACTGAGCGATCTGGTTTCCAAGGGCAGTTCCTTCGCCGACTTTGACCGCCAGAGCTATCTCGACATGCAGAACTCGAAAGACAACGCTGAGCTGAATGCATTCCGCGCCCTCGGGTGGTCACTAACGCCCCAGCCCACTGGTGCGGTCACGACTGACTTCACCGTAGGCAGTGCCGCCCGCAAGGCCGGTCTACGTATTGCCGATCGCATCGTGAGTATCAATGGTTCGCCAATCGCCAACTCCTGTGACGCCATTGCGGCCCTGCACGACGTGGCCCCAGCGAGCACCGTGCAGGTGGGTATTGAGAAGGCCAAGGTGAGCGACGCCGGAGTCATCACGTACGCCGAACCCACGATGCTCAAGATCAGTACAAAAAAGACGCCACGAGACGTTGCGGTTTCGGACTGCCCCGGTATCACGACGATTGCCAAGTCGTGGATCGGCGTTTCGCTGAGTGACGGAGTCTCGTACAACTTTCCCGCGACCATCACTATCAATACTCAGTACATCGGCGGGCCGTCGGCCGGTCTGGCTATGACGTTGGCGCTCATTGATCGCCTGAGTGAGGGCAGCCTGTCGGGCGGCAAGAAGGTTGCCGTTACTGGCGAAATTGCGACGAATGGAACTGTCGGCGATATTGGTGGCATTGAGCAAAAGACGGCGGCGGCGATAACGGCCGGGGCAGCGATTTTCATCGTCCCCGCTAATCAGGCTTACCAAGCACGAGCGGCGGCCCATGGCAAGTTGGCGGTCATTGGTGCCACGAAGCTCGCGCAGGTGCTCCGCGAACTTCGTCGTCTAGGTGGCCAGCCCCCCGTGCCCTATACGAAACCAAATTTTTAGGTCGCCAAACCCTAGGCTTAGGTCGTTATGGACGACCGCCGAATACTGTCCCCGAATCGCCACTCGGGCGCTGACGTCACCAACGCCAGCTTTCGGACGGTTCGCAAAGGTTTTGACCCCGAAGAAGTACGGAGTTACCTCGACGGCGTGGGCCGCGAAATTGCGCTCATGGAAAAGCGACTGCAGGACATGCAGGCCAAGCTTTCAGATGCACTCCACCGTGCCGATAATCCCGTGCTGGACGAATCGCAGCTCGCGGCTGCCCTCGGCGCACAGTCGGCCGCTATCTTGCGGGCCGCGCATGATGAAGCTGGTCGCGTAACTGCGGAAGGCCAGGAGCGCGCTACTCAGATCTTCACGCAGGCCCAAGAGCGTGCGACGAACTACATCGTCGAAGCGCAAGCACGTGCTTTGGCAATTGTCAACGACGCCGAGGTCCAGTCTCAGCACAAGGACGAGGAGGCTCGCGCCGCCGCGCAGCGCCTCGAAGACTCGGCTCGCATCAACGGAGAGGCGCTGATTGAGCGGGCCCGCGAACAGGGTCGGGCCATCATCGAGCAGGCCAACGAGGCGCGTCGCGCCGTCCTGAACGATCTCATGATCAAGCGCAAAGCGCTCAACGTACAGATCGAACAGTTGCGCGCAGCTCGTGACGTCCTCACGGCCTCCGTTAGTTCGGTGCGCGAATCGGTCGACCAAGTCCTTGGTGGTCTGATGAGTTCAGACGAAGGTGCTCGAGCGGCGGCGATTGAGGCACTGCGCTCCCGCCCAACCTCGCCCGAGCCGACGGAAGAAGAGTTGCTGCGCGGCGTGCCCCTTCGGGTCGTCCCCGAACCGGCCACCGTGACCCCCGACGACTTGGCGTCAACCGAATCGTCAGCACCCTTGCGGCTACCTGCCGTTGACCCCACGGCCGTCAAGCCACGTAAGGCGACCGCTTCAACCGAAGTAACTGCCACCGCTCCCGAAGCGTCAGAAGGACCCGGCGACGCTGCTCCCGCCAGTGACGTGGTCGGGGAAATATTCGCTCGCATTCGCGCCTCTACGCAAGAGGAGAAGGGCCGCGAACCGGCCGCGCCGAAGCGGGCGCCGAAGGAACGTACGACGCCCGTGACGCCCGACGACGAAGTCTTCCTTCGTCGTGAAGAGTCGCTGGCGCCCCACCTCAGCGAACTCGTTCGCCACGTCAAGCGTGCCCTCCAGGACGATCAGAACGTCATGATTGATCGTCTTCGCGGACTCAAGGGTCAAATCACCGATCAGATGGAAGATGAGGCCGACCAGCGCAGCCGCTACGTCGCCGCGTCCCTAGAAACGATTCGCGCAGCCGCGCAAGCTGGTGTGGCGTTTTCCAACCAGATCACCGGCACCGAAGGATCGCTGAACGCAACGAGTGCAGTCGACGAATGTGCCACCGACTTGGCCATCACGCTGGCGCTGGCGCTGCGCAAGCGCGTTCAGGCCGACGGCAGCGACGACGGTGCCGAGCGGGCCAATGCCGCCTACAAAGAGTGGCGAGGCGCCCGAGTCGAGCGCCTCTGTGGCGATATTGCTCGCCGAGCCTTCAATGTCGGTGTCGTGAACGCCTGCACCGGTGGCAACGTGCGAGTCCTCGTTTCGCCCAGCGATACCCCTTGTGACGCCTGCACGTTGGACGCCAACTCGGGTATTCACCCGGCCGGCCAAAACTTCCCCAGCGGCCAGCCTCACCCGCCGCTGCACGCTGGTTGTAGCTGCGCGGTCGTTCCGGCGTAGAGAGTCCTAGGCTTCGCGTGTGCGTAGCCCTGATGATTTAGCTTCCTTCAAGAGTCCCATTACCCGCCGTCGCGGGATAACGGTGCTCATCATTGCCGTTCTCTTCATCCTGCTGACCTCACTGCGAAGTGTCGCCGTGCTGTGGACCGACTCGCTCTGGTTCGACTCAATCAGCCAGGGCTCCGTCTTCACTGGTCTCCTTACGGTCAAAGTGGGGCTCGCCGTTGTGTTTGGGGCGTCGTTCTTCGTGGTGCTCTGGGGCAACTTGTTGCTCGCCACGCGGTTTGCCTCCCGCGATCTGACCTTTGAGCCCGAGGACGAACTCGTTCGTTGGTTTCAAACGCTCATTCGTCCCTTCGCCCGCCGTCTCTACGCGCTCGTGGCATTGGTCGTTGGGCTCGTTGCCGGTTTGAGCGCCGTTCCTCAGTGGCAGAACTACATCCTCTTTGCTCA
The DNA here is from genome assembly GCA_947455165.1 of Acidimicrobiaceae bacterium. Taxonomy (GTDB): domain Bacteria; phylum Actinomycetota; class Acidimicrobiia; order Acidimicrobiales; family RAAP-2; genus RAAP-2. Next base: position 1,512 of record CANGMP010000002.1, on the reverse strand, counting down.
TGCCCAAAGCTTCCCCGGCGTCGACCCGGTCTTTCATAAGAACATTGGCTTCTACATTTTCCGATTGAGTTTTCTGCACTTCGTGGTGACGTGGGCCCTGATGTCCATGGTGGTGATCACACTCATCACGACGTTCTTTCACTACCTCAACGGTGGGATTCGGGCCGCGCGCGTATCTCCTCGCGTTAGCCCGCAAGTGAAGATTCACCTCAGTGTCCTGCTGGCCTCGGTCGCAATCTTTAAGGCCATTGACTACTTGCTCGCTCGCTACACGCTCGTCACGCAGTCCAACGGATACGTCCAGGGTGCCACGTACGCCGACATCCACGCCCGGATGCCCGCATTGACGATCATGTTCTGGATCTCGTTGGCCGTTGCCGCGCTTCTGCTCGGCAACGTCCTGCGTCAGGGTTGGTCGCTGCCCGTGCTGGCCGCCGTGTTGTGGGTCTTTGTTTCACTCACCATTGGCGTCATCTACCCCAAGGTCATTCAGACGTTCAAGGTCAAGCCGGCCGAGGTCTCGCTCGAGTCTGCCTACATCAAGCGCAATATCGAAGCCACGCGTGCGGCCTACGGCATCGATACGGTTCAGCGCGAAAGCTTCGCCGGAGCCACGTCAATCACTCCGGCTGATTTGCAGTCCAGCGCCGCCACGCTCAATAACGTTCGCCTCTGGGACCCGTCGCCAAACATTGCCCTCGAGACGGTGCAGCGCCGCCAGGCCATCCAGTCGTACTACACCTTCACGTCGCTCGCTGTCGACCGCTACGTCCTCGACGGCAAAGTGACGCCGGTGCTTGTGGGCGCCCGCCAGCTCAACCAGAACAACCTTCCGGCTCGCAGTTGGGTCAACCAGCACCTCGAATACACCCACGGTTACGGCATGGTGGTCTCGCCGGCCAACACTTTTGACTCGGCGACCGGCAACCCGACCTTTGCGGTCCAGAACGTGCCGCCGACGTCGTCGAACGGCACACCGCTCCTTACGACTCCCGGGGTCTACTTCGGTATCGACGACCCGGGCTGGGTAGTGGCCAACACCAAGCAAAAGGAACTTGACTACAAGACGCAGGCCGGAACGCCCGTGGCCTCGAACTACGCCGGTACTGGTGGCGTCGAGATGAGCAGTTTCTTGCGTCGCAGTGCCTTTGCTCTGCGATTCCAAGATTTGAATCTCTGGATTTCGAATCAGATCACGACCAAGAGTCGGATGCTCTTTGAGCGCGACGTACTCAACATGGCGAAGAAGGCTGCACCGTTCCTTACCTTTGACAGCGCACCCTACGCCGTGTTGGCGAATGGACGCGTGAACTTCGTTCTCGACGGTTACACCACCTCGAGCCTTTACCCCTACAGCGAAGGGGCCAACTCTCAAGATGGTGCACCGACGGGCAGCCTCACGGGCAACTACAACTACGTTCGCAACTCGGTCAAGGTTGTCATTGACGCCTACGACGGTTCGGTCAAGCTGTACGCCTTTGACGCCACTGACCCAGTCCTCGCCGCCTACCG
>CANGMP010000001.1 GCA_947455165.1 Acidimicrobiaceae bacterium | reverse complement strand
GGCCACTGACTCGTAGAGACGAAGTCGATACTCCAGGAAATAATCGAGACGGGCGACGAAATCACCGTCGCGCATAGGCGTCGGGCGCCACAGATCGGCAGTCTTCTCGAGGTGGCGTTCGATGGCGAATTGAAAGAGTTCATCACGACTCGAAACGTATCGATAGACCGAACGCAGTGAGACGCCGGAGCGCGCCGCCACAGTTTCGGGTGTGGGGGAGAAGTGTCCCTCTTGGAATAGCGCCAGGACGGCATCGAGCACTAGGTCTCGATTTCTGTTTCGTCGTGCCGAACGGCCATCGACGACTGGCGAATGAGGCTCGCTCATGCCGAGAAGTGTCCCACGATGCCGACGGTCGGTCCTACTCGACCATTCAAAACGTCGTGATAAGCGGCCAGCAGCGCTTCGGGGCCGTCGGTGTCGATTGGCGTGAGCCAGGCTGAGCTCCAGGCCGTGAACTCGTGCCACGTCTCGACAACTCGGCGCTCCATTTCGTCACGCCCCCAGTCCTTGATGCGCTTGGCCATCTGAACCGGCGCGAAGAGGAACTCCGGCTTTGGCCCAACCGGCGGCAGGCTCAACGTACTCGTGGCGTCCCAGTGGGTGTCGCCGACAAACATCGAATACGCCAACTTCTCATTCCAGTGGTGGTGCACGCGCTGCATAACGTCGCGGTTGCCCGAGACGTCGACGTAGACAGCAGTTGAAAGGGCGATGGACTCAATGTCGCCGTAGGTGTAAACCTCGTCGTAGCAACCGAGCGACTGCGCAAAAGGAACGTGTGTGGGTGAAGTCAGACCAATGACTTTGGTGGCGCCACGACGCTTGAGGAGAAACGCGGCACCGATTGACGTCTTTGATGAGGCCGACGACACAATGGCGGTATCGGCGCCGTAGTTGGCGTGATCATCGAGAAAGTCCTCAACCATGAAGGACGTATAGAACAGGGGCCACAACAAGATGTGGAGATCTTCTCGTTCGGGATGGTACGCCGGGTCCTGCTCGGTGTAGATGTACCGGTTGTACGGCGTGGGGAGGTCATGACGGTGCGCTGACACGTCGACGAAGCTGCGACCGTCGAGGCGACCGGCGAGGACGACGAGTTCAGTGCCGAGGGGCCAGTAGCCGTACATCCGTTGGCCGACCGGAACCTCAGGGTGGCGACTCTCGGTGACAGTGCCAAAACCCCAGACCGGGAGGCGACCGGCCTCGGGTTGGCTGGCCGGGAAGAAGTCCCAATACTTCATCGCTACGCCAAAGACTCCGTAGGTGATGTTGTTGGCGGTGATGCCGAAGCGATCAACGCTGATGCGGACCTGGTGTTCTTGGAGTTCGGCGGGGGCGAGCGTCACCATTTCGGCCTCGTGCATTGACGCCCGACTGATTTCGAGAAACGTGGTCATAACCCTCCTAGGTATTGACATCATTTATGACAGAATCTACTCAATCAACCGAAGGAGCAAGATGACTACCTCGACCCGCCGTGTGGCACTTCTCAATGACGTCTCGACGTACTGCGGACCAGACCTAGCCCGTCTCTTGGCCAAGGCTGGTCACGACCTCGTCGTCGGCAAGGCCTCCGACGAATTGATTGCTGAGCTCGAAGGGCTCGGCGCGGCGGTCGTGAACGTGCCCGATGGTGCTCGCGCGCGAACGGCCGAAGACTTCCAGGCCTTCGTCCAGGCCGGTCTTGATCGCTTCGGACGCATCGACACTGCCGCGATGTTCTCGGGTCACGTCATTGTCGGACGCTTCCTTGACTCCACGGTCGAAGATCTGCAGAAGGTCATGCACGGCTGTGTTGAACAGCCCTACCACTTCTTAAAGGCTGTCTTGCCCGTGATGGAAGCTCAGCTCGACGGACAAATTCTCATCATCACCAGCGCATCGGCCGCTCGGCCAACCTTCGGTGCGCCTCTGTACTCATCGGCCCGTGCGGCCGGCACGATGCTGGCCCGCAACGTGGCCGAAGAGTTCGTGCGCAAGAACATTCAGGTCAACGTCGTCGGCACGAACTTCATGGACTTCCCGGAGTTTCTCCGCGCTACCGGTGCCAATGACCCAGAGGTCCGCGCCAAGATCGAAGAGCAGGTCCCGATGCGTCGACTCGGTGGCGTTACTGAGTTCGCGCACTTTTGTCTGCCCTACGTCGATGGCACGAGCCGTTTCGCTACCGGTCAGGCCACGTGGTTCGCGGGTGGTTGGGCCTAGCCCTCAACGCTCCGGAGCGACGAGGCCGAGGTCCAGAATTCTGGCCAGGTCATTTGATAGGTCGTGCCCCAGGTGACGACGAGGGGACCTTTCGGAGTAAAGCCGTCGATGATTGCGGCGTGACCACCGGCGCCGACCCGCTTGCCCGCAAGGGTGCTGTCATCGCGAAAGTCAAAGACGGCGTAGAGGGCCCGATGCTTTCGGACCGCTCGCTCAACGTCGATTTGACTTGAGACGGCGAGCACATGCCAAGCCTTCATCGTGAAACCATCGACCCCGTAGCTCGACCAGTACCAGGCAAAGACGTCCTCGTTGAGGCCGGCCGTGTCGCTCGTCGCGGCGTGCCGGTAATCGTCGATGACTGCGCTCGGCGACGGGTGGCGATGGCGAACGATGATTTCCCAGTCGGCCGCCGCGGCCACCATGCAGTCACTCAGATTTGAGGGGTAGACGTTGCCAAACGTGGGAAAGGAAGTCTGCGTCGTTGATCGATAACAGTGCGGTCCGGGCGAGCATGAAAAGGCCGCCGGCTTTGGCGGGGTCTTCTCGCGTCCGAAGAGTTGCACGCCAGCCAAAATCATCGCGGCCACGAGTAGAAGAATCACACCCACTCGCCGCCAACGAAGCCTCAGCGGAGTCCTGGTATCGGTCGGCGCTGTGGCCACGGTGTTCTAGAACCCCGTTACGCCGTCAATGAGTTCTCGCAAAACATCAGCGTGACCGCAGTGGCGGGCGTACTCCTCGATGAGGTGAATCAATATCCAACGTAGGTCGACCGTTTCGCTGCCACTCGGGTGAGCGTTAACTGCTCGTTGATCAAGCTCGCATTCGGAGGTGATGAGGCGTGATGTCTCACACGAGGCGGCAAACGTCGCGAATGTTTCGGCCATCGGGGCGTCATCGATGCAGTCCCATTCGCCATCGGGGAACTCTTCGCTGACGTAGAGATACTCCACGGTGCGTCCTAAAAGGACATCTTCAAACCAATACTGTTCGACAAAACTCAAGTGTCGGACAGCTCCAATCAGCGACATCTGCGAGGTAGCAAGTGGACGCTGGCGCATCTGTTCAATAGTGAGTCCGTCGCACTTGCGCAGGATTGTCGCTCGATAAAAGTCGAGCCACGCCGTGAGTTGTGCCCTCTCGTCGCCGTGGCGGATGACGCCGGCCCGTTCGGGGGCACGGTAACGAGTGTCGCTCACTTCACATCACCAATCGGTAGTCTCGTTTCCTCGACGCCCGCGCTCGTGCGAACGACGCGATAGGCAGCCGGACCCGTGGTGACGTCGTATTCGCGGTCGGCGACCACCTTGACGAGGTCCTGTCCCTCGTACCACAGGCCAATGCGGTCATCGGTTGCGTAGTTCACCTCGGGCATCGTGCCATTACCGACCAACGTGTGAAGAAGGGGCCGACGCTGGGCCTCGGAGTCGTAGTGAACGCCATTGCCGTAGGGCAAGAGTGCGAGGCCATTAGTCACGGGGCGAAGGTCAGGGCCGAACGAATCGGTCGTGCCACCAACATGCCAACAGAGCGATCCGGCCGAAACGCCGCCGAGGATGACCCCCTTCTCCCACGAACTACGCATGGCCGGGCTCACGCCGTGGAGGTCCCAGAGGGCCAAAAGGTTGGCGACAGATCCACCACCAACCCAAACGAGATCTGAACCTTCCAAGCGCTCGAAGGGATCGGCCGATGGTTGGGGGAAGAGTTTGAGTTGCGTGACATCACAACCGGCCGCATTGAACGCTTCGTAGCTGAGCGCGTAGTAATCGGCGGGGTCACCACTCGCGGTGAGTACGAGGCAGACGCGTGGGCGAGTTTTGCCGGTGAGCGTAAGAGCGTCGAGGAGCATTTGTCCGAGTCGAGCTGACTGTTGGACGGGTCCGGGCACAAAGCCTCCGGACGTGGCGAGGATTCGGGAAATTGTCACGCATCAAGTTTGCCCGAAATGGCCCCGCTGGCTTGCACCAGCGGGGCCGGGCAGCGCACTAGGCGCGACTACTGGCGTCCTTGTCGGCCGTCTTTCCGGCTTCGAAGAACTCTTCGGCCGAGAATGCCACACCGGTGCGGACCTTCTCGCGACGACGTGACATCGACATGGCCAAGTCCTGGAAGGCCAATGAAGTGCCCTCACTGTCGGCAATGTAATTAGAGCTGTTCGCCATGCTGACACCCATGCTGGTGCCCGAGTCGTAGGCGTCCTGGTTGGCGCCCATGAACACGAAGGTCCAGCCATCCTTGGTCTTGCCCTTCACGAGGTTGAAGACCGACTTGCGGTTGAACTCCTGACTCTGGTTCTCTTCACCGTCGGTGAAGGTCACAAAGACGATTGATTCGGCCGGCTCTTCGGCGCCCTTGAGCTGTGTCTCGCGGGCAATCGCTTCGGTAATGACGCGGCCCATTGCGTCGTACAGCGGGGTGCCGCCACGAGGAACGAACACGGCACTGCTCAGAGGCTGAATGGTTTTGATCGGCGCGGCGTCGGCGAGGACCTCGTGGACGTCGTCGCTGTCGAACTGGACCAGGGTCATTACTGCATCATCACCGTCGGCCTGCTGCTGGGCCAGGTAGGTGTTGAAGCCACCAATGACGTCGTTGGCGATGCTGGCCATTGAGCCAGATCGGTCGAGGACGAAGTAGATGTGGGTCTTGGTGGCAGTAGGAACTTCGGGCTTCTTGGCCTTGGGTGTCTTGGGGGTGGGGGTCTTGGTGGTCATGATGTCTCCCTTGGTTGTCAGGACGGTCCTGACACGTTCAAGGTAAGAAGAGGGTGTGACATGACTCGACGTCGGGTCAGTACAGTCGGCGGGTGAACGAACTACCACCCTGTCCCGAATGCGCCTGTGTCAACACGTACCCCATGGGCACCTTGACGGTCTGTCCCGAGTGTGCCCACGAATGGGTGGCTGGCGAGGCGACTGAATCGACCGATGGAGATGAGATCATCCGCGACGCCGTCGGCAATGTGCTCGTCGATGGCGACACGGTCACAATTATCAAGGACATGAAGGTCAAGGGCAGTTCGAACACCCTGAAAGTCGGCACCCGGGTACGCAATATTCGTCTCGTCCCCGGACCCGGTGGGCATGACGTGGAAGCCAAGGTTGACGGTTTTGGACCGCTTTATCTCAAATCCAGCATCATGAAAAAGGCCTAAAGTCCCTGACCGGCCTGAGAATTTCCGGTCACTTTTTTCCAATACCCCAGTACTATGGACTCGTAGTTAGTTGTGGGGGGCCTGAGACAAAAGGACCACAATGTTCATTTTCACGAAGTTCAACCCAAAGATGATTTGGCGCAAGCTTTCAGCCGCCAGTTTCCCCTGGTACGGCGATGTGCTCGCAACTGAGCAGCGCGTACGTCGTCGCGAAGAAGCGTTTTCACTCTTTCACTAAGTTTTCAAAGAATTCTGGAGTGCCGCTCACCTCTGTGGGCGGCACTTTGCTTTGTGGCTACTTCGGTAGCGCCGTAAAGGCCAAGTTGATGGCGACGCCGCTCACGATGACGCCGATCGCGATGTCAAGGATTCGCCACGTCACTGGTCGAGACATAAGTCGAGATGCGTAGCGACTGCCAAAGCCAAGGCTTGTGAACCAGAGTGTGGATGAGATTGCGGCGCCCAGAGCGAACCACCACTTCATTGAGCCGAACTGATTGGCGATAGAGCCTTCCAGGACCACGGTGTCGAGATAGACGTGGGGATTGAGATAAGTGAATGCCAATGTCGCGAGGATCGCTGGTCCGACCTTGGTGCGCGTTGATTCGCTCGGGGAGAGACTTCCAGGCTTGGTGGCGCGAAGAAACGATCGAAGCGCAAAGATCGCGAGGAAGGCCACTCCGAACCAGCGGAAGACCTCGAGCGCTTGAGGCGCGTGGCGCACAATGGTTCCGATGCCGCCGACGCCCAGGCTGATGAGTGCGATATCTGACAGCGTGCAGATGAGAACAACCACAAAAACGTTCTGTCTCGTTAGGCCAACTCGCAAGACGTACGCGTTCTGTGCGCCGATGGCCACGATGAGCGAGAACCCCGTCAGGAGTCCAGCCATCAGTGCGTGAGTCACGGCTGTAAGTATTCCGCAACGGTGAACGCTGGTGCGAAAAAGTAGATTGACACCATGAGCCCCGCCGCCCCGTCTCCTGGATCTACCCCCGCTGAATGCATCGACTCACGAATTTCGGAATACCCCGACTGGCGGGGCGAGACTCTCGCCCAGGTTCGAGCAATCATCTTGAAGACTGATCCGGGCATTGTCGAAGAGTGGAAATGGAACGTACCCGTGTGGAGCAAGGGCGGCATCATCTGCACCGGCGAGGTCTATAAGAAGGCGGTGAAACTCACGTTTGCGAAGGGTGCCTCACTGCCTGACCCCGACGGCATTTTCACATCCAGCCTCGATGGAAGGGTGCGCCGAGCAATCGACTACGCCGAGGGCGAAAAGGTCAAGGTGACTGCACTGAGGGCCATGGTCCGCGCAGCCATAAAGCACAACGTTGATCAGTAGTTTGATTCATAATCAGGGCCCGTAGTTACACTCAGTCCACACGACGAAGTGGATGAAATGTTTGCTCAGATGTTGATCGGCTTCCTGGCTGGGATTGTCGCCGGGGTGTCGCCTTGCATTCTTCCAATACTTCCCGTGATTTTGGTCGGGTGGACCACGACAGAAAATCCCCCTCGCTCTACTCGACGTTCATTGGCAGTCGTGGCGGGTCTCGTCCTTAGTTTCAGTCTGATCACGGCGCTCGGGTCGGTTCTGCTCTCGACTCTCCATCTCTCCGACAACTTCCTGCATCGACTCGGCATTGTGGCGCTGGGAATCTTTGGCCTCAGCCTCATTGTTCCTCGCCTCGAACAACTTATTGAACGCCCATTTGCTCGTTTGGGTCGCCCCGGCGGTGCGGGCACGTCGTCGGGCTTTGTCTTTGGTCTCAGCCTCGGGCTGGTGTTTGTTCCCTGTGCGGGACCTGTCCTGGCCACGATTTCAGTGCTTGGTGCACGTCACCAAGCGAGTGTCTCAACGGTCGTCATGAGTCTCTGCTTCGGTCTTGGGGCAGCACTGCCGCTGTTGGCCATTGCCACCGCTGGCAGCCGTCTGATTGAACGAAATCGCCGTCTCGCGTCACGAGTGCGAAAGCTTCGACCACTGGCCGGAGCGGTACTCGTGGCATTGGCTCTCGCTCTCAACTTCAATCTCTTGGACGGGCTTCAGCGGATGCTCCCGGGGTACACGCAGTCGCTGCAACACGCCGTGGAGGAAAACTCCTTTGCGGCCAAGCAGCTTCGTGACCTTAGGCACCGCCACGCCACGGGTTCACTTGCCCCCTGCGAATCGCGCGCTTCCTTCACCGGCATGGGAACGCTCTCGCACTGCGGCGTGGCTCCCGAGTTCACGGGCATTACGGCGTGGCGCAATACTGCTCACAATCAACCGCTCACCATGAAGAGTCTTCGTGGACACGTCGTGCTCGTCGACTTTTGGACGTACTCCTGTATTAACTGCCAGCGCAATATCCCGCACGTGGAGGCGTGGTACGAGCGGTATCGCCGATCGGGTCTCGAAGTTGTCGGCGTTGCCTCGCCGGAGTTCGCATTTGAGCATGACGTCAACAATGTGACGCAGGCTGCGAAGCGACTCGGGATTCGCTACCCAATTGCGATGGACCCAGATCTAGCGACCTGGAACGCATACGCCAATCAGTACTGGCCGGCCGAGTATCTGGTTGACGCCCAAGGAATTATTCGACACGTCTCCTACGGCGAAGGTAGGTACCCAGAAGAAGAGTCGTTCATTCGCGCTCTCTTGCACGAAGCCAGTCCGACGACACCATTACCCGTCGCCACCTCAGTTGTCGACCAGACGCCGCACGGCTCCATCAGCCCCGAGACGTATCTCGGTACCAAGCGGAGCCAGTTCCTTGTGAATAACTCGATGGTGGACGGCCAGTCAGATCGCTTCAAAATGCCCACCGACATTCCCTTTTCGACGTACGGTCTCGGCGGGGCGTGGACCCCATCGTCTGAGTGCATCACTGCCGGTGAGGGTGCACGACTGACCATCAACGTCCGGGCGCGAAATGTCTATCTGGTTATGTCAGGCCGTGGAACCGTCAAAGTCAGTCTCGACGGACGACGGCTCGCTCCCGTGGATGTCGAGGGCATCCCGACGCTCTACACCGTCCTTCATTCGTCAGTCACCCAAACCGGGCTGCTGACGATCACGTTCCCCGTCGGGGTCTCGGCTTACGCCTTTACCTTCGGTTGACGATTCGGCCACCAGAAGTGATCCTTCAGCGAGAGCGCTAGCGCTGGAACCAACACGGTTCTCACGAGCAGTGTGTCGAGCAACACACCGGCGCAGACAATGACGCCGATCTGCGTTAACGCAATGAGCGGCAGAACGCCAAGCACCAAGAAGACTGAAGCCAACAAAATGCCGGCGGACGTAATAACGCCGCCCGTTGAACGCAAGGCCATCAACATTCCTTCGTCGTTGCCGAGTGTTGCCCGCTCTTCATTGGCGCGAGCGGCCAAGAAGATGTTGTAGTCAACGCCGAGGGCCACCAAGAACAGGAACGCGAAGAAGTTGGTGCCGATATTGAGGGCGGGGAAGTGCATGACGTGCTGGAAGATAAACCACGCGACGCCCATGGCGGCGAAGTACGTACCCACGACCGTCAAGAGCAGCAAGAGTGGTGCGACCACCGAACGCAGCAAGAGAACGAGCACTACGAGGACCACGAGCAAAATGAGCGGTGCGATGAGTCGAGTGTCGTGACTCGAGGCCGTTGACGCATCGAGACTGATGGCGCTGTCGCCGCCAACCGCAACCTGAGGCAGGCGCGCGAGCTTGGTTCGGATCTGCTTGATCAGCGCGAAGCTTGCGCTCGAGCTTGGCTCTGTAGTCGTCGTGACGTCCAGTTCGGTCCACGTGGCGTTCTGTGGGCCTGGAACGATGGCGGTGACACCGTTGATGCCACGGAGAATCTCGGACACATGGTCAACCTGATTCGTCGGCGTCAACACCGCGATGGGGTCAGAACTTCCCGCCGGGAATGCGGAGGCGAGGACGGTCTGGCCGACCACGCTTTCTGGCTTGGCGGTGAACTGTTCAGTTGATGAGAGCCCGCTCTTGATGCCAATACCGAGGGAGGCCAGCAGTAAAAGTAAGGCCACGCTCGCCAGGGCGATGGCTCGGGGTCGCTTGGCTACGAAGGCACCAATGCGACCGAAGATTCGACCATCGCGGTGTGTTTCGTCGCCCAACTTCGGGATCAGAGGCCAGAAGAGTCCGCGACCGAAGAGGACGATGGCCGCTGGGAGGATGAAGAGGCCAAAGAGCGCCGCGACAATGATGCCCACGCCAGCGGCAAATCCGAGAGCCCGCGTACCCATGAGTGAGGCGGTCAAGAGCAGGGCTAGAGCAATGGCAACTGTGCTCGAGGAGGCCACAATCGATTCCGTGGTCTTGCGAAGCGCGGTGCGCATTGCGACAAAACGGTCGGCCTCGTGACGGAGCTGGTCGCGATATCGAGCAATAAGCAAGAGCGCGTAGTCCGTACCGGCACCGAACACGATGACCTGCGCGATGCCTGTCGAAGCTCCGTCAAGCCGGATTCCCAGGTGTGGCGCGAGGTGTGCAACGAGCGACGCCGCGATCTGGTCGGCCAATCCCACGACGATGAGCGGCACGAGCCAAAGGACTGGGCTGCGATAGGTGGCAATCAAGAGCATGGCGACCACGATGACGGTGGCCAAGAGAAGGTTCGTGTCGGCGCCGTCAAAGACGTGGCCGAGGTCGGTGACAAAACCCGGAGCACCGGTGATGGCAGCGCTCACCCCGTCGATTGGAGACTGCTTCAGGAAGGCACGCATGGCCGCCACGCGATTGGAAATCGCGTTGTCATCTGGCTTGGTTGAGATGGCAATCGTGATGAGTGCAACTCGCCCATCTTTCGAAAGCTCCACACCACTTAAGGGAACGGCCGGCGAGGCGGGCGTGGCTGCCGAGGCACTCGAAGCGAGCGGCGTGATGGCCCGTCCAATTTTTGCTTGTTCATCGGTGCTCAGGCGCACCTTGTCGGAGCGGTAGAAGACCACGATGGCCGGCACCGACGAAGATGTCGGAAGCTTGGCCTGAATCTCACTGGCAATCCAGGACTGGTAGCTGTGGGGAAGACCGCTGACCGCTGACGGTTCGTTGATGGTGGCCGTCTTGGCCGACATGATGGCGCCAGCGCCGAGGATGAACAGCACGGCCACAGCTAGTGCTGCTCGGAACGAACGGGGTGACCACATGATGAAACTCCTACGGCTTAGAAACGCGGGGAAGCCTAATGGTGGGCAGTTGTCGCTTCTCTGTGACGAAATCCTGACTTCTAGCCGAAGAGTGGCCCACTGGCCGAGACTTCATACCGTGAAAAGTCGGCGCCCCCGTCGATGGCGGTCATCAAAACGCCGGAGAACTCGGCAAAGTGAGTGGTGGCAAAGTGGGCGTCAAGAGCCGCTTGGGACTCCCACTGTTCCAGAATCTGCATCGTCAGGGGATCGTCGACGTCGATCGACAGGCGATAGTCAATACAGCCGGGCTCGTTCCGACTGGCTTCGGCCATCGTTGAACCCGCGGCGAGGAGATCGGCTCGACCCGACTCGAGAACTTTGAAACGTCCAGCAATGACCAGCATGAGTCCTCCAGAAACTGTGCAGCCAGCGATCGTGTGTCGCCGTGGTTGCCCACGCTAGGTCGTCGCCGTTCATGGCGTTGCCGTCTTCGGGGCCATTTCTATCGCCACATTTAGGACTTGTTGGTGACCTCGAAAGAGATGTATAGAAGGTGTACGTTATGTGTATGGCGAGAACGAATATTGAAATTGACGATGCGGCATGCGCTGCGGTCATGAAGCGCTTCAATCTCAAAACCAAGCGTGAGGCCGTCAATTTTGCCCTTCAGTTACTGGCGGCCGACGCCATGAGTCTCGAGGAAGCTCGCAGTCTCGAGGGGATGGGCTGGGAGGGTGACCTTGACTCCACGCGTGCGAGCCGAGTGTCGTGATTCTGGTTGACACATCGGCGTGGGTCGAATTTCTCAGGGGAACGGGTAGTCCGACGTGCGTACGAGTTCGCGAACTCCTCGATTCAGAACTCGCTGTCTGCGAGCCAGTTGTGATGGAAGTATTTGCCGGGGCGCGCACCGAGGGCGAACTTGCGCTGCTGCGTCGACTTATGGCCCGCTGCACCGTCCTGCGAACAGTGTCGGCCGACTATGAAATGTCAGCGGCCATTTTTCGTAACTGCCGTCAGAATGGCAAAACTCCTCGAAAGATGCTGGATTGCTTGATTGCATCAATTGCGATCCGCAATGAAGTGGAGCTGCTGCACGTCGACCAAGATTTCGAAGTGATTGCCGAGAATTCGGCACTCCAGACGCTCTAAGCAGCGTTTGTAATGATTTGTGGAGGTAAGGGGATTCGAACCCCTGACCCCTTGCATGCCATGCAAGTGCTCTACCAGCTGAGCTATACCCCCAGGAAGTGACCAGATTAGCAGGAACTTTTCGAGGACCAAATCGCCCGACGAGCCTCCGAGGGCCACAATTCTGAACCTCGAGTCGTTCTTTCTAGAATTGGTCTATGGCACGCCCCTTTGATGTAGTCGCACTGGAATCCAAATGGCAACAACGGTGGCGTGACTCGGGCCTTTACGAAGTCGACAACGACGATCCCCGCGAGCGTTTCTATGCCCTGTGCATGTACCCATACCCATCGGGCGCAGCCCACCAGGGGCACGTACGCAACTACACCTTTGGCGACCTGGTCGTTCGCTACCAGACGATGCGCGGCAAGGCCGTGCTGTCGCCCTTTGGTTTTGACTCCTTCGGCCTGCCGGCCGAGAACGCGGCTATTAAGGCCGGTAGTCACCCCCGTCTCTTCACCGACCAGCGGATCGAGGAGCTTCGTGCCTCGGTCCAAAAGCTGGGAGCCGTGTATGACTGGCGCCGCGAAGTTCGCTCCCACGATCCCGAATACATCAAGTACTCGCAACTCATCTTCCTGAAGTTCTTTGAGGCTGGTCTGGCCTATCGCGCCAACGCCCCGGTCAACTGGTGCCCCGGTTGTGCCACGGTGCTCGCCAACGAACAGGTCAACGCCGACGGTACCTGTGACCGCTCGGGCGACCTCGTCGAACGCAAGAACTTGGAGCAGTGGTTTTTTAAGATCACGGCCTACGCCGACGAACTCCTCAACGAAGTCGATGGCCTCGAATGGCCTGATCGTGTCAAGACGATGCAGCGCAACTGGATTGGTCGCAGTGAGGGCGCCGAGTTTGCCCTCCAGGTCGACGGTCAGCCCGACCTAGCCATTCGCGTCTTTACGACGCGACCTGACACTGGCTTTGGTGTCACCTACGCAGTAGTGGCTCCCGAGCACCCGCTGCTCGATCAGTTGACGACGGCTGAACAGCGCGATGGCGTTGATGAACTCGTGACGCGGGCCCGTGGGGCGAGTGAACTTGAGCGCACCGCTTCTTCGGACAGCGGTATCGGACTCGACAAGCGCGGTGCCTTCACTGGTAGCTACGTGATTAACCCCTTTAACGGTGACAAGTTGCCGGTCTATGTGGCCGACTACGTCTTGGGGACCTACGGCACCGGCGCAATCATGGCCGTGCCGGCCGAGGACGAGCGTGACTACGCCTTCGCTCAGGTTCACAACCTGCCGCTCGTTCGCACCGTGGCCCCACCGGCCGACTTCGAAGGTGGCGCTTACTCCGGTGACGGTGTCAAGATCAACTCCGGCTTTCTCGACGGACTGTCCATTTCGGAAGCGAAGAAGCAGGCCACGGCATTCTTGGGCGAGCGTGCCGCCGGAGAGGCCAAGGTCAACTTCCGCCTCCGTGACTGGTTGGTGTCACGTCAGCGTTTCTGGGGTTGTCCGATTCCCATCGTCTACTGCGACGGGTGTGGCATCGTCCCCGTCCCAGCCGAACAGCTCCCGGTCGTGGCCCCCGACGATGTCTCGATGGACAAGAGTGGCCAGTCGCCACTCGCGACCCATGAGGGATTCCGCAGTACCACCTGTCCGACCTGTGGGGGTGCGGCCCGTCGCGAAGCCGACACCATGGACACCTTTACCGACTCGTCCTGGTACTTCCTGCGTTACACCGACCCGTTCACCCCTGGAGTTCCCTTCGACCCGAGCGCGGCCGCCAAGTGGATGCCAGTCGATCAGTACATCGGTGGTATCGAGCACGCCATTTTGCACCTCCTCTACGCCCGCTTCTACATGAAGGCCCTCGTTGACGTGGGCCTCGCCCCCGGCCTGCCGCGTGAGCCCTTCAGGCGACTCTTCACCCAGGGCATGATTCGCATGGGTGGCTCCAAGATGAGTAAGTCCAAGGGCAACCTCGTGGCACCGCAGCAGTACTACGAGTCGGTGGGTGCCGACGGACTGCGACTTTTCCACCTCTTTGTTGGACCTCCGAATGATGACTTTGACTGGACGGAGCAGACCAACGATGTCATTGATGGCTGCGCTCGCTTCATTGACCGCCTCTGGCGTCTGGCCGAACTCGAAGAGGTGACGTGGCGCGACGAAGCTGACGCGACTGACCTCGCGGTGCGTCGCGCCGTGCATAAGACCATCGTTCGCGTTACCGACGGCTTTGAGAAGTGGGGCTACAACACCGGTGTTGCGGCCCTGATGGAGCTCTTAAACACACTCTCCAAGTGGGCTCGTGACGCCCACGGTGCTCACCGCGCCACCTTTGACGAGGCCATCGACACGATGTGTCTTCTCTTGGCTCCCATGGCGCCGCACGTCAGCGCCGAGCTGTGGGCCAAGCGTCACGGTGACGATCAGTTGGTTCACGCCCAGTCGTGGCCAACGGCGGACCCGTCCCTCGTGGTTGACGACACCGTGACCATGGTGATTCAGATCGCCGGCAAGGTGAAGGCCCGTCTCGAAGTGGCGGCCGACATCAGTGAGGCCGACGCTACGGCGGCCGCCTTGGCTGAACCGTCGATTGCAGCGCTGCTCAACGGAGCGGCGCCATCTCGCGTCATCGCGCGTCCACCCAAATTGGTCAACATTGTTCCGTGAGTGCTCGACGCGCCAGCGCTGACTCGATAGTCGTCCAACCTCCGCAGTTCAATCGGCCGGAGGTTGAGATTCGAGCGTCGACGCGTCGCACGAAGACGGGTAACGCTCACTGGTCGGGGAGTCGCATCATCGTGCAGATTCCGGCTCGCCTCCGAGGTCGGGCTCGTGACCACTTTGTTGACGAGCTGGTTGAGCGGCTGCTCACCCAGCGTCCTCAAGCCATGGCTAGCGACGCCGCCCTCGAAGCCCGGGTGGCGGTCCTCGCCGATCTTTATACCGACGGGATCGTTCCCAGTTCAGTGCGGTGGGTCTCCAATCAGCGCACTCGCTGGGCCTCGTGTACGCCATCGACACGAGAGATTCGTGTCTCAAGTCGACTCCGTCAATGTCCCGACTGGGTAATTGACGCCGTGTTAGTTCACGAGCTGGCCCACCTTCACGAAGCCGACCACAGCAAGGCCTTTTACGAGATTGCCAACCGTCATCCGCGCCAGCGCGAGTGTGAACTGTTCCTTGAGGGCTACGCCCTTGGACTCGGTATCAAAATGGAAGAAGGCGACGTCCTCTAGCGAGGACGCTTCGATTCAAGTCTCTTGATCGCGCAAGAAGCGCTCGAGCTCTTCGGCCAGTTCGTCACCTGACGGTAATTCATCAGCGACTGGTGGCTCAATCTCGTCGGCCTGAGACTCGAGGTTGTGCACCATGGTCTCGTGCTCAGGATTGTTCTCTACCAAGTCGTCAACGCGCTGACGCGTCTCTTCGGCCTTAGAACGCAGTTCGACAGAGGAGACCGTCAGGCCAGCCACAGCGGCCACGGCGTCGATCAACGCAGCCGACGCGATGGGGTAGGGCATTGAGGCGACGTAGTGAGGTACTCGGGCCCACAGCGTGATGACTTCGATGCCGGCTTCGGCGCAGCCCAGTTCAAGAGCGGCCATGATGCCGGCCGGCACTTCGATCTCACCGTCGACGGCCGTGACCGCGTGCAAGAGGTGGGCACTAGCGGCCGGCGCGGTGCCGACAACGCGAAGTGGGCGGGTGTGTGGAACGGGGCCGGGGAAGGCACCAAGGCCGACCACCATGCGTACGCCGAGTCGCTCGCACATCTCAACCACGAGGTCGACAAAGTCACCCCAGTGAAAGTCCGGCTCTGGTCCGGTCAGCAAGATGACGTCGGCGCCGTCGCCGTCGACGCCGTGGTGCACTTGGATTTCGGGCCAGGTCAGATTCGTCGTAACACCGTTCACGATCTGCACAATTGGGCGACGGGCTCGCTGGTCGATGAAGTACTCGGTCTCCATCATGGCGATGAGCTCGGTCTTCATGGTGGACAGGAGCGAGTTAATGGCGGCGTTTGCTCCAAAGCCGGCGTCAATCCATCCTTCGAGACCGACAATCAAGACCGGCTCGTGGAGGGCCGGATCGTTGAAGTAGAGAATGCGTTCGAACTCGGGGCCGTCCATTACGCCTCCTCGAGCGTGCGCTTGGCCGTCTCGGCCAGCAAAGCGATGTGCTTGGGAAACTCGGCCACCGAACCGGTGTCGCCCGCCGTGGCGCCCGCGCTGTAGCGAGCAAAGACGCCCTGGAGAATGCAGGCCAGCTTCCAGTAGCCAAAGGCCTGGTAGAAGCCGACTTGACTAACGTCGAGGCTGGTGTGCCTGGCGTAGGCCTCAAGAACCTGCTTGCGGGTCATGAAGCCCTCGGCCGTCGTGGGGGCGGATCCGAGCAGTGCGGCCGTGCCGTCGCTCGGCTCGGCCCAGTAGACGAGGAGTAGCCCAAGGTCAGCCATCGGGTCGCCGAGGGTGCAGATCTCCCAGTCGAGGATGGCGCGCACGCGACCGTTGGTGTCAAGGACGGTGTTGTCGAGGCGATAGTCACCGTGGACGACGGCCACTTTTTGCTGCGTGGGGATGCTGGCGGCCAACTGATCGCCCACGGCCTCAACGAGTCCGTCGTGGTTGACACCCTCTACGGCCATCTGCTCGTACTGGCCGCGCCAGCGGCGAATCTGACGCTCGATGTAGCCGTCGTGACGGGCCAGGTCACCGAGACCGGCCTTGGTGACGTCAACGTCGTGCAGCGACGAGAGCGTCTCGGCGAGATTGCCACCGATGTCGAATCGCTGGGCGACGGAGAATGCAGCTTCGGCCTCTTTGCGGTCGCGAAGAATGGCACCTTCAACAAACTCCATGACGTAAAAGGGGCGCTCGTTCACGGACTCTTCGGTGCATAGGCCGAGGGGCTTGGCGACTGGGACACCGAGTGGTGACAGGGCGCTGATGATGGTGTGTTCGCGCACCATGTCGTGAGCCGTCGGCAGCACGTGACTGGTGGGTGGTCGGCGTAACGCGAAGCTCGTTCCGTTGGCGTCGGTAACGCGGTAGGTCAGATTCGAGCGACCACCGGCGATGAGGTCAAAGCGGAGGGGCGCCACGGCGCCGACGTTGGAGACCATCCACTCGGTGACGTTGGCTTCGTGGATTCCCATGATTGATTCGCTCATAGATGGCGAGATTAGTTGGCTTTGCCGCCCCCTACCTTCGGGCAACGTAACTCCCGCCGTTAGGCTGACCCCGTGGTCGATGTCACTGATGCAACGTTTTCCCAGGAGGTCATGGAAAAGTCCATGACCTCGCCCGTCGTCGTTGATTTGTGGGCTGAATGGTGCGGCCCCTGCAAGACGCTCGGCCCGATTCTCGAAAAGGTGATTGCCGAAACGAACGGCGCCGTAACGCTGGCCAAGGTCGACGTTGATGCCAACCCTCGCGTCTCACAGGCCTTTTCGGTACAGAGCATTCCGGCCGTCTTCGCCATCGTCGAGGGCAAGATTGTTGATCAGTTTGTCGGGGCTAAGCCCGAGAACGAAGTGCGCGCCTGGGTTGCCAAGTTTGCCCCCGCCGCATCACCGCTCGCGGCGTTGATCGCGGCCGGTGACGAAGAGTCGCTAACCAAGGCAATGGCCCTTGACGCATCAAACCCCGACGTCTTGAGCGCACTCGCCACCCTCTGGCTCAGCGAGGGACGCTACGACGACGTCACGATTCTGCTCGAGCCCTACGCAACATCGGCCGTACTGGCCACGCTGATGGCCCGAGCTCGCATCGGCTCAGCGGGCATTGATCTCACGGGTGACCTCGACGTGACGCTCGACGAGCTGCTCGAAGCCGCCATCGACGATGAAGAGCAACGCGCCAAGTTGCTCCAGATTCTCGACGCCCTTGGCCCCGAAGACCCTCGCTTCGTCACCTACCGCCGTCGTCTGGCCAACCGCCTCTACTAATGGAGCCTTTCGTACCATCACAACCTCTGTCGCTTCGACTGGGGGAGCGGGTCGTTGACGTGACGCACCGGGCTCTCGTGATGGGCATCTTGAATCGCACCAAGGACTCCTTCTTCTCGCCAGCGGCAACCTTTGATCTCGACGTGTTTTTGGCGCGGGCCGAACAGCTCGTCAACGACGGGGCCGACTTGCTCGATGTCGGTGGTGTCAAAGCCGGCCCGGGCGAGGAAGTCTCCGAGACCGAAGAGCTCGATCGGGTCGTCCCGGCCGTCCAAGAACTCCGCCGCCGATTCGACGTTCCGATCAGCGTTGACACGTGGCGAGCCTCGGTGGCTCAAGCCTGCTTTGCTCAGGGTGCCGTCATTGGTAACGACATCAGTGGCTTTGCCGACCCTGAGTATCTCCCGGTGGCCGCCCGTGCCGGGGCCACAGTGGTGGCCACGCACATTCGCCTCCGCCCCCGCGTGGCCGATCCCAACCCTGAGTATCACGACGTGACCGAAGTGGTTCGCGACTTTCTCCTTGAACGCCGTGACCGTGCGTTGGCCGCCGGGGTGGCCGAAGATCGCATCATCCTTGATGCCGGACTTGACCTCGGCAAGACGGCCGCACAGTCGCTGCAGTTGCTCCGAGACTCCTCAACGCTGGCCGCCCTCGGGTACCCCTTCTTGCTATCGGCCTCAAACAAGACGTTCTTGGGGGTCATGTTCGACCTCCCCGTGACCGAACGTCGAGAGCCCACCCTGGCCGCATCGGCGCTCGGCATCGTGGCCGGCTGTCGGATCTTGCGCGTGCACGACGTGGCCGGCACTGTTCGGGTTCGTGACGCCATCGCGCGCATCTCCGAGGTGCGAAGTGCCTGAGGTGGCCGTTGCCCTCTACGGCAACAACGACGTCATCGTCAACGACGCCCTCCACGCGCTGATTGCCGAGCAGCTCGAGGGGCTCGACCCGGCGATGGCGCTCGAAGACTTCACGGTCAACGACGACACGCTCACGCCCGATGAGCGCGAATCATTCGTCCAGCGAATTATCACTGCTCTCAACACGCCCCCCTTCCTCGTGCCGCACCGTGTGGTGGTAGTTCGTAACGCGTTTGCGCTCGCCAAGGCCAACGTCGAACACCTGCAGCGTTGGATTGACGCACCCGTCCCGGGCGTGACCCTGCTCATGGCGGGTACGACGACCAAGGCCAACGCTCTCCTGAAAAGTGCGACACGAGTGATCGACGTCACGGTGGGCTTCAACAAGGGCGACGCCTACGTCAAAGAGAAGTTCCGCGAATACAACCTGAAGGTTGACCCCGCGGCCATTGGGCCGATTATGGACCGACTCGGTGAAGAGGTTGAGCGCGTTGATGCGCTGGCTCGCACCCTGCAGTCGGTTTACGGCGTCGAGAAGGTCACCTACGCCGACATTGAGCCCTATCTCGGCGAGATGGGCAACGTCCCCGAGTGGGACCTCACGGATTGCATTGACCGAGGCCGCGTGGCCGAAGGCGTGCGCACGGCTCGTCGGATGCTCGACAGCGAAGGACGGGTGCCGGTCCAAGTTCTCGGCATCTTGCAACGTCACTACCTGCGGTTGGCGCAACTGCAGAACTCAGGTGCGGCCAGCACCGCGGCAGTTATGAGCTTGCTAGGAATGAAGGAATATCCGGCCAAGAAGTTGCTCGGAACCTTTAACGCGTTGGGTACGGATCGAATTGCTCACGCCGTGAAACTGGTCGCGCAGGCCGATATCGACATCAAGGGTGCGACGGCGTTGGACCCAACTTTGGTTTTGGAGATATTGGTGGCACGGCTCGCCAAGATGGGCGAGGGCGCGAGGCGCTAAGCGTTCTTGAGTGCAGCGATGCGCTTGACGAGACCGCTCTTGCGGTTGGCGGCCTGGTTCTTGTGAATTACACCCTTGGCGGCAGCCTTGTCGAGTCGCTTGATGGCCAGACGCAGGGCCTCGGCCTCGTTCTCAGTGCCGGCAGCTGCGGTCGCGTTCTTAATGCGAGTACGAACTTCCGACTTCACGGCCTTGTTACGCAGACGCGAAATTTCGTTGGTCCGGTTGCGCTTGATCTGGCTCTTAATATTCGCCACGTGAAAACCTCAATGAACGATGGGCCGGACATCCCGGCGGGCTTTGAAATGCTAGCAGTTCTGAGCCACCCGTCCATTCGGGGTGGGGTACTCGGGTAGCCTGAAGCCACCGTGGCCGCTCCTTTCTCTCCGCTTGACCAGTCGAAAATCCGTAATTTTTCGATTATTGCTCACATCGACCACGGTAAGTCGACCCTCTCGGACCGTATTTTGGAGATTACCAAGGCCGTCGAGATGCGCAATATGCGGGCCCAGTATCTCGACTCCATGGACATTGAGCGAGAGCGCGGCATCACCATCAAGGCCCAAAACGTCCGGGTGGAGTTCGAAGGTCACGTCCTGCACCTCATTGACACCCCCGGCCACGTTGACTTCGGGTACGAGGTCTCCCGATCACTCGCAGCGTGTGAGGGGGCTGTTTTGCTGGTGGACGCCAGTCAGGGCATCCAGGCCCAAACGCTGGCCAACTGTTACCAGGCCATTGAAAACAATCTCGAAATCGTGGCCGTCCTCAACAAGATCGACCTACCGGCGGCCGACCCTGATCGCTGCCGCGAGGAACTCGACCGCGTCCTCGGTATTCCGCCCGAGCAGGTCCTCACTATTTCGGCCAAGACCGGTGAAGGTGTTCCTGAACTACTGCGCGCCATTGTTGAGCGCATCCCGGCACCCCAGGGTGACCCCGACGCGGCGCTGCGGGGGCTCATCTTTGACTCGCACTTTGACCAGTACCGAGGCGTTATCTCCTCAGTGCGCATCATGGAAGGTACGTTGCGCGCCAACCAGAAGATTCGCCTCATGCAGGCCGGCTTTAACTACGACATCGAAGAGATCGGTAAGCGCACGCCCTCGATGGTGCCGCTGCCGGCGCTCGGACCCGGAGAAGTGGGCTATCTCATCGCCGGTATTAAGGAAGTCTCGGCCGCTAAGTCTGGTGAGACCGTTACCGACGCCGCGAAACCGGCCGCCAAGCCGCTCGACGGCTACCAGGACCCCAAGCCCATGGTCTTTTGCGGAATCTACCCAATTGATGGCGACGACCTGCCCGACCTGCGCGACTCACTCGACAAGTTGAAACTGAACGACGCGAGCATCACCTTTGAGCCGGAGAGCTCCCACGCCCTCGGATTTGGCTTCCGCTGCGGCTTCCTGGGTCTCTTGCACATGGAGATCGTTCGCGAACGACTCGAGCGAGAGTTCAACCTCTCGATCATTGCGACGGCTCCGTCAGTGGTGTACCGAGCCTTCCTCACCGATGGAACGCAGGTCAACATCGACAACCCGACTGAAATGCCCGAAGTAAGTCGTATTGATCACATTGACGAACCAATGCTCGACATCTCAATCCTGACACCTTCGGAGTACCTCGGTGCCGTAATGGACCTGTGCCAGTCACGCCGTGGCGAGATGACCAAGATGGACTATCTCTCCACGGAGCGGGTTGAGATTCGGTACTCGATTCCCCTGGCCGAAGTGGTCATCGACTTCTTCGACGCACTCAAGAGCCGCACTAAGGGGTACGCCAGCCTCGACTACGAGCCCGGTGACTACATCACGAGCCAGCTCGTGCGAGTAGACCTGCTCATCAACGGTGCCGCGGTCGACGCCTTTTCGACCGTGGTGCATAAGTCCAACGCCGACTACTACGGCCGTCGGATGGCCGAGCGGCTGAAGGAGCTCATTCCCCGCCAGATGTTCGATGTCCCGATTCAGGCCGCCATTGGTGGTCGAATCATCGCCCGCGAAACCGTGAAGGCCGTACGTAAGGACGTGCTGGCCAAGTGTTACGGCGGCGACATCACTCGAAAGCGCAAACTCCTCGAGAAGCAAAAAGAGGGCAAGAAGCGTATGAAGAACATCGGCCGGGTTGAAGTGCCCCAAGAGGCCTTTGTGGCCGCCCTCAAACTCGAGGACTAATCGAGTTCACTAAGCCACGTGGCGGCCTGCGTGGCCATTGCGACGTAGGGCTCTTCGCCGATTCCGAGGTGCAGGGCGACAAAGAGTGAGGCCCACCCAATGGCCCGTTCCCGCAGGGCTGTCTCATCAATTCCATAAGCCCGCCAGAACTCCTCGTGGCTTGAGGCCGGGAGAGTGAAGAGCGCCCCGCCGAGATCGGTCGAGGGGTCTCCGGCCGTGAGATCACTGAAATCAATGAGCCCAACGAGTCGATGATCGCGAAAGATCACATTGCCGAGATGAATGTCACCGTGAACCCATCGGTCTTCGCCCTGGTAGGGGGTTGTGCTCACGCCTCGGTCAAAGTGGCGGCGCAGTGTCTCGCGCAGTGCGGGCGGCAGCTGGCGCGCGTGTGCTTCGAACGAGTCGACCCGTGCCGCCAGCGCCACACCACGCCAGGGATTGCGCGGCGCATCGTGGGGTGCAACGGCGTGGAGATGGGCCAACGTGGTGCCGAGCGAGGCCGCCGCTGAGGCCACGTCGAGGCGATCGACGCGGTACCCAACCTCGCCCTCGATGAAGTGAACGACACTCCAGGGGTAGGGAAACGATTCCGTTGGGGAGCCCTCAAAAAGAACGGTCGGAACTTCGAGCCCCACGGTCGCGGTCGCGCTGGCGAGCCAATGCTGCTCACTGCCAAGCGCCGCAACCACACTGCTTCGCCGAGGCAGTCGCAGGGCCAACTCGTCAGCTCGCCACGTTTCAAAGTCAAAGCCAAAGGCCACTTGTTCAACCACCAACGGCGTGGGCCACGGGCTCGTAGCAAGCAGTGAGCGAACAACCTGCTCGGTGATAACAACGTCGCTATCCGGCAGGCCGGACACGATTACACCTGGCGATTGTGGGCGTCGACGTGCACCACGGTCGGGGCAAAGCCTTCGAGCTCGGAGGCTTCAAAGTCGGCGTACGTGAAAATGATGACAATGTCACCGAGGTGCACGAGTCGGGCCGCGGCACCGTTGAGGCAGATTTCGCCGGGTTCGCCGACGATGGCGTAGGTCTCGAAACGATTGCCGTTGTTGACGTCAACCACGGCGACCTGCTCGAACTCGGCAATGTCGGCCGCGGCCAGCAGGTCGGGTCCAATGCTGATCGAGCCCTCGTAGTGAAGGTCGGCACCCGTGACGGTGGCGCGATGAATTTTCGACTTCAGCATGCGTCGGCGCACGGTTCCTCCTTCTAACAATTTCGAGCACGGTGAGGCTAGCAAGGTGCCGGCCCGCATTTATCTCAGGTCCGGCGTAAGTTCTCTCCATGAAACGTTTGCGCTACCCACGCTGGTTGCGCATTTTGGGTCCCGGTCTCGTGACGGGAGCGGCCGACGATGATCCTTCGGGCATCGTTACCTACTCCAACGCCGGAGCGGCCTTTGGCTATAGCCAACTCTGGACATTGACGCTCTGTCTCCCGCTCATGATTTCGGTGCAAGAGGCCACCGCGCGCATTGGTTTTGTCACCGGCAAGGGATTGGCCCAAGTCACCCGCGATTTCTACTCCCGTCGGGTGCTCTATGGCGTTGTCGGCCTGGTGCTCGTTGCCAATATCATCAACATTGGGGCCGACATCGCGGCCGTTGGAGCGGCGCTCCAGCTGCTCATCCCGGCTCCCGTGGCCTTGCTCAGCACACTCTTTACGGTGATTGTGCTGAGTCTCGAAGTCTTCATTCAGTACCACGTGTACGTGCGGATCTTGAAGTTTCTCGCCCTCGCCCTGTTGGCCTACGTCGCTACGGCGCTCATCGTGGCCGAACCGTGGGGGCAGATCTTCCGGGCCACCATCGTGCCCCACCTGCAGTGGAGCTCCAACTACTGGTACATGATTGTCGGAATTCTCGGAACGACCATCAGTCCCTACATGTTCTTCTGGCAGGCCTCCGAAGAGGTCGAAGAGAAGCGGGCCAATCGAGCGTTGACCCGTGATATGCGCGATGTACGAATCGATAACGCCATCGGCATGGGTGTCTCACAGATCGGCAGCTGGTTCATGATGGTTACAACGGCCACCGTGCTCCACGCCAACGGCATTTTGCAGATCGGAACGGCCGCGGATGCCGCCAAGGCTCTGGAACCTCTGGTTACGTCATTTCCGCACGCCGGCACGATTGCTAAGGCTCTCTTTGCCGTAGGCGTCGTGGGGATGGGGCTACTGGGAATTCCCGTGTTGGCCGGCTCCGCCTCGTACGCCGTGAGTGAGGTCATGGAATGGAATGAAGGGCTCGAACAGCGCGCCCGGGACGCGCGGGGCTTTTACGGCACGATTGCGCTGTCCACCTTGGTGGGGCTCGCTCTGACGTTGATCGGCGTTGATCCCATCAAGGCGCTCGTCTTTGCCGCGGTCGTCAACGGCGTGGTGGCCGTTCCGCTGATCTTCTTGCTGCGTCGAATTGTTACCAACGACGAGGTCATGGGTGACGCGGTGGCCAGTCCGCTCTCGCGCCGAATGCTAGCCGTGACCTTCGTGGTTATGGCGCTTTGCGCCCTCGCCCTCTTCGCCACGTTTATCCCTCATTAGTGGAGATTCGGTCGGCTGAGGTGGGGACGTCGCGAACTGGCACTCGGTAGGATTGAGTGCCAGAAGGAGAACTATGGCTCGCCGTTCGCCAGCATCAGAAAGTGACCGCGCCGAAGACATGGATGCCCGAAAGGCTGCCGTCCTCGCCGCCGTGGTCAAGGAGCACATCGACACCGCCCACCCCGTGGGTTCGCAGACGGTGCGAGACACGGCCGGCATCAACGTGTCTCCGGCCACGATTCGCAGTGAGCTCGTCGCCCTCGAGCGCTCCGGGTACCTCCAACAGCCCCACACGTCCGCTGGACGCGTGCCGACCGAAAAGGGTTATCGGCACTTCGTCGACAGCCTCGAGCGGGGCAAGCTCTCGACGCCTAAGGTTCAGCAACTCCACTCCTTTATCGGCACCTTCCAAGGCGAGATGAAGGCCATGTACGAGCAGATCACGGCCAAACTGGCTGACGTCACTCGGTATCCGGCCGTTATCGTCGGACCCGGACCCGGACACGGCAACGCCACCGTTCGTGATGCCCACCTCGTGGACTTTGACAGTCGTCGAATCCTCGTTGTCGTGACACTCTCGGATATGGACGTCCAGAAGAAGGTCGTCAACCTGGACTTTGATGTCACCACGGACGACGTGGTCATTGCCTCGGCCCAGCTGCGAGCACTGGTCCTGGGCACGACCCTCGGCGACCGTATTGAAGTTCCGGCCCTCAATACTCCAGTGGCCAAGTTGGTACGCCGGGCGGCCGAGTCGCTTTTTGACGACACGGCCCAACTCGACGGCGAGCAAGTCTTTGTGGGTGGCGCATCGAAAGTTGCCGACTCCTTTGACACGATGGAGTCAGCTCGTCAAGTGCTCGACGTGCTCGAAAAGCAACTCGTCATCGTCTCGCTCTTTAAGGATCTGCTGCAAAAAGGCGCCTCGGTGGCTATTGGCTCCGAACACGGATACGCCCCGTTGGCCGAGTGCGCCGTGGTGGTGGCCCCGCTGACCATTGACGGCCAAAACGCCGGTGCCGTTGGCCTGCTCGGCCCGACCCGCATGAAGTACGCCGAAGCTATTGCGGCGGCCGACGTGGTCTCTGAACAATTGACCGAACGACTAAGTAGTGAGACTCACCATGGCTAATCACGATCTCTATTCACTTCTCGAAACTGACGCTTCGGCCTCGAACGAAGACCTCAAGCGCAACTATCGAAGACTGGCCCGTCAATATCACCCCGACGCCAACCCTGGCGACGCCGAGGCCGAGGCCAAGTTCAAGGAGATCTCGCAGGCCTACGAGATCCTGTCAGACCCCGACCGCCGAAGTCACTACGACCGATTTGGTTCCGACATGAACGGTCAGCAGGGCTTTGACGCCGGTTCGGCGCAAGACCTCTTTGACATGTTCTTCCAGGGTTTTGGGGGCGGCGGTGGTGGTGCCCGTCGCGCCGGGCCGCAGCCTGGACCGGATGCTGAGGTAAATCTCTCAATCACGCTGCACGAGGCGGCTTTTGGTGTCAATCACGAAATCACGCTGACGCTGCCCGTGGGCTGTGCGACCTGTGAGGGTCGGGGAGCCGCACCGGGTAGCGACGTCACGCGGTGTGGCACGTGTGGTGGTGCCGGCCAAGTCCGTCGAGTCCGAAATTCAATGCTCGGCCAAATGGTGACTACCGGTCCTTGCGACGACTGTTCAGGCATGGGTACCAAGATCACGTCGCCCTGTGCTGACTGTCGCGGTGAAGGTCGCAAGACGGAGCAGAAGTCCATCACGGTGAAGGTACCCGCAGGTATCGAACACGGCTCGGCTTTGCGGATGTCGAACCTCGGTCCGGCCGGAATGCGCGGAGCGCCCAACGGAACGCTGTATGTTCGCATTTTGGTTGAAGAGGACGAGCGCTTCGAGCGACACGGTGACGACCTGCATCACGAAGCCACTATCTCGTTTCCCCAAGCGGTCTTCGGGGCCACCATTCCCGTTCCGACGCTCGAAGAGGACGAGGCGCTCAGCGTGCCGGCCGGCAGCACGCACGGCACGATTTTGCGTATCCGCGATAAGGGCGTCCCCCACATGCGCGGCCGGGGACGAGGAGATCTCTACATTCACCTCGCCCTTGCGGTCCCTACCGAACTCGACGAAACTGCTGAGAAGTTGCTGCGTGACTACGCCGCGGCTCGAGGCGACGAGATTCAAGAGTCAACCCAGGGATTTTTTAACCGGAGAAAGACGGGCAAGAAATGACACTTCAGGACTTTCAGCGACGAGTTGACGCACTGACCCAGATGCGAGTCGTCGATGTGACGACCCCCGTCTTGAGCAAGGACGACGCCCACCACCTCTTTAAGGTGCTGCGCGCCGAGGAGGGCGAGGAGATCGTCGTGACGAATGGCAAGGGCCAGTGGGCATTTGCCAAGGTCGGCGACAAGGTCATCACTCGAACTTCGGACGTCGTTACCGACCCCGAGCCCACCCCGACCGAACTGTTCATCGTTCCGCTCAAGGGCGACAAGTCGGAGTTGGCCGTTTCGAAGATGGTCGAACTGGGCGTCACGACCGTCACTCCGCTTATCTCGGCCCAAATGACCGTGAAGTTCAAGGGTGAACACCGTGACAAGCTTCTCGACCGCTGGCGCCGTATCGCCGAGGAGTCGAGCGGCCAGTGTCGACGGACCTACGACATCGTCATCAACGAACCCGTGCACGTCAAGGACGTCGACATCGACGTGGCCGTCGCCGAGCCCGGAACGACGGGCTCGCTGCGCGGCGTTCGAGCGATTGCCATTGGGCCAGAGGGCGGCTGGGCTGAAGGGGAGTGGCCTCAGGACCAGCTTCGCATCGGCCTCGGCAGCACGGTGCTTCGCGGTGAAACGGCCGCAATTGTCGCCGCGACCCTTCTCGTGCTCCGCGGCGAGGGTTGGGCGGTCACTTCATACGAAGGCGCCGTTCGTAATAATGGTTTTATTCAATGAGTGACTGTCTCTTTTGCAAAATTGTCGCCGGTGAGATTCCGTCGACGTTGGTGGCCGAAAGTGACACGGCCTACGCCTTTGACGACATTGCCCCAACGGCACCCGTGCACGTTTTGGTCGTTCCCAAGGCTCACGTGACGAGCGCTGACCACGTTCCCGAGGATCACAAAGGCGTCGTTGACGATTTGGTCCTCTTAGCCCAACGGGTGGCTGACGTGAAGGGGATTCGCGAAAGCGGTTACCGTCTCGTTATGAACGTGGGTCGAGATGGACAGATGACGGTGCCGCACCTGCACCTTCACGTCATTGGCGGTCGTCTCATGGAGTGGCCTCCCGGATGAGCATCGACGCCACGAGCGGTTCATTCTCGACCGTAACGACCTACGTCCCCAACACCAACTTGATGTCGGGACTGCTCGGACCGCGTGACGAGTATCTCCGCGTGATTGAGCGAGCTTTTCCAGCCGTCGCTATTCGGGTGCAGGGCAATCAGATTGCCGTTACTGGTCCCGATGCAACACGAGTGCTGCGACTCTTCGATGAACTGGTGCTTCTCCTCGAAAGCGGACAGAGTCTTGACGCCACCAAAATCGGTCGAACGGTTGACATGGTGCTCGACGACCTGCGTCCCAGTGAAGTCTTGAAGCACGAGGTAATGCGTGGCGCCAAGGGTAAGGCCATTCGTCCGAGCACTGCCGGACAAAAGCGTTACAGCGACGCCATCGCCACGTCGACCGTCACCTTCGGAATCGGCCCCGCTGGTACCGGCAAGAGCTACCTCGCAGTAGCCGCGGCCGTACAGGCGCTCCAGCACCGTCAGGTTCAGCGAATCGTTCTCACCCGCCCAGCCGTTGAGGCCGGAGAACGTCTCGGCTTCTTACCCGGTGACCTCATGGCCAAGGTCGATCCATATTTACGCCCCCTCTATGACGCTCTCTACGAAATGCTTGGGCCGGAAGGCACGATGCGACTCTTGGAGAAGGGGACCATCGAAGTGGCGCCACTCGCCTTTATGCGTGGGCGCACCTTGAACGACTCGTTCATCATCCTTGATGAAGCCCAGAACACCACTCCCGAACAGATGAAAATGTTCCTAACGCGCATTGGCTACGGCTCCAAGGCCGTTGTTACGGGCGACCTCACCCAGGTCGACCTCGGCGGCGGTCGAAGTGGCCTGAGTCAAGTCGAAAAGATTCTCGAAGGCGTTGAGAGTGTCAGTTTCATCCATCTCACTGCTCGGGACGTCGTTCGTGCCAAGATTGTGGCCGACATTGTGGCTGCCTACGACCGACACTCCTCATGAGCATTGATCTCTTCGTAACTGACGAGCAGGACTACGTCGTCATGGATATTGCCAAGTGGTCGACATTGGCCGAAGCCGCTCTTCGTGAAGAAGGAGTTCGCGGAGCCGCCGAAGTATCTCTGATCTTTGCTGACGAAGCCACAATCGCCGATCTCAACGAGCGGTTCATGGGTAAGTCAGGACCAACCGACGTACTCAGTTTCCCAATCGACGACGAACCCCTCTTCGCTGGACGCTTCCCTGACGCGGGCGGCACGGGACCGGGGGAGCAACTCGTCCCCGAGATCCCGCAACTCGTTGGCGACATCGTTATCTGCCCATCGGTAGCGGAACGAAATGCCGTTGACCACGAAGTGACCTTCGAAGATGAAATCGCCCTCCTCGTCGTGCACGGCGTTCTCCACCTCTTGGGGTGGGATCACATGATCGATGAAGAAGCTGAGCGCATGGAAGCGCGCGAACAAGAGATTTTGAATCGCTACTACCGACTAAGGATTGTTAAGTGATTGCTGCTGCCTGGAGGACGGTCGACACCACGTTGTTGTTGACGGTCATGATTCTTCTCACCCTGTCCGGGTTTTTTGCCCTGGCCGAAACAGCACTCGTTCGCATGTCGCGCAGCAAGGCTGCGGCCCTGCACGACGAAAAGCGTCGAGGCGCGGCCGCGCTGGAGCGCTTGGCAGTGTCACCAGACAAGTTCCTCAATCCACTGCTGCTCTTGATCTTGGTCTGCCAGCTGGTCTCGGCGACCCTGGTCGGTGTGTTGGCCGAGCACCAGTTCGGCGCCGCTGGTTTGGCTGTAGCCACGGCGCTGGAAGTCATTGTCATCTTCGTCATCTTCGAAGCGATTCCTAAGAATTTTGCCGTTATGCACGGCGACAGTTCCGCACTACTGGCAGCTCCGATTATTGAAGTCATCCTGCGCTTTTGGCCCATCAAGTGGATCTCAATGGTCTTGCTCAGCTTGGCCCACCTTGTCCTGAAGCCCTTTGGTAACCCCGACGACAGTCACAAGGTAACTGAATCGGAAATTATCGCCATGGCGACCGTGGCCCACTCGGATGACTCAATTGATATTCGTGAGCGTGACTTCATTCGTTCGATGCTGCTCATGGGCGACACGATTGTGCGTGAAATCATGATGCCCCGTATCGACATGCTGACGGTCCGGTCGGATCAGACGGTACAAGAAGCTCTGGACTGCGCCGTAGCCGAAGGCCGAAGCCGCTTTCCGGTACTGGGCGAAGACATTGACGACATCGTCGGAGTCGTCAACTTGCGTGGCCTCTTAAAGGAAATAAAGAGAGGCAACGCCGACAAGAAGCTCGCCGAAGTCACGCTGGACGAACCCAACTTCATCCCGGAAACCCGCAAAGTCGACTCCCTTCTCCAAAACTTCCGTAAGGCCAAGAAGCACCTCTTTATTGTCGTTGATGAATACGGGTCGACTGCGGGCATCGTCACACTCGAGGACGTCCTGGAAGAAGTCGTCGGACAGATTATCGATGAACACGACGACGAGTCACCCGAAGTCGATGTGGATGAGAACGTCGAGCTGACGTGGCCTCGCATCGTGAATGCTCGCCTGAATATTGACGACGTCAATACCAAGTTCCAACTCGACCTACCAACGGGCAACTACGACACCGTGGCTGGCCTCGTGCTCGATCTCTCGGGCGGGGTACCAGAAGTGGGCGACGTTTTCGAAGCGGACCACTACTCAATTACGGTGGACAAGATGGATCGCCACCGCATTGAGCAAGTTTCTATTCTGCTGACCGCAGACCCCTCGTGACCAAGTCGGGATTTGTCGCCATCCTCGGGCGACCCAATGTTGGAAAGTCGACCCTCCTCAACGCCATCGTTGGGGCCAAAGTTTCCATCACCTCGTCGACTCCGCACACCACGCGCAACGCAGTGCGGGGTATCTGGACCGAGGATGAAACGCAGATCATCTTCGTTGACACGCCGGGCATTCACCGCCCGAAGTCAACACTGGGTGGTCGAATGAACAACACGGCCCGCTCCTCCGCCTCAGGCGTTGACGTGGTGGTCGCAGTGATTGAAGCTCGTGGTGAAATCGGGCCCGGTGATCGCCAGGTGTTGAGCGCCATGCTCGAGGCCTGTGGTGCCCACGGGCCCGCTCCCATTGTGCTGGTGAACAAGATTGACCGAACGCCACACGAAGAGATTGCCAAGCACCTTCTGGCTGCTTCCAAGGTGATCGATGAGCTCGCCGACAAGTTAAACGCCCAGGCCGCCGCTACACGGGTTGAGTTCTTCCCACTTTCGGCCAAGATCGGTCGAGGCGTGCCGGAATTCGTGAACTTCGTCGCAGCACGGATGCCCGACGGCCCCTTCTTCTACCCTGAGGATGAAGTGTCGGATATCCCCGAGGCCGAATACATCGCCGAGTTGGTTCGCGAGCAACTCTTCCGCAAGATGCGCGAAGAGATTCCCCACTCCATCCACTGCCGAGTTTCCAACTTTGAATGGCCGAATGTCACGGTCGAGATCCTTGTCGAGCGTGACTCCCAAAAGGGAATGGTCATCGGCAAGGGTGGTCTGATTTTGAAGGACGTTGGTACAGAGGTTCGCAAGCAGATGCCCGAAGGTGCTTTCTTGGAACTTCGCGTTCGGGTCGAGCCGGGCTGGCAGCAGCGCAACGACGTACTGGACCGATTGGGTTACTAATGGTTTTCGAGCTGCGGCCGGTTGCCTGGGTTCGAAGTTTACGAGTCGAGCTGCTTGATGACCAGTGGGACGGCGTGTCCACTACCGTCGAGCTGGACGACGATGTTCCGAGTGAAGCCCTAATTGGGTTAGAGCAGTTCAGCCACCTGGAGTTCGTGCTCGTAGCCGACCGGGCTGCCGAGGTTCCCCCTGCGCCTTGGCGGCGCCATCCACGTGGCAATGCCGAGTGGCCGAATGTTGGAATCTTCGCTCAACGGAACAAAGATCGTCCGAATCGTCTTTTGGTCTCAATCGCTCGACTCGAACGAATTGACGGCCGAACGCTGTTTGTTCAAGGGCTCGATGGAGTTGACGGCACTCCGGTATTGGACATTAAGCCCGTATTTCGCTGGAACGGACCGCGGGGCGAGGTTGTTGCGCCACGGTGGGCCGACGAAATTGGCCTCGACTACTTCTAAATCGTTTTTAAGAAGTCGACGCAGTCGTTTATGGTGACGGTCCGCTTCATGGGCGGGAGGCGCTTGAGGATTTGGTGTCGATACGTGGCGGTCGCTAACCGGTTGTCAAAGACGGCCACCACGCCGCGATCTTCGGCGCTTCGAATAAGTCGCCCCGCGCCCTGAGCCAGCATCATCGTGGCCCGAGGGAGATCGACCTCGTAAAAACCGCGGTCGCCTGCCCGTTCGCGACGCGCTTTACCGACGGGATCGGTGGGTGGTTGGAACGGCAGTCGATCGACGGTC
Source organism: Acidimicrobiaceae bacterium (assembly GCA_947455165.1). GTDB lineage: Bacteria > Actinomycetota > Acidimicrobiia > Acidimicrobiales > RAAP-2 > RAAP-2. Next base: position 59,982 of record CANGMP010000001.1, on the reverse strand, counting down.
ACGAGCGAAAGAGACTTTCCGGGAACGTCGACCCCTTGCCAAAACGAAGCCACCGCAAAGAGGCTGGCCGACTCGTCGGAGCGGAACATGTCGAGCAGTTTGGCCTTGGCTCGATCGCCCTGGACGAGGACCGGTGTGTCGATTCGCTTGGCCACTTCGGCGGCCACGGACTCCATGTACCGCCGGTTGGTAAAGAGGGCCAATGTCCGGCCGCCGGCCGCCTCGATGAGGGTGACGAGTTCGTCAATCATCTTGGGCGTGTACGTCGTTTCGTCCTTGCGGTCGGGAAGATGTTTGGCCACGTAGAGCAGTGCATTGTTGGGGTAGTCAAAGGGGCTCTGCACATTCAGAATGTCGGTCTGGTCGGTCGGCAGTCCGAGGTTCTTTGACAGGGTGTCGGGAATGGTGGCACTGGTGAAGATGGCCGTCACGCTGGGCCAGAGTGATTCACGCAAGATGTCACCGACCGTAATGAGCGACAAGTTGATGATGGTCTCCGTGCCTTCTTTAGAGATCCAGATCAGTTCGTCGGCGCCGAGCTTGACGAGGCGGTCGAGGTCACCGAGGAGGTGCGTTATGGCCTGAGTCGCGCGAATTCGTCGCGCTTCGGTGGCGGCGTCTGCACCCGATGGCTTGACGGCTGTCTGCAAGGCATTCAACAGCGCACCGATGTTGCCGAGAGTGAGGGTGAGCTCAGGAGTGAGTCCTTCGACGACCCCGAGCTCGACGGCGAGGTCGAGCTGATCACTCAGCTGGTCGGCGGCGTCTGTGAGGGGCTTGATGTCATCTCGCTGCGACGGGGGCAGCGCTTGGCGCACCAGCCCGGCGGTAGCGCGGATGCGAGATGGCTCGATGCTGGTGCCGAGGAGGCGGGCCAGAATGTCTTGGACCTCGTGAGCTTCGTCAAAGATGACGACGTCGTGTGTCGGAAGAATATTGCCGTCGGTAGCGAGGTGGGCGCCGTAGAGCGCCGTGTTTACGATGATGATGTCCGATGACGCAGCCCGCTCACGCGCCTTTTCGGCAAAGCACTCCTCGCCGAATTTGCACTGCATTCGGCCGAGACACTGTTGCGGCGTCACCGAAACGGTGCGCCATGCCCGCTCATCTACCTCAAAGGGGAGCTCGTCTCGTTCACCAGTGGAGGTCTCTTCGGCCCAGTCCATAATTCGACGCACTTGGTCGACCATGGTCTTGGGAACCTCGGCGTCATCGTCGAAACTGGCCTGACCGCCGGCCGGGCCGACCTCTTCGGCTCGCTGCAGGCAGAAGTAGTTGCTTCGACCCTTCAGCACCGCCGTCCGAAGTCCGGGTGCCCTGGCGGCCACCAACGGCGCATCCTTGGCAGCCAACTGGTCTTGCAGGTTTTTGGTGGCCGTAGCAATGACGGTGCGACGCCCCGACAGGGCTACCGGCGTCAGGTAGGCGAGGGACTTGCCAACGCCGGTACCGGCTTCGACAATCAGGTGACGCTTGCGCGAAAGAGCGGCCGCGACTGCACCGGCCATCTGCTGTTGTCCTTCACGACTTTCACCCCCACCAGGTAGGGCGGCGGCGATCGATTCCAGGAGGTCCAGCGTGGCTTCGGCGGAGACTTCGATGAGGTCGTCATCGAGAAATATGCCACCATCTTCGGCCGGTTCGACGTAGGGGAACTCCTCGTCGGGGTCGAAGCTTTTCACAAGGGAACACTAGGGCTCCAGGACGACGTCGCGAGGGTCCACTCTCCACTAGGTTTTTTACGTGCCAGATCCTCGCCCCGTCCCGCTTCCTCAATGGTTGGATCTTGACCGAATGCCGCGACATGTTGCGGTAGTGATGGATGGCAATGGACGATGGGCGCAGCAACGGGGACTGCCTCGAACCGATGGCCACGCCGCCGGCGAAGAGGCGCTCGTGGATGCCGCCTACGGCGCACTCGCCGCCGGGGTCGAAGTATTGACGGTCTACGCCTTTTCAACAGAGAACTGGCGCCGCCCCGTCGATGAAGTTCGCTATCTCATGGGCTTTAACGAGTCGCTGTTGAAGCGTCGCCGTGACGAGCTCAATGCCGAGGGTGTGAAGATCACGTTTAGTGGTCGTCGCGATTGGCGCGTGCCACGCCGTGTCTTAAAGAACATGGACGAGGCGGCCGAGCTCACCAAGAACAACAAGGTGATGACGCTCAACATGGCCTTTAACTACGGAGGCCGTGCCGAGATCGTGGACGCCGTCAAGCAGCTGGTGGCCGACAAGGTACCCGTCAACAAGATTGACGAAAAGGCCATTCGCGCCCGTCTCTACCATCCCGAGTTTCCCGACCCCGACCTGATGGTTCGAACGTCTGGTGAGTTCCGTATTTCGAACTATCTGCTCTGGGAGATTGCCTACTCCGAGCTCGTCTTCACTGATGTGCTGTGGCCCGACTTTCGCCGCGAGCACTTGTATGAGGCCATTCGTGAATTCCAGCAGCGTGAACGCCGTTACGGAGGGCTTGAAAAGTGACCTATCGCCGCCTCGCCATTGTTCTCGGAGGACTGATCTATATCGGCCTTTGGGTCATTGCCCTCAACGGAGCCAGTCGCTGGGTGCCACCGTTAATGCTGCCCCTCATTCTCGGCGTCTTAGTCGGCGGAGGGAACTGGTTGAACCGGTTTATGGGTATTGAGCGCAAGCCACAACAGTTTCGGAAGCGCAACGACGACCAGTGAACACCCTTCGGGACGAAGCCATCGTTCTCCGTACGTATAAGTCTGGGGAGTCCGATCGAGTCGTCGTGTTGTGGTCAAAGTCGCACGGCAAGCTTCGGGCCATTGCCCGAGGTGTTCGCAAGACCACGAGCAAACTTGGCAGTGGTCTTGAGGTTATGGCTCACGTGGACATCCTCCTGGCCGAAGGGCGCGGAGAGCTTCTCCAGGTACGCCAGGTACAACACGTCCATCGCTTCAGCGCACTGCGCCAAGACTTCGATCGATTGTCGGCGGCGCTGGCCCTCGTGGAAGTTGTTGATGCCATCCCGACCGACAATGAACCGGACATTGAAATCTTCACGATGCTCGCTCGAGCCCTTCAGTCACTAGAGAATCCCGACTTCGCCCCTCATCTCGTGCCGGCGGCCTTCTACTTCAAGATGTTGGCCATCGACGGCTCGGCACCCCAGCTCGATGAGTGTGTGAACTGCGGTGCTGAAGGTCCATTGGTTTCCTTTAACGCCGAAGCTGGTGGACTCTTGTGCGTGGCCTGTCGTTCGGGCCGTCCCGTCTCTGGCGATGCCGTCGTGCTGTTGCGTCGGTTACTACTTGGAGACCTTGCCGGAGTACTCCGAGATGGACAGGTCGCCGGAACGGCCGAAGTCGCCGCGCTGGCCAGCGAGGCCATCGAGCAGCACTTCGGTAAGCGGCTTCGGGTGGCGCGATCGCTCAACCAGGCCCTACCTGCCGAGCCTCACCGGTAGGGTCGCACTGATGTCGCGTGGTCCTGCTCTCTTTTGGTTTCGTCGAGACCTACGCCTCGCCGACAACCGAGCCCTCCTGGAAGCACTCGAGAGTGCCGGTGTGTCGGGTGTCGTGCCATTCTTCTGCGCCGACGAAACGCTGCTGCGAGGCGCTGGTCCCACTCGGGTTGGCTTTCTCGCTGAGACGTTGGACTCGTTGGACTCGTTGCTGGGTGGTGCGTTGGTAGTTCGCTACGGTGACCCGCGTGTCGTTCTTCCGGCTCTCGTGAAAGAACTTGGCGTCACGGAAGTCTTCGCCACTGAAGAGTTCACCCCGGCGGCTCGAGATCGTGATGCTCGGGTCGCTCAGCTGCTCGGCGACGTCCCTCTCCGGTTGATCGATTCGCCGTACATAGTGCGTCCCGGCTCTGTCTTTTCTCAGTCCCACGAGCCCTACAAGGTTTTCACCCCATTTCGCCGAGTCTGGGACACCTTTGAAATTCCTGAACCACTTGCGCCACCGAGCACGCCTCAGTGGGTCTCAGCCTCCACTGAGTCTCTCGCGCGAATGGTTGAACTGGCCGGACGGGCATGGCCTGAGTACTTCGGAGACATAGTCGAACTTGCGCCGGCGCCGACGCCGGCCGCGGGGGAGCGCGCAGCAGCCCAGATGCTGGCCGAGTTTGCGCCACGCGTCGACCAGTACGGGACGGACCGCAATATCCCCAGCGTGCCGGGAACGTCTCAGCTGAGTCCGCACCTGCGCTTCGGATCGATACACCCACGCCAAGTGGTGCACTCTGTGCTCGGTGACAGCGATGACCGGCGAGTCTTTGTCTCCGAGATTGCCTGGCGCGAGTTCTACGCCGACGTGTTGTTTCATAATCCCCACTCGAGTTATGACGTGCTTCAGCCGACGATGAACCACCTGCCAGTCGATACCGACGCCAAGGCCCGCGAGCGATTTCGCGCTTGGGCCCGAGGCGAAACTGGATATCCCCTCGTTGACGCCGGCATGCGACAACTTCTCGACACCGGCTGGATGCACAACCGCGTACGAATGGTGGCCGCATCTTTCCTCGTAAAGCATCTACACCTCGACTGGCGATGGGGGGCCAAGTGGTTTATGTGGCGTCTCCTCGACGGCGACGTGGCCTCGAATCAGCACGGCTGGCAGTGGGCGGCCGGGACGGGGACCGACGCCGCGCCCTATCACCGAGTCTTTAATCCAACACTTCAAGCAGAGCGGTTTGATCCCGATGGTGCTTTTGTGCACCAGTTCATTCCGGAACTATCGGGTGTGGCCGCGCCGCAGTGTCTTCAGCCCGGGGGTGGTGACGGGCTCTTAGCTCCGCCGAACTACGTGCGCCCGATCATTGACGCAAAGACCGAGCGCGATGAGGCGCTCCGCCGATTTGCGCTTGCCCGCGAGACCGCGGCGAACCGTGGCTGATTTTGGCGTCTACGTCCACGTGCCATTTTGCGCACATCGCTGCGACTACTGCGCCTTTGCCACTTACTCAGACCGCGATCATCTCATGGAGGAGTACGTCACGTGTGTCGTGCGAGAGATCCACGACGCCGTCGACGCGGGAATGCCGGTGGCCGACACCGTCTTTTTCGGTGGTGGGACGCCGTCTCGCCTCAGCGTTAGCCAGCTCTTGGAGATCTTGCATGCCATTCCACGTGCCGACGATGCCGAGGTAACGGTTGAGTGCAATCCCGAAGACGCATCCTTAGAGCGACTCAGCGCTTATCGCCAGGGCGGCGTGACTCGTATGAGCTTTGGCGTGCAGTCAACGCAGGCCGCTGTGCTCGCCGATCTCGGACGGCGACACGGCACGATGGCGCACGAACAGGTCAGTCGCGCCGTTACCGAAGCCGGTTTTGCGACATGGAATATGGACCTCATCGTCGGATCTCGCGCCGAATCGCTCGATGATGTTCGTGCCACCGTGAAAGACATCACCTCGCTGCCGTTTCCGCCGCCCCACATCAGTTGCTACGTCTTGACGCCAGAACCGGCAACACCTCTCGGTCGCGATGAAAGTCGCCACCCCGATGAGGACGATTCGGCCGACGCGTACGACGTCGTCGGTGAACTTCTCGATGAGGCCGGGTACGAGTGGGAAGAGATCTCCAACTGGGCTCGCCCGGGCCACGAGTGTCGTCATAACCACGTGTACTGGGATCACGGCAACTACATCGGATTCGGCTCGGCCGCACATTCTCACCAAGACGGCCTGCGCTGGTGGAATGTGCGCACGCCGGATCGATACATCTCGCTCGTTACCAGTGGTACATCACCGCGTGGCGGCGAGGAAGTCGTCAGCCCCCAGTCGCAGGCCTTCGAAGCCGAATCGTTGGCCCTGCGAACGCGCCGTGGCGTTCCGCTCGAGGCCTTCGAGTCGCTCAATGAAGTCCGACACCTCATTGCCATCGAGAGCGGTCAGGTGACTCTGAATGAAAAGGGCCGACTGTTGGCCAATCAGGTAATTGTCCGGTTGCGCTCTTCGAATAGCGATGGGGCGTCCGGTAGCCTGTAGGGCATGTCGAGTGCCGAAGCAACGCCCAATCCCGAACTCTTAGAAAAGGTCATCAATTTAGCCAAGCGTCGGGGATTTGTCTTTCCGTCGGCCGAAATCTACGGCGGCTTTCGTTCCACCTACGACTACGGCCCACTCGGCGTCCTCCTTCTTCGTAACGTCAAGAACGCTTGGTGGCGTTCCATGGTGCAACTTCGTGACGACGTTGTTGGCCTGGATGCCGCGATTCTCTCGCCCCCGGCCGTTTGGGCTGCGTCGGGTCACTTGGCCACTTTCACCGACCCCCTAGTCGACTGCAAGCAGTGCAATGAGCGACTTCGGGAAGACCAAATTGACGGCATCTGCCCCAAGTGTGGCAGCCACGACCTGACCCCGGCCCGCGCATTCAATCTCATGTTCAAGACGCACGCCGGTCCAGTGGAAGACGACGGTGCCGTGGCCTACCTTCGTCCGGAAACGGCACAGGGAATGTTCACCAACTTCTTGAACGTCCAGACCACGACCCGCAAGAAGCCGCCATTTGGTATTGCCCAGGTCGGCAAGTCGTTCCGTAACGAAATCACGCCCCAGAACTTCGTGTTCCGAACCCGTGAATTCGAACAAATGGAGATGGAGTACTTCGTCCCGCCGGCCGAATCACCGACGTGGTTTGAGTACTGGATTGATCAGCGCTACAGCTGGTATCAGAACCTCGGTATCGACGCCTCCAAGATTCGCATCCGTCACCACGATCCCGATGAACTGAGTCACTATTCAACGGGCACGGCCGACATCGAGTTCCTCTTCCCCTGGGGTTGGGGCGAGCTCGAAGGTGTCGCCAACCGCACTGACTTTGACCTCAAGGCACACAGTGAGGCCAGCGGCACCAAGCTCGAGTACTTCGATCAAGCCACCAACGAGCGCTACACGCCACACGTGATTGAGCCAGCCGCCGGCGCGACTCGCGCGATGATGGCGTTCCTGCTCTCGGCCTACGAAGAAGAAGCCGTGGGCGATGAAGTGCGTACCGTGCTGCGTCTCCACTGGCGGCTCGCCCCCTACCAGGTGGCCGTCTTGCCGCTTTCCAAGAAGCCCGAACTCGAAGCGCTGTCCCGCAGCGTTTTGGCAACCCTTCAGAACCACTTCATGGTTGACTACGACGTAACCCAGTCAATTGGCCGTCGTTACCGTCGACAGGACGAAGTCGGTACGCCATTTTGCGTAACCGTGGACTTCGATTCGCTGGAAGACAACGCCGTCACGTTGCGCGATCGTGACACGATGGAGCAGGTGCGTATCCCAATTTCCGAATTGACAGGAACGCTCTTTAACCGCATGAACTAAGTGGAATACTGACTCCGTGGGGAAGCTTTCGCACCGTAGTTCACAGTTTCACCGCAAGCCGTCTCGAGCTTCATCGCTCGTGGTGATTATTTACACGGCGTACGCCTATTTGCTCTACAGCAAACTTGGATTTCTTCAGAATTCACAGATCACGATTTACGCATCAAACGTACCTATGGCACCGTCGGGTGACGGAGTACAGGAGGTGTGGTTCCTGGCGTGGCCCGCGTACGCGATCGCCCACGGTTTGAATCCGCTTTGGAGTTCGGCGCTTGCCGTACCCCACGGCGTAAATCTCCTCTCGAACACCTCCATGCCGTTACTCGGAATTTTGATGACGCCGTTCACATGGCTCATGGGTCCAACGACGGTGTTCAATTTCCTGATGCCTATGGCCTTAGCGCTGAGTGCATCCTCGGCCTACTTTGTGTCGACTCGCGTAGGACTCACGCGGTTTGCGAGTTTTGTTGTTGGTCTGCTGTACGGCTTTTCGAGCTTCTCAATTGCCCAAGGACACGCTCACCTGTTCTTGACGTTTGCGCCACTCCCGCCGCTGCTGTTCTGGCTGTCCTGGCGCCTCGTGCGTCAGGAGGGTCCGCCTCGCCGCCTCGCCCGCTGGATCGCTGTGTTGCTGAGTGCCGAATTCCTCATTTCGGCCGAGCGCGTGGTGCTTGATTTGCTAGCAATCGCTCTGGCAGCGGTTGTCGCTGCCGCTTTCGTTACCGCCGAACAGCGCAGGTCGGCCCGGGTAGCTCTCCGAGCGGCGCTCGTGCCCTTCACAGCGCTCTTTGCCACCCTTATGGCCGGTCCGGTTGCGGTGAGCCTCTTTGGGCCTTGGGCCGTCCGAGGCAATCCCCACCCGTGGACCGAACGCATTCGAACTGACCTCGCGGAGTTCGTCTTCCCCAATGCGTGGTCTCACGCCCTGGGCTTCGGCCCCCGACTCCTGCTAGACCCGCTGGTGGGCTCCAGCCTTGAGCGGGGTGCTTACGTTGGTATTCCCCTGCTCGCCTTGCTTTTGTATGGGTTATGGCGATATCGCCAGCAGGCGGCCGCCCGAGTCCTCGCAATTTTGTTCGCGATATTCACCGTGTTGAGCCTCGGCGGCTCCATCTGGGTCAATAGTCGGGACACCTCCGTACCTTCGCCCTTGGCGTGGGTCCATTCAATTCCGGTGCTCTCTGAAATTCTGCCGACTCGGTATGTCTTTTTGGTCTGGGTCGTTGTTGCTCTCGGCACTGGTCTTTTTCTCTCGACCATTCAAAAGGCTTGGCGTGAATCGCCATCAAGTCTTCGTCCCCGACACGTAGTCGCCTCGGTCCTTGGTGCCGCATTGATCTTGTGGTGCTTGGTTCCCGCCGCTCGCTTCTCGACGGTCGCCACCAACCAAAGCTCATGGTTTGGATCGCCGGAGTATCGAGCGGTTGTGCAGCCCGGTGACCGTGCACTCTTTTACCCGTACCCCAACCCACTCTTCAACAACGCGATGTTGATTCAGTCCGAAATGTCGATGCGATTCTCGCTCATCGGGGGAGAGGCCATCGTGGGCGACCAGAAAGGTCACAATCAAGGCGTTCCACTGCTGGAGCCGACCTCAGTGTCAACTGCCCTTCTGAGGCCATTCTGGGGTGCTACGAACGCCGGCATTATGGAAGGCGTACCGGGGCTTGACGAGCTCATGCCTCCACGTGGTCCCGAAACCGTCAAGGCCTTCCGCGAATTCGTGCGGCGTTATCGAGTCTCAATCATCATCGCTACGAAACATGGTTCCGAGTACGACGTTGCGGCCCAATACGTCACTGATGCTTTTGGTCCACCGCGCGTGCGAGACCACGGAGCTGTGAAGTTCTGGATCGTACGGACCGCTTCTTAGAACAATACGAAGAGCGTGGTGCCGCCGACAAAGCCCGCGAAGATAATCCAGGCCAGTCGTCGGTCGCTCTTTACAAAGAGCTCTTCCTCATCACGCTTGCGATGCACGCGGTCAGTTGTCCAGATGACGCGGAAGAAGGTGACGAGCACTGCGGCGTAGGCCAGCGCATAAATCTTGTCCATTAAGACGACCGGCACTGGGCTAGGCAGTTCGGCCGAGTAACCCTGCTGGAGGAAGATCAAGGTCAAGAGGCCAGTTCCAGTAAGCGCCAGGCGAGTATCGAAGTTGCCGGCCTTCAAGAAGAGTGAGGTCACGGCCGCCAGCAAGACGACCATCAGCGGCAACATCAACTTGCCCAAGAAATGCGACATTGGTCGCTCGATGTGGACGTTGAACGTCAAGAGCGAGTAGTCCTGGAACGATTCGCCACGGTCGGTGTATCCAAAGTCGGTGCCGTAGTGGTGGAGGTACTCCTTGAACTGAATATCCTTCGTCGTCCAACCGGGCACGACGAGGTCCTTGTCCTTGCTCACATGATGGTCGACGATGTAGTTCAGCTGGCTGTAGTCGTAGGTGGTGTTCTCAACTCGAACCTGCAGGTCTTGGACGTCCAGCGGGTAGCGATTGAGGGGGAAGGCGTCGGAGAAGCCGAGCGACAGGTAGGCCTGCTGGTACCAGTAGCCGTCCTTCAACAGAATCGGCTTCTGGTTGTTGTGAGAGTCAAGGAACGAGTAGTCAATGACTCGATTCGTTGAGGCGTTTGTCGCATTGGTGAAATATGTCGAGGTGACCGGGTCGATCGGTCCCTTCCAGCGCCACCAGACGTAAAAGCTCATTTCAAAAGTGCCGTGGCCAAGGTCGACATTGGCAATCTGCATTGGCTCGACGCCGAGGTGAACGATCTCCGTGGTGGCGAGTGGCTTCGGTGGAGTCTTGGTGATTCCCCGGGTGACCACGGTGTCGCTACCAGCGGCGATGGTGATGGGAACCACCACGGCGATATTGAAAGCGAAGATGCCGGGGACAACCTTGGCGAGTACTGAGAGCTTCATCCACGATGGCTTGTTCATGGTGTAACTATACCGAAAGTACAGTCTTTAAATTTTTACGAGGGGCGGGCGTATGTCACTGAAGCGTTGGCCACGAGTTCGTTGGTGCCCGCTGAGTGGAGGCGTACTGAAACGATTGCAAGCTTGCGACCAACTTTGTCGAGCGTGGCTTCGGCAATGAGATCGGCGAACGCCGGCTTGCGTAGAAAGTTCATGTGAAAGCTCGTCGTTACGGCCAAGAGTTCGGCCCCGACCCGCGACATGATCGCCACCCACGCGGCCGTGTCGGCCAGCATCATCATGGTTGGACCGCTGAGGGTTCCACCGGGGCGAATATTACGCTCCGAGACGACATAGCGAACCGTGGCGCCATGGTCGGTGACCGCGTCAACTACCGGTACGCCGTCACCGAAGGCGGCAACGAGAATCTCTTGAAGTTCTGAGGCTGAGAGGACCGGTTCGGTCACGCTCATGGGGCTTAGGCGGCGCGGCGGTAGCGACGAGTAGCCAATGGCCCCAGTGTCGCAATAGCGAGCAGCGCCCAACCGAGCGTGATCCAACTGGAGTTGCCATGCGGTGTCCCGAGCATGAGCCCGCGCACCGCTTCGGCAGCCTGTGAAACCGGCTGATTACGAGCAAAGACTTGGAGCCAACCCGGCATGGTCGCCACCGGCACGAAAATGCTCGAAGCAAACGTGATGGGGAAGATCAAGGGGAAGGTCATCGCCTGTGCGGTCTCACTGTTTGGCGCGGCCAGGCCAATAAAGGCAAAGCCCCACGACAGGCAGAACGAGAAGAGCAGCATCAAAATGCTGGCCTGCACGTAGGCCACAACGCCGCCACCGGGACGAAAGCCGACGCCAAAGCCGACCAACGTAATGACGACCAAGATAAGTACGTTGCGAGCCAAGTCCGAGATTGTTCGGCCTGCGAGTACGGCCATGCGGGCCATGGGAAGTGCGCGGAAACGCTCGATGAGTCCGCGCTGCAAGTCTTCGGCCAAACCAATGGCAGTTCCCACGGCGCCAAAGACGGTGGTCTGGACCAAGATGCCCGGAATGAGGAAGTTCACGTAGCTCGAGCCAGGTGCCTTGATGGCCCCTCCAAAGACGTAGCGGAACAACAGCACGAACATCACCGGCTGGATAATCACAAAGACCAGCGCTGATGGCACGCGGAAGACGGCCAGCAGGTTTCGCTGGGCGACAGTCATGACGTCGCTAAAGGCCCAACGAAGTCGCGAGATGGGGGAGAGAGTGGTGGTGCTCATGAGCGACCCTTTCGCTTAGCGGGAGCGTCGGCCACTGGTTCGGCGGCGACTTCGGCCTTGTGGCCGGTGAGGTTCAAGAAGACATCGTCGAGGCTTGGTTCGCGCAGCGCGAGTCCAGCGACCGTGACACCGGCAGTGTCGAGGCGGCGGATCACCTCAGCGGCCACGGCCGGACCCGAGTTCACCGTGAGCTCAACAATCGACCCATCGATATTTGGCTCGTTTGTGGTCAGGTCACGAATGAGCCCGACGTGCTGGTTGGCTTCGGCAGAGCTGGTGAACGTCACGGCAACCACCGTGGTTCCCAGCTGCGCCTTGAGGCTCGCGGGTGTGCCTTCGGCGATGATGCGACCCTGGTCGAGTACGACGAGTTGCTTGGCCAGACGGTCAGCCTCTTCGAGGTACTGAGTGGTGAGCAGCACGGTCACGCCCGTCGACACTAAGTCTTCGATGATGACCCAGAGGTCTTGGCGACTCTGGGGGTCAAGGCCCGTAGTGGGTTCATCCAGGAAAAGCACGGGGGGCTTCGCGACGAGTGCCGCGGCAAGGTCCAGACGACGGCGCATACCGCCGGAGTAGGTCTTGGCTGGGCGAGCACCGGCGTCGGAGAGGCCAAACTGTGCGAGCAGTTCGTGGGCTCGCTCGCTGGCGACTGGCTTGGTCAGGTGATTGAGGCGACCGACCATGCGCAGGTTTTCGAAGCCAGTCAAGTTTTCGTCGACCGTGGCGTATTGTCCGGCGAGACCAATGGAACGGCGAACGGCGTCGGCCTGGGTAACAACGTCCTTGCCGTCCACGGTGGCGCTACCCGAGTCGGGGGCCAAGATCGTTGAGAGGATGCGAACCATGGTCGTCTTGCCCGAACCATTCGGCCCGAGAAGTCCAAAAACTTCACCGGTCGGAACGTTGAGTGAGACGCCATCGAGGGCCTTGACGCCACCGTCGCGGAATGTCCGGACGATGTCGCGTGCCTGAATAGCGAATTGGGTCATAGTTCTTCAATTCTACGACAGTTTCTAGGATTTCTAACCCGGCGTCGCTGGCGGGCACTACCCTGCAGGCGTGGCATTGGCAGACGGGGAGATTGAGCGGGTTCGGGCGGCGACCGACATTGTCGCGATCATCTCCGAGCGCACCGCGCTGAAGCGTGCCGGAACCCGTTGGAGCGGCTTGTGCCCGTTTCACACCGAGCGTTCACCATCCTTTTCGGTAAATGCCGTCGACGGTATTTACTACTGCTTTGGCTGTCACGCCAAGGGAGATGCGATCACCTTCGTTCGCGAAACCCAACACCTCGACTTCATGGAGGCCGTTGAGTATCTGGCCGGACGTGCTGGCGTCGAGCTGCAGCACGACGAACATTCCGGTGCCGCTCGTCAGCAGCGCAAACAGTTCCTCGACGTGATGGAACGGGCCGTTACGTGGTATCACCAGCAGCTTCTCGAATCACCCGACGCTGGAGCCGCTCGTAACTACTTACGTTCGCGCGGCTACGACGGCGAAACGGTTCGCCAGTTCAAATTGGGCTGGGCGCCCGACGACTGGGATGCATTGAGCCAAGCGCTCAACGTAAGTCCCAAAGAGCTCGAAGGCACGGGACTTGGTTTCGTCAACAAGCGGGGTCGCAAGCAAGACGCCCTCCGCGCACGAATCATCTTTCCTATTTTTGATCCCAGCGGACACGCCATTGCCGTCGGTGGTCGAATCTTGCCGCCGGCTCCAGATCAGCCGGCCCGAGAGGAAGCGAAGTACAAGAACTCACCCGAGACGCCCATTTACTCGAAGCGCCGAACCCTGTACGCCCTGAACTGGGCCAAGGCCGACGTCGTGAAGAGTGGCGAAATTGTGGTCTGCGAGGGTTACACCGACGTCATTGCATTCTTCCGAGCCGGTATTCCAAGGGCCGTTGCTACGTGTGGCACGGCGCTCAGTGAAGAGCACTTTCGCACCATGCGAAACTTCGCCAGTCGCATCGTCCTCGCGTACGACGGAGATAACGCCGGGCAAAATGCCGCTGCCTCGGTGTATCAGTGGGAGCAGCAGTTCGACGCCGAAGTTGCGGTGGCCAGTTTCCCCAAGGGCATGGACCCAGCGGAACTGGCGATGAAGGACCCCGAAGCGCTCCGCCAGGCTCTGGCTAGCGCTGAGCCCTTCTTGCAGTTTCGACTGCGGCGCGTGCTCGAAGCAGGGAACTTTGCCACGCCGGAAAGTCGGGCGAGGGTGGCCCAAGCGGCCGTTGTGGTCATTGCAGAGCACCCCAGTGACTTAGTGCGTGATCAGTACCTCCAAGAGGTGGCTGACAAGTGCCGCGTCGAAATCGACGTACTTCGCCCCAAGGTTGTTGCGGCCCGCCGCGGCGGGCCGGTGCGCGAGGATGCCCCTACTCCCTCGATGCCTACCCGCGCTCCCGACTTCATGGCATATCGCCCGGGTGTCGAAGCATTGCGACGACTCTTGCGTGACCCCGACCTCATCGGTGGTCGACTCGTCCCGGCCATGTTCTTAGACACCGTCCAGCGCACGGCTTTTGAGGCCTTGGATTCAGGCGAACTTATGGTGAACGTCTTGGCCGATTTGGAGCGGCGTGGTGAAGAGTGGCCAGTGATGCTGCTCTCCATGCTTTCGGTCGAAGATCACACCGTGTCGACACTCACGCCAAGCGCCGAAGAGAGTGCCATTGATGAACTTGTTGCGCAACTTCTGCGGGCTGCTGCGCAAGAGGCGCTACACGACATAAATCGCCACATCCGAGATGGCTCCATCACTGCCGAATCAGGCCTGTCGGTGATTCGAGACGTCCGTCAGCGCCTCGAACTTCTCGGTACGCCGAGTCAGATCGACGTTGAAGAGGACCTTCGTTTCTGGCTGTCCTCACTCGAGAACGAAGGTGAATAGTCGGCTTCGAGGTTGAGTGGCGGCGCTGATACACTTAAATCGCTCCATCGCAATCCCAGATAGCTCAATTGGCAGAGCAAGCGGCTGTTAACCGCTAGGTTGCAGGTTCGAGTCCTGCTCTGGGAGCTTTTGCTCCGTTTGACCCGCATTCTGTGGCGATGCCAACTACGTTCACTGAGTGACTTCCCTCGCATCTTCGGAATCCGAACCGCTAGCTACTCCAGCGTTTCGTTCTGACATTCAAGGGCTCCGAGCCGTCGCGGTCGTACTGGTCGTGCTCGCACACGCATCGGTCCCTGGAATGGGTGGCGGATTTATCGGTGTTGACGTCTTCTTTGTGATTAGTGGATTTGTCATTACGCGCCTTCTGCATCGCCAGCCACCTCGCCAGGTATGGCGCAACCTCGGGGTGTTCTACGCCCGACGCGTTCGACGAATTCTGCCCGCCGCCACGTTGACCATGGTTGCCACGGTCCTGGTCGCTTGGTGGCTCCTCGGAGCCAACTTTCCCGACACGTTGCTCGGTGACGTTCGTTGGTCATCGCTCTTCGGGGCCAATTTTCGTCTGATCAAGACGTCCAGTGACTACTTCATTCCCGGCATCGCCCCTTCGCTCGTGACCCATTTTTGGTCGTTGGCAGTCGAGGAGCAGTTCTACGTCCTCTTTCCATTTCTAGTTTTTTCACTCACCTGGCTGGCTCCACGACGAGGCCGGACGTGGCTCCTGGGGGCCGTGGTCGTTGTTGCCATCGCCACCTCGGCGTGGTGGAGTTGGCACAGCGGGCTCAGCACGCACACCGTGTCGGCCTACTACTCGCCGCTGACCCGATTCTTTGAGCTAGCGCTCGGCGCCCTCGTCGCTCTCATGCCGTCGTTGGTCTTGGCCCGAGCGCGTTGGCTGGCATCGCTCCTTACCCTTGTTGGCATGGTGGCCCTCGGCCTCGCCGTCTGGCGTCTTCAGCACGTCACAAACTTTCCGGGACTGCTGGCCTGGTGGCCGTGTGGGGCCACGGCTGTGATGCTCTGGTCGGGCGGTCATGGGTCGAAGTTCGGACCGGCGCGTCTGCTGGAGTTTGCGCCGGTGCGATACGTCGGCGACGTCTCGTATTCGTTCTATCTCTTTCACTTCGCGTGGATTCAGATACCGCTGCAGATGGTGGCACCCCCAGTTGGGTGGTGGTGGCGCATCATCGAGATTGCCGGAGCCTTCCTCTGTGCCGTGCTCTCCTATCACCTGTTAGAGAACCCCGTCCGTCGTTCCAAGCGGCTCGACCGAGACGGCCTCTCAGTGGCTCTCCTGGCGGCTGTCTGTATTGCGTTGTCGTGGAATGCGACCCTGCTCGTGGGCTACTTCGTTTCGAAGTAGCTACCAGCCGGTGATCATCGCCGGCGCGTGGGGAAAGATCGGTACGTGGTAGATAGATCCCAGTTGACGGGCGACAAACGTCCCGAGCACCGCTTGTCCGGGGCTGCTGAAGTGGATACCGTCCGGATGGCGAAGCCCGACATAGTTTCCATTGACGTAGCCATTGGGCCGGTAGACCCCGGCGCCATTCGCAAAGAGACTCCACGTCGACACGTAGGTGACCCCCGGAACTGAGCGAGCCCCTTCGACGTAGAGGTTGTTCAGGATCTTCATGCCGTCGCTGTATCCCGATGGGCCCATGATCGGCATTCCCACCCAGAGAACTTGGGCCCCAGCGCTCGTGGCGAGATGGTCCATCTTGATAACGAGATCGAGGTAGGCCCGCTTCCATGCCGCGGATCCGAACTGTTCGGCGTGACCGTTAACTACCATGCTCTGCTCATCGTTGGCCCCGAGCATGATGATGACCAGGTGGGGATGAAACTGTTGTAGATACGCCGTTAACTCCTTGGGCCAGTTGTAGTACCAGGAGTTTGAGAGGCCCGTGGATGCCTTTCCTCGCAGGGCTAATGAAAGTCCCGGCGTGCCCTGAACTTGCGCCGAGAGGCCGTACCCGAGGTTATTACCCACCGAGTCACCAACCTGGAGCACGATGCAGTGGCCCAGGTTCGAAGCCTGGGCGACCAGCGGGCGGAGCACTGGGGGAATGGTGCTCGAAGGCATTGGTTCGGTTGTCGATGTCGATGTAGTCGTCGTCGCGACCGACGAGGCGGTTTGCATATTGCACCCTCGAGCCGGCGGAGTGAAGTACGCCGGGTTGGTGATCGGCCTCGGGACGGTCGATGTCGTGGGTGGCTTCGTGGTCGATGGCGTGCCGCCCGCTGTCGTGGTCGGCTCGCCCGGCGTGGTGGTGGAGCTCGTAGTTGTCACGACGTGGTGGTCGGCAGAGGTGGTGGTCGTCGCCAGAGAAAAGTGTCCAGCTCCCGCCAAACTCACACCGGAGGTTACGAGGCCTCCGAGCGTGAAGGCAAAGGCTATTCGGAGCGGCCATCGTCGAGTGGCTCGCGCTTCTTGTGTGCGAGCGGCTCGAGCATTCATCGCTCTGAAGTTAGTTCCCTCCACGACGTCGTTTTGTTCGGGAGAGCGTCAGGACAACAAAAAACCCGGGCGCTCACGCGCCCGGGTTTTTTGAATGCTGCGCTTACTTAAGTTTGCCCTTCTTGCACCACCGGTTGTCGGGCAGCGCGGTGCCGCTAACGCCGTTGACCAAGCACGGGTTGGGCATCGAGTTGTACTTCTCCCCGGGAATTCCGGTAGCTGCACCACGGGCGGGCAGAGTGCCCAAAATGACCGTGTTGCTCTTCGGGTAGGTACCGACGCCGTCGCAACCACCAAAGCCGGTGTCGCACAGCACCTGCGACAGCAGTGGGCTGCTGAGGCTGGTGGCCGCCAAGACACCCGACGCCGTTGATTTGGCACCACTGCACGTGGGCTTGATCGTCTGGAGGTTGGTTGGGTAGGCGTGAGCGGCGCCACCGGCAAGGTTGGTGTTACCGCTGTAGCAGCTGATTGTTTGGCCGGCCATCAGCACGATTTCGCCAATGTCGCCGTTCGACTCGTTCCCGTAGAAGCCGTTGTTGGAGAACTTGTTGTTCTGCACGTGAATGGCTTGTGGGTTGTAGACGCAGCCCAGTCCCGGGAACGTGTTACCTCCCGAGTTGGCGCAGGTAACGCCAACCGGTGGGGTGTCGCTGTCGGGGAACGGCACGATGAGCAGACCCCAGGCGCCATTGTCCGAGAACGTGTTGTTCATGATGGTGTCGTTTCGACCACCCGAGATCGTCAGACCCGTACCGAGCGGACCAACGCCAGCGTTGCCGGCCTTTGGGACGTGGGAATTGTTGTTGTGGTCGAAGATGTTGTTCGTCAAGACCCAGCACGTCGCCGCACCCTTGACCGATGGCTTAGCGCCCGTTGGGCATGCCCCGTTCTGTGGTGGTGGCGGGTCACCGGCAATCTGAGTATTGGTGTCTAGTCCGTCCTGGTTGTTGTCAAAGCGAGAGTTCCTGATGACAATCGCACCGCCGGAGTTCGTGCCGGAGTAGCCGAGTGCGCTGTTCTCCATCCACGCGTGGTTGATGGTGATGTAGCACTTCTGCTGACAGGCGCCGACGTACATTCCCGAGTCGTTGAAGTTCGAGGCGTAGATGTGATCCCACACGGTGGTGGCCGATCCATTGGCGTCGGACGAGAAGATGCCGTACGTGGCGGACGTCGAGTTACCCGAGTAGTAGGTGCTCGTCGCCGTCAGGTAGCTACCGGAATAGCCCGTCAGGCCGTTCTTGCCGGTTCCGGCACCACCGTTCCACCAAATGTTGTTACCGGTGTCACCGGTACCACTGAGGAAGTTGCAGGTCGTCAGGTTGGAGATGTCGACGTTGTCGGCCTTGTACACCACAATGCCGTTACGACCGATGTTGCGGCTGTTCGAGTCGAGCGGGCCGAAGTTCTGGTTGCCCTGAACGTTGTTGCACGGCGCCCCCGAGCTGGTGCCATCGACGATGGTCGTGATGCGGTCCAGACCTCGAATGTGCAGATTCTTCTTTGTGACTAAGACGGAGCCGAAGTTTCCCTTTTCGAGGTCGGCGTCGGCCGGCACGTGCGTCATGTCATTCGTTTCGCGATAGTCGCCGGGCGCCACCAGAATCCAGTCGTTCGGCTGAGCGGCATTTACCGCGGTCTGGATCGAGGTGTACTCACCCGCAATGCCCTTATACGTACCAACGGTCAGAATCCGACCGATGGTGCTACCCGCGTTGGCCTTCGGCGCATCGAGCACCGAGAACCCTCCCGCGAGAAGTGCGAGGGCGAACGCCCCCGCACACAAATGTTTCACTATTTTCACAAAGCCCCCCCTTGTTTTTTTCTAACGTAGCAAAAAACCTTTGCTACCGCAGTAACTCACGCGAAGAGTTGATTTCCCCATCGCTGACCGACGTGAAGTCCCCCGGGGCAGGCCACTACGACGCTGGCCTCGTGTGACATGTAACGCATCAGCGCGTCGTTCACGGCCAGGTTCTGCTGGATAGAGACAAACTGATCCTGGGGATCGCGTTGGAAGCAGACGAAGTGAAGGCCGCAGGCAATCTGACCCGTGGTTTGGTCGATGCCGTCGACAAAGCCAAATCCTCGGCGCAGAATCACGCGGCCGCCGTTTTGGCTCGGTGCGGCGACCCGTATATGCGCATCGGACGGAATGACGTAGTTTCGGCGAGCATCCTGCGCCTTAAGGTCCGGCGTGTCGTGTTCCAATGTGCCGCTGAGTGGTGCCCCTGATTTCTTGGCTCGACCAATGATGGCCTCTTGGGTGTCGAGAGAGTTGGCCGACCACAGTTCGAGATTGACTCTGATCTTCCGTGAGACCAAGTAGCTCCCGTGCGCCATCCAGGAGGGTTGATCGTTCGCGACCCAGACGTGGTGGTCGAAGTTGGCCTCACGGTTGACTTGCAAATTGTTGGTGCCGTCTTTAAAGCCCAACAGGTTTCGCGTCGTCTCTTGATCGGCCGTGACGGCCGAAGTGCGGCCAAAGCCAATGTGCATGTACCGCACGGACACGACACCTTCGCCCAGTCGGGCGAGGGTGTGCGCGGCGTGAAAGTTGACCTGGGGGTCGTCACTGCAGATCTGCATCACGACGTCCCCGTCGCTCTCGAGTGGATTGAGGTTGTCGCCTACAAACGGAGGCAGCTCCTGCAGTGACAGTGGGCGCTGTGAGGCGAGACCAAACCGTTCGTCAAAGAGTGATGGGCCGTAGCCGATGGTGAACGTGAGATTCGCCGGACCGAGTCCATCGGCTTCACCAGAGTCCACTGGTGGTCGGTAGGGATTATTGGTTTCGCCGATGGTGCGTCCGAGGGACATGGCGTGCGCGGCATCGGTCCAGTCGTTCAGCATCGAGCGAAGAAGTGAGGCGTCGCTCGTGGTGACGTCAAAGGCCGCCAGGATGAAATGGTCGGGCGGGGGAGTGGCGATACCCGCTTGGTTAACGCCGAAGAAAGGCACCGTTCCCCGCGGGTCGGCAGACGGTGTCGAGGACGTGGCATGTGGGGTAATGACAGAGCCGGCTGCGACGCCGGCGGCCAAGAGTCCGACGCCACGAAGAAGTCCGCGCCGTGAGAGGTCGCCCGCAGGGCTGTCCATGGGTGGGGGGTAGCTCGTCACGCGTACGTCCTTCCAGTCCCGTAGCCGTCGAGGTCGCCGCTGAGTGCCGACAACGGGGTCATGAGTGCGTTGATCTGAACTGCGAGTAGGCGCCACTGAGCCGCGCTGACCGAAGTATCCGGCGTGCTGTTGACGCCGTCGTGTTGCGTGGTGGTAGCGGCCCGAAGCGTGCCTTGGAGGTCGGCGAGACGCCTCGTGGCCGTGGCAAACTCGTGCGGCGAGACCAGCTCGGCAATTGGTTTCGAGGCGTTGAGCACCGACGTTGCTAAGTCAATCGACGCCGCTACGTCGAGCAGGTTGCACCTGGCGTAGAGCTCTTGAGGGTGGTCAAGAACGTTGGTCACGGTCCAGCCAAGATTTTCAACGGTGGTGAGCAACATTGCGGACGGCGTGCGCTGGGCTCGAAGTAGTCCAAACTCCAAGACCGTCCCGTAGGTGACCAGCGTTTCGGCATCGGCACGAAGCGTGGTGGTGGAGGCGCCGAAGAGGTCGGCTTCGACGGCGTGCAGTCCAGTTCGGCCAATGAAGAATGGCTGGTCTTGGAGTCGACCTGCCATCGAGAGTTCGGTCGTCGACCGATCGGTGAGCTGGGAGCGAACGAGGTCGAAGTTATATTGCGCAATGGCCCATTGGCGCCGGGCCTCTGGGAGATCGTTGCGGAGCACAGCGTCTCGTAGCGCCGTCGCCGCTGACGCAAAATGCTGACTGGACTGCACGATGAGTGCTCGGTAGGCGTGCGAGGAAGTCAACGTCGCTCGCTGCTGCGCCGGTGTCGGTGCGCCCTGGAGGCCGTAACCGCTCTGCTGCGGTATCGATTGACGAGCTCCACAACCACTCAACGTTGCTGCGGCGACGAGTGTGGTGAGTGCGAGTATGACGCCACTGGTTCGACGACGCTGTTGGCTTTCCACAAGACGTCAATGTACAACGGGCTGCACCAGCCCACGCTGCGCGTTTCGAATTCCAAGGGGAGTTCTCGGTGCGTTTGTTACGCCTTTCTGCACTCGAAACATGTGGTAGCCGTCTATGAACAGCCCAACGAGAATTGCACCAACAATGAACAAGGCAGTTAGGCAGCCAGACAGCACACCGTTCTTGAAGACTGGGACGAGCCGTTGGCTGGTTGGGCCGGTCGAGGAGTGCCGTATGGCTTTAGCTGCTCCCCGCATGTCTTGCAGGAGTTTTGATCACTTTTAGAACTGTGGTCTTCTGGGCACTGGGACATCGGCCATTTTCCTCAAATTCTTCACATCCTCACTCCACTTCGAAAATACCGAATGGATGGTCGCAAGCGGCGGATTCTTGACTCGTTGCATCCGCAACCGTGGTCTCCTAGCGAACTGCACGAAGCGCCAGCGCAAGCTCCTCCAACGAGGCAAACGATGCCGTCACTTGAGTGCTACGGACAGCCTCTAGAAGATGAGCGACTCACCTGGCACGGTGGGGTTTTGTCCGCTACGAGGATGACGCGGTCACCGGCGGTAGTTTGTACCAAGTCAAAGGGGCTGTAGCTCAGTGGTTAGAGCAGGGGACTCATAATCCCTCGGTCGTGGGTTCGATCCCCACCGGCCCTACAGGTGTGTCACTACTTCAGGTTGGGAGCGAGGAGCTCCCAAACCGCATTGGAAATCCACTCGGCGTAGTACCGATTGATGTGGACGCCGTCGAAGTAGATGAGGTGTCGCGAACTGTGGTCCGCCACCACGATGGTGCACTTTTTGTTGGTGCAAAAGAACGGCCTGGTGTCGACGAGGTGAATGCGATTGGCGTCGTTGTAGTACTGCTCAACAGTCGCCTCGGTTGAGGGGATGAGCGCCTTCGGGGCGAGTTGGCAACTCTTCAGCCCCCGCAGGCCGGCCAGGCAGTCTTTCGGCTCGAGCCCTACGGTCTTGTAGCTGTACCGAGGGGTTGGCCCCATGATGAATAACGAGGCACCGCTCGGACGCAGTCTCTTCATCGCTTGGCCGAGCGCCACCTTGAATGGCCCGAGGGCCGGCGTCTTGTCGAAGTTTCTGCCCTTGGGGTAGGCGCGACCAGCCAAGAAAATCGCCCGCGGCCGGTGATCAATGGCCCAGCGAGCCACTTCCTCAGAAAAGGTTGAGCACTGCTGGGTCGTGATTGTTCCGTAGAGCACAAACGAAGGATCGTTCGGGCTGCCCCACGGCGCGCATCCCCGCATCCCTAGAAACACAACTTTCCAATGATGGCTCTGGCCAATGGCATTAAACGTGGGTAGCCACATGCCCGCAATTGAGTCGCCCGTTAGGAGCAGAACATTCTTGGCCTTGAGATCTCCATACGCACACGTCTTTTCAGGCTTGCGTGCCAAGGCGTTGGAAAGGCTGTTGCTCCAGCACCCAACACGATGCGGCGGCAACGATGCATCGTCGGGCGTTAGAGACATCAGGGGTGGCGTGGTGGCTTGAAGCGACCCGACCGAGCTCAGGCCGACGGACTTTGCAACCATGGCAACCAACGCTGCCCGGCTCGGTCTATCCGAAGACGAGACGGCCCACGAGGAGTTGATTGGCAACGCGCAGGCCACGAGGAGCGTGCCAAGGGCGAACAGGGCGGTAGGACGACGGGTCATTAACGCAATCGTACGGCACGGTCGCAGCACGAGCTGAGTGAGACTGATGGTCGCCCTGCTGACTCAAAGAGGCAGCTTCTCATCTCTAGAATGTTGGCCTGTTGCACACATTGGCCCAATCGAAAGCAATGAAACCGATGAAAATCTCTAAGTCCCTCCGCTCCTTGATCGCCGCAGTGGTCGGCTGCGGTGTGCTCACCCTGGCGGCCGGTGCCAATGCCGTTGCAGCCCCCGCGTCACTCGAGAGCCGCATTTTGGCATCGATCAATTTGCAAAAGGTTCCGGCCAACCTCACGCCGAGCTTGGCCGACATTCACAC
Source organism: Acidimicrobiaceae bacterium (assembly GCA_947455165.1). Classification (GTDB taxonomy): domain Bacteria; phylum Actinomycetota; class Acidimicrobiia; order Acidimicrobiales; family RAAP-2; genus RAAP-2. The sequence goes on along the minus strand of CANGMP010000001.1, from coordinate 37,118 downwards.
CCAAACACCCTTCGCTCTTTCTGGTGGTCGCTACGTCCAGCGAATCTGTGACCCCTATGACCACCCGGAGCAGGCTGCCAATCCCCAGCCGTGTATTTACGGAAATAAGACCGCAACCAAGACCGTTGTCCTTTGGGGTGACTCCAACGCCGGCAACTGGATGCCGGCCCTCGACGGCGCCTTCGCTGCTCTCGGATACAAGCTGGCCGTTTTTACCTTCCCCGGCTGCCCCACGGCGTTTGTAACCGCCACCAAGACTGGCCCATTTGCCGACCCGTCGAACTACGTGTCATGCAACACGTTCCACGCCAACCTGCCGGCCGCTGTCAAGAAGCTCAACCCCTACGCCATCATGGGGGTCAGCGGTGCCGCATTCGTCACCAAGACCACCGCCATTCAGAATCAGTGGATCGCCGGCATGACCGCTGCCTTCAACGCCATGACTGCCGGTCAGCCCGCGGTGCGCCGTTTCATCATTGGAACGAGCCCAATTCTTCCGACTGACGTACCGAAGTGCCTGGCGCTCCACTCAAGTGCCATTCAGGTCTGCTCGTCAAACACGGTGGCCAGTGGTTACACCCAGAAGTTGGCGCGAGATGTTGCGGAAGCGGCGGCGGCCAAGGCCACGTTGATTCCCACGTCGACCTGGTTCTGCCAGAACAAGATATGTCCTCCAGTAATGGGTTCGACGCTGATTTACGTAGACGTCGACCACACCACAATTGAGTACAGCAAGGCCACTATCCCTACCTGGACGGCCGTCTTGCGAGCCAAAGGCTTCTAAGGCCGCTCTACAGAGTCGCCTCGGGGATAAGTCCGAGGGGATGGCTAAGAACAGTTACAGGGGCCAGAAGGTTCCGCAGAGCCACGCCACGACGAACACAATGCCGATCATGCCAAAGCCAATTGGAATGTTCAGCCACAGCTTGCGCTCTAGCAGCGTTGATTCACGCAGCGGCCACTCAACGAGGTGGTACGTAATTACCGCACAGAGGAACCCGGCGGCCACCTGAAGAAGGCGGGGTCCCACGGCCTGGGTCGACATCGTGACTCCGGGTAGAGCGAAGCGAAGCGGCAAGTAGAGCCAGATGTAGTTCCACAGGTAGAGCGAGTAGGACATGTTGCCGACGTAGACCACCGGCTTGAGCATCAAGAATGCGTTGGGGCCCCATTTGCCGGAACGGCGTCCCGTCCAAATGATGCCCAGGGTGCCCAGGCAGGGGTAGATGGCGTTGGGCCACGGAACCCCGTCGGCGTAGATGAAGTAACCGGCGAAAAACAGGGTGAAGAGCGAAATCCAACCAATGAGCGCATTGATCTTCTCGCTCTTGAACGCGATCTCCTCGGGCACGAGAGCCAGGAGGCCTCCGAGGGCAATCTCCCAGATGCGCGTGTAGGTCGAAAGATACGCGATGAGCGGGTCGCTGCTGGTCTGCATCATGGCCCAGATGGCCGAAGCAACCACCACGGCCATCAGGGTGCCGGCGAGGACCTTGCGGCGAATGCGCTCAGGGCTCCACGACATGATGCCGATCAAGACAATGGGGTAGACCACATAGAACTGTTCGTCAAAACCCAGGGACCAGTAGTGCAAGAGCAACGACGGTGTCTGAGTGTCAGCGAAATAGTTCGTGCTCTGGGCAATGGCGTGCCAGTTCTCAAGGAAAATGGCAGACCACTGGGCGTCGGTAGCGACGTCGCCCGCACCACCGAGGGGTCCGAGCCAGATGTAGGCCGCGAGGATGGTGACAATCAGCAGGAGTGTGGAAACGGGAAGAATTCTCCGAACACGACGGGCGTAAAAGCCCTTGAGGTCAAAGAGAACCTGTCCCTTTTGCAGGCGGCTGCGCAGAAGAACTCGGGTAATCGCAAATCCACTGATGACCATGAAGATGTCGACACCGGTGCTGTAGCGAGCGATACCGAAGTGGAAAAAGACGGTGTAGATAACGGCAATGGCGCGAAGGCCCTGGATGTCGTTACGGAAACTGGGCTTGGTGGGGTAACTCCACAACTGCCACTGACTGGGGTGCCACCGACTCACGGTCGATGACGTATCGGTCTTTGTCGCTTCTTCTGTAGACACGGCTCACACTCGGGGTTCGTAGAACGCTTCACGACAGACTCGAGAGACGTTGCCGGTTGCTGCAACGCAACAGACTTGAATAATTTACTAGAAAATACATCTCGTCTAACGCCCTCTCACGGGGTGTTCGAAACCCTCAATTCCGTACCTCCCTTCGTACACTTAGCGCATGGACACTTTTACTGGGCTTCTCGCCGACGCTGAACTACTCCTTCCCGCCGCCATTGCCTTCCGGCGCGATCTTCACCAGCACCCCGAGCTCGGCAACGACTTGCCTCGGACGCAGGCCAAAGTCATTGAGGGTCTCGAGGGTTTGGGGCTGACAATCATCAAGGGCAAGGCGTTGAGCAGCGTCACGGCCGTTCTCGACACGGGGCGCCCCGGGCCAACAGTGCTTCTGCGCGGCGACATGGACGCGCTCCCGATGCCCGAAGACACCAGTGAGCCATTTAAGAGCACGGTCGAAGGCGTCATGCACGCCTGCGGCCACGACGCCCACACGTCCATGCTCGTCCACGCTGCCAAGCTCCTGGTGGCCCGCAGGGACGATCTAAACGGCCGAGTGGTCTTCATGTTCCAGCCCGGTGAAGAAGGGCACGGCGGTGCTGAAATCATGATTGAAGAGGGACTCCTCGAGGTCGCTGGCACGCCGGACCTCGCCTTTGCTATCCACGTCACACCTTCAATACCGAACAAGGTGATTGGCACTCGCGGCGGCACCATTATGGCGTCGTCTGACGAGATCACCATCGACATTGTCGGTCGTGGCGGCCACGCATCTCAACCTCATGCCGCACTCGACCCGATTCCTATCGCCTGTGAACTCGTTCTCGCTATTCAGTCCATGGTCACTCGCAAGATCAACGCCTTTGACCCGGCGGTAGTCACCATCGCGCACGTCACTGCGGGAACAACCAGCAACGTCATCCCTGAACGCGCGCAGATTCACGGCACGATTCGCACAGTCTCGGCCTTCACGCGTGAGTACGTTCGTGGCGAACTCGAGCGGCTCGCGCACGGTATTGCCTCGGCTCACGGCGCTACGGCTGAGTTTGATGTTGAGCTCGGCTACCCGGTCACCGTCAATGACCACACCGTGGCCGACTGGTCTCGACAGGTGGCGACCGGCGTGCTTGGCGAAGGTTTTGCCCTCGAGATGCCGACTCCCGTGATGGGAGCGGAAGACTTCAGTTACGTCCTGGAGAAGGTGCCGGGGGCCATGGTCTTTCTCGGGCTCTGCCCCGATGGCGTCAACTTCTTCGAGGCGGCACCGAACCACTCAAACCGCATGGTAATCAATGAGTCGGGCATGGCTGCCGGCATTGCGCTCTACGCCGGCGTTGCGCTCGCTAAGAGTCAGACGGCTTAACGAACTGCAATCAGCGGATCGGTCGCGACACGACTAACAACTCCTGTAGGGCTAGTCGGCTTGGTGCCTCGCAAGGTGATGCGTCGCATGCGGCGATCGACGTTTACGTAGTCGTCGGTTGCGTAGTGCATGGTGGCTTGGTTGTCCCACATCAAGACGTCGCCGAGTTGCCAACGGTGGCGAAGAGTGAACTCCGGCTGGGTCTGGTGTGCGTAGAGAAGGGCGAGGAGATTCTGGCTTTCGATGCGCGAGCAACCAACCAGGTGGCTCGTAAAGCCGGGGTTTACAAAGAGTGACGGCCGACCGGTCTTCGGGTGAATGCGCACCACCGGGTGGATGATCGGCGGCTGCTTCTTCGATAGTTCATAGAGGTAGTCGGCGTCGTCTCGCGTGAGTGCGGTATCAAAGGGCTCGCCCCAGTACGCCAAGGGAGCGATGCGGTGAACGGCTTCCATCTCCGTCAGTGCCGAGCGAAGGGCGGGGTTCAGCTTCTCGTAGGCAGTGCGAGTGTCGCTCCACAACGTGTCGCCACCGTACGGTGGCACCGCGTCTGCGACGAGGATCGACATCTGCGGCGGATTTTCAATGAAGGTGACATCGGTGTGCCACATGGCGTTCTTGCCACCAGCCGCCGCGTCGAGAATCAGCATTTCGGGGTAGTCGGGGTGTCCCGGCACTACGGGGTGGGCCGGCGTCGGTTCACCCATTAAGTGGGCGAGTCGAGAGTGTTCGGCGTGAGTCAAGTTCTGGTTGCGAAAGACGAGCACTAGGTGTTCGGCGAGGAGATCGTGAATCTCGGTGGGGTCAGTGACGCCACGCAAGAACGGTCCGCTGAGTTCGGCACCGAATGCGCCGGTAATGGGCTCTACGGTCCAGTTCTGATTCGACACGGTGACTCCTTCGTCAATTTCTATGAAGGTAGTAGTCATTCCCTAACCGAACGTTCAGACCCGGCCCTTTGTAATGAGATTGACATAGATGGGCGAATTGTCCACGGCATTCAATCTCAAAAACCCTGATGAAGGCGGTGATGTGCCAATTCCTGACTAAATCAGTAAGGTTTGTTGCAATTAGGAGGCACTGTGACGCAGATTGTTAAAGAGGAGACCGCCGTTGAGGTGGCTAAGCGCGCGAGCGACTACCTCCGTGGCACCCTGAATGACGAGCTTGAGAACTCGTCGCCCAAGTTCGACGGCGATAGCGAGCAGCTCCTCAAGTTCCACGGCATCTACGCCCAGGACAACCGAGACGTCCGTCGAGAGCGATCGCTCGCCGGCGAGGAACTCGAGCACATCTTTATGACTCGTGTCGTCGTTCCCGGTGGCTTTCTGACGAGTGAACAGTGGCTTGCCATTGACGTCATTGCCGACTCGGTCGCTGATGGCACGATTCGACTCACCACTCGACAAGCCATCCAGTACCACGGCACGGTGAAGGGGGATCTGCGCCAGCTCGCCCGTGAATTGGATGAAGTCATGATGACATCCTTCGGCGGCTGTGGCGATGTGGTGCGCAATGTCGTCATGTGTCCAGACCTGCAGGCCTCGCACCACGACCCTTCGCACCGCGACCAAGCGCTGGCGCTCGCCACCAAGTTCCGCCCCAAGACGACGGCGCACTGGGAGATCTTTGTTGATGGTCAGTTGGCGGCTTCGCGCGAAACGGTGGCCGAACACGCCTTCTACGGTGACACGTACCTTCCGAGAAAGTTCAAGATTGCCATTGCCAATCCCGGTGAGAACTGTGTCGACGTGTACGCCCAGGACCTCGGACTCATTCCTGGAAATCACCCCGAACTAGGGGAGGGCTACACCTTCGTGGTGGCCGGCGGTCTCGGCAGAAATTACGCCCACGAACACACCTTTGCGCGCCTCGGTGAGCCCTTGGCTTTTGTTCCTCGCAGTGACGTGGACGATGTGATTGCGGCCGTTCTCGATGCGTACAAGGACCTTGGTGATCGCACCGACCGAAAGCGTGCGCGACTGAAGTACGTAGTTGCCGACGCCGGTCTTCCCGCGTTTCGTCTCGAGATTGAGCAGCGTCTCGGCCGGAGTCTCGCGGCACCGCTCGATCTACCCACTGAGTTCGACCGCCACGACCACCTCGGTTGGTCGCAACACCGCGACGGCCTCTGGCGAGTTGGCGTGCGGGTCGCCGCTGGTCGAATCCGCGACGACGAGCGCACGCAAACACGCTCAGCACTTCGTCAACTCGCCACGGCTCTTCCGGTCCGGTTCTACTTGACGGCTCAGCAGGACATCATCATCGACGGCATCACAGAGGACGAGCGGGCATTTGTCCAACAAGCGCTTCTGGCTGCCGGGGTGCGCAGTGCCGAGGACTTGGGCCCAATTGAAAAATCCGCTCTGGCTTGTCCGGCATTGCCGACTTGCAGCCAGGCACTTACCGAGTCTGAGCGAGTTCTGAGCGACATCGTCTCGCAGTTCGAGTCAGCACTCGAGACGCGCGGTCTGGCGCGGCGGCCGGTAACGCTGCGAGTCACCGGTTGCCCAAATGGTTGCGCCCGTCCGGCCGTTGCTGAGATCGGCATCGTGGGCCGGACCAAGTCGACCTATGACATCTACGTCGGTGGTTCGAAGCGGGGTGACCGGCTGGCCAGCCTGGCGTTTGAAAAGGTGAAAGTTGTCGACTTGGCCGCCACTGTCGCACCGCTCTTGGATGCGTGGGCCAGCAGTGGAGACGAGAACGAATCCTTTGGTGACTTCGCACACCGGCGAGGTGTGCAGTGAGCGTCACATTGATCGGGGCCGGCCCCGGCGATGCCGATCTCCTCACGGTGCGGGCCGCGAGGCTCCTCGGCCAAGCCGATGTCGTTGTCTACGACCGCCTGGTCGACCAATCGGTGCTCGATCTCGCGCGAGACGACGCAGAAATGATTGACGTCGGCAAAACTCCAGGTCGTTCCTCGAGTCAAGAGTCGATTAACGACATCCTCGTTGCCTTGGCGGCGACTGGCAGGAGCATCGTCCGCCTCAAGGGTGGCGATCCCTTCGTCTTTGGCCGAGGTGGCGAAGAGATGATGGCGCTGCGCGCCGCCGGATATGCCTGCGACATTGTCCCCGGCCTTTCGTCGTCGCTCAGTGGCCCCCTGGCTGCGGGCATCCCCGTGACGCACCGCGGAGTGTCTCGTGGAGTCACCATCGTGACGGGCCATCTTCTCGACGGAGAGTGCAACTCGTTTGAGCGGCTCGCCAATCCCGACTTGACACTGGTCGTCCTGATGGGCGTCGCGCATCGGGCCGAGATCGCGCGCCAGCTGATCGCCGGAGGATTGCATGACGCCACACCGGTCGCCGTGATCGAGCGGGCCTACACGTCAACACAGCGCACGATTCGCACTCACCTTGCGGCACTGGCCGATACCGAGATCGCCAATCCCGCCATCATCGTGATTGGTGCGGTGGCGGCACTGGCGCTCTCTCGACTCAGCGCCGAACTGGCAACCGCCAGCTGGTAATGCTGCCACTCGCCCTGTCGCTTACCAACAAGCGCGTACTCGTCCTTGGCGCTGGGAAAGTAGCGGCCAGCAAGATCGCCCTGGTCCTCGAGCAGGGGGCGAACATCACCGTCATTTCCCCTGAAGTCTTGGTGTCCTTGCCCGAGGGCGTGCACCACGAAGCACGGCGATATACCCCCGGCGATCTTGAAGGGTTTCATCTCGTCATCTCCGCAACGGGCGTGCCCGAGGTCAATGATCTCGTGGTCGCTGAAGCAAACGCTCGGGGAATCTGGCTCAACGTCGTCGACGACCCAGGTCGATGCGATTTCTTCTTTACCGCAGTGCACCGGGAGGGTCCCGTGACGGTTTCGGTCTCATCCGAGGGTTCGGCCCCCGCGTTGGCACAGTATCTCCGAGACCACGTTCGCGCCACGTTGCCACGGGGCGTCGCCTCGGTGGCGAAGTCGCTCCGGACCGAGCGAGACGCGATGCACGAATCGGGTGTCTCGACAGAGTCGATCTCATGGCGAGCTCGCATTGAAGAGCTCTTTGCCGCTGAAGGAAATTAGTTCAGAGGTTCAACAACCACTGCGGTGCCGTAGGCCAAGATCTCTTGGTAGACGCCACCGAGCTCGTTGGAGTCAAACCGCATGGCGATAACGGCATTGGCGCCCAGTGCCTCCGCCGACTCCTTGAGGCGGTCCATAGCCTCGCTTCGAGCCTCGGCCAGTTGGCGAGTCATGCCGGCCAGTTCGCCGCCAACAATTGACTTCAGCGAAGCGCCGAGCTGGGCACCAATGTGGCGGGTGCGTACCGTTAGTCCGCTGACTTCACCGATGAGTTTGGTGATCTTGTAGCCGGGGGCGTCGTTGGTTGTGGCAATCAGCATGGTGGTCCTTTGCAGTGAACATGAACTCGTTTCAAAACGTGGTCAAATGTCGTTATGAAGAGCCTACGACTCGCCGCAGCATTTGTATTGGCAGCAACGCTCCTGCTCCTTGGGGCGACCCGACCTCAAGCCGCGGCCAGCGCCTTCGAGCCATTGTCATCATCGTGCAGCGCACCAACCCTGGCCCGAGACTTGAGCCAGATGGGGGATGGAAAGGTCGTTCGCGTCACCAGTTTCGGCTGCAACGGCCCGTGGTCTTTTCTTTGGGCCGACGTCGAAAACGCGGGTCACACCATTGGGGTAACGGTGGTGCTGCGCTGGCGACCCGATCTGAACGCCTGGTGGCCGACTGACCGCACGGTTACCTGTGTTGCGGGGGTCTTGCCCGAAGCGATCTATCGCCAGGGCTGCTTTTCGAACTAGACGATGTCGACGCCAACAATCTTGGGCGCCGGATAACCCTGGGCCTCACAGAGCAATCGGTAGACCTGGTTGATAAAGGCTGCATCCCAGACGGAGACGACATTGCCCTCAGCATCGAGGTTCTCGTTCTTACCAAAGATGGCAAAGAAGACGTCGGTGACCTCGCTGTTTTCTGCTGGCACGTTGAGCGTGTGGGTCGAACCGGCCGGCTCAAAGAGGTACGAACCGGTGCGATTCACTTCCGGGTATTCGAGGTAGTGCCACGAACCGCTCAAGGTGAAGGCGTAGACGTCACCGGTGTGGCGGTGGGTCATGACTTGGTAGCCGGGCTGAAAACGTGTGCGAACGACCCAGAGGTCACGGTCGAGGTCGATGTGGAGGACTTGCATGGAACTGCCGTCACCGATGTCGACGAAGGGGAGTTCGTCTTGACCGACGTGGAGAGCCTTGGGGATCAAATCGAACATGACAGTCCTCTCTAGTGCAGCTTCTTCGGTGGGCGAGGTATGAAGGAGCTAGTGGTAGCAATATATTCCGCGTAACCCTCTCGAGTCTTGCTCAGCTTGCGTTCCAGCATGGGCTTACCGGAGAGTGATGTAACCAGGTAAATCATCAGGAGCGATGATCCGATGGTCAAGAATCCCCAGGGAACCGAACAGGCCACGAGGTAGTACCCAGTCCACAGAACGGCTTCGCCGAAGTAGTTGGGGTGCCGGGTGTATTTCCACAGACCGCGGTTCATCGTGGTCCCGTGATTAGCGGGATTGGCGATGAAGCGGCGAAGTTGGTCGTCGCCAATGGCTTCAAAGAGAAAGCCAACGAGGGCGAGTGCTAGGCCGATGATGGTTAGCGCGGGTACGGAGACGCGATAAGCAAAGGCCACGAACTGTAGGGGGATTGAGACCAAGAAGAGCAGTGTTCCTTGCGTGAAGTAGATGATTTTGAGCGCCTTCGTGGTATCGCTCTTACCCTTGGCGTTCTTCAAGATGGCCACGTATCGAGTGTCTTCGCCAGTTCCACGCTGACGCAGGGCGAGGTAGAGAGAAAGTCGTAGCGACCATAGCGCCACCGCAATGAGCAGGCTGAGGTGGACCCAGTGGCTCACCGAACTATTCGAGATGTGCATGGTCTCGTGGTCCATGCCCCCGTGGAGGTGGCTCGCAAACAGACTCTCGAGTAAAACGACGAGAAATCCCGATCCCCAAAAGACGTCAATAATCGCGTGGCGCTTAACCACAAACGAAGTTGCGAAGGCGAGAAGAGCCCACGCCAAAGCCGTGGCGTAGGCGAGGGGAAGATTGGCAAAGAACCACTGAAGATGCATACCGAGGTTCTAGCAGTCAGGCTTCTGGCGCGCTCCACCTTCTAGCCTGTGGTCGTCATGGCGCGCCGCGGTTTCTTCTCCCTCGTTTGGGTTGCCCTTCTTGACCTCTTTGACCAAACGACCAGTTTTGGGCGCCTGGCGGCCGTCCACGTGGCTATGGTGGCCGGCGACACCCTCGTCACTGTGTCGCTCGCCGGGTCGCTCTTCTTTTCGGTCAGCCCAACTGAGGCCAAGAGCAAGGTCCTGGCCTACCTCGTCCTCACCTTTGCCCCATTTGCGATTGTCTCGCCACTCCTTGGACCACTCATTGACCGATCGGCCAATGGTCGACGAATCATCGTTGCCGTTTCGGGGCTAAGTCGTATCGTTCTCTGCTGGCTCATGAGTCGCCATCTCAATTCGTGGCTTCTCTTTCCCGAAGCCTTCGCGGTGCTCGTCGCATCAAAGCTGTACGTGGTTACCCGAGGCACCTTGGTTCCCGAGATGTCTCGAACCAATCAGATGCCGGCTCCCACGCAGAATCAAGACGCGGCCGGTTGGCCCGGAACGGCGGCGAATAAGGCCAAGGGCTTTGCCGGTTTCAATGCCCAGCTCACACTCCTCGGAACCGGTGCCGGTCTCATCCTTGGTCTTATTGGTGCTGCAGTGCAAAAAGTCTTCGGCGCCGCCACCGTGCTGGACGTCGCGGCCTTCGTCTTCTTCTTGGCTGGTGTCGCAAGTTTTCGACTACCCCGTCCGCGCGCCAAGCACGACGACACTACGGAAAGCCCCTGGGAGAGCCCCACGGGTGAGCGCAACGAAGTCGAAGTTGCGTGGGGTCTCACGGCGATGTCTTTTCTTCGCTTCGCCACTGGCTTTTTAGGTTTTCTTTTGGTCTTTGGTCTTCGCCACCACCACGCATCGCTCGGGTGGTTTGGACTAGCCCTGGCGGCCACCGGTGTCGGATCGCTCGTGGGCCTGGCAATTGTGACGCGACTCCACGGCGCCCGTGAAGATGCCACGTTGCTGGCGTGGGCCCACATCGTGGTGGGGCTTGCGACGGCGTATCTCTGGTGGCAGCCATCAATTGTTGGTCAGGTTGCCCTCTCGGCCGTCGTCGGGTTGGCCGGAGCCATTGCTCAACCGAGCTTTGACTCAATCACCCAGCAGCACGTGCCGCCGGGGGAGCAAGGCCGCACATTTGCGAAGTTCGCCGTTCGTCAGCAACTTCTCTGGGTGATGGGGGCCATTATTCCGGTGGCTATCTCTATGGGGTTCCAAGTCGGTGACGCCATCATGGCGATCTTTTGTCTCGGCACCGGACTGACCTACGGTCTCGGGCGTCGTTTCGTTCGAAAGCGCCCCTAGAAACGCGAAATGCCCCCACCCTGCGGTGGGGGCATTTGCGAACGTGGACTACTTAAGACGCTGTTCCAGTGCGTCAACCTGAGCGTGCAGCTTGGCGGGCAGCCGGTCACCAAAGGTGGCGTAGTGCTCGCGGATGCTGCCGACTTCGGTACGCCACTCGTCAAGGTTGACGGTGAGCAGCTCGGTGAGGTCGGCGTCGGTGACGTTGAGTCCGTCAACGTTGAGTGCCGACTTCTTCGGAACAAATCCAATTGGAGTCTCTTCAGCGTCACCGCGACCGGCGCAGCGCTCAAAGACCCACTCGAGGACGCGGCTGTTTTCGCCGTAACCAGGCCACAGCCAACGACCGTCGTCACCCTTACGGAACCAGTTCACGTAGAAAATCTTCGGCAGCTTGGTGGCGTCAGCGACGGCCCCCATCTTCAACCAGTGGCCGAAGTAGTCGGCCATGTTGTAGCCGCAGAAGGGCAGCATGGCGAAGGGATCGCGACGCAGGTTGCCAACGGCACCGGCGGCAGCGGCTGTCGTCTCCGAGGCCATGATCGAACCGAGGAACACACCGTGATCCCAGTCGAATGACTCAAAGACCAGCGGAATAACGCTGGCGCGGCGACCACCGAACAAGACGGCGTCAATTGGCACACCGGCGGGGTCTTCCCATTCGGCGGCAATGGCGGGGTCCTGCGCTGCGGGCGTCGTGAAACGAGCGTTGGGGTGTGCAGCGGGTGTACCCAGTTCCTTGGTCCAAGGCTGGCCCTTCCAGTCGGTCAGTCCTGCTGGTGGCTCACCCATGCCTTCCCACCAGACGTCGCCGTCGGCGGTGAGGGCCGTGTTGGTGAAGATGGAGTTCGCCTCGACTGTGTACATGGCGTTCGGGTTGGTCTCCATGTTGGTACCGGGAGCCACACCGAAAAAGCCAGCTTCGGGGTTGATCGCGTAGAGGCGACCGTCCGGACCGGGCTTCATCCAGCAGATGTCGTCACCGACCGTCTCGACCTTCCAGCCGGGCAGGGTCGGGATGAGCATCGCGAGGTTCGTCTTACCGCAGGCGCTCGGGAAGGCTCCCGTGACGTAGCGGGTCTCGCCAGCGGGGCTCGTGAGCTTCAAGATGAGCATGTGCTCGGCGAGCCAGTTGGCGTCACGAGCCATCGTCGAGGCGATACGAAGGGCGAAGCACTTCTTACCGAGCAGCGCGTTACCGCCGTAACCCGAACCGTAGGAGATGATCTCCTTGGTCTCGGGGAAGTGGACGATGTACTTATTCTCTGCGTCGCTCGGCCAGGGCACATCGGCCTGACCGTCGGCGAGAGGCATGCCGACTGAGTGGAGGCAGGGGACAAAGTCGCCCTTGTCACCCAGGACCTCGAGCGCGCCCTTACCCATGCGGGTCATGATGCGCATCGAGACGGCCACGTAGGCCGAGTCGGTGATCTCAACACCGATGTGCGAGATGTTGGAGCCGAGCGGTCCCATGGAGAAGGGCACCACGTACATGGTGCGTCCCTTCATGGAGCCGGCGAAGAGACCGTTGAGGGTCTTGCGCATTTCGGTGGGGTCGGTCCAGTTGTTGGTGGGGCCGGCGTCGATCTCTTTTTCGGAGCAGATGTACGTACGGTCTTCAACACGAGCCACGTCACCTGGGTCGCTGGCGGCGTAGTAGCTGTTCGGACGCTTGGCGTCGGACAGCTTGGTGAACGTTCCGTTGTCCACGAGCAGTTGACAGAGTTCGTCGTACTCTTCGGCCGAGCCGTCGCACCAGTGGATACGATCGGGGGTAGTGAGTGCGGCGACTTCTTCAACCCATTGGATTAGTCGCTGGTTGTTGGTTGGGGCTGACACCTGTTCTTCTTCCTTTTCTTTCGTGATTGCTCACGTCGCCCAGTTAGGACGAGGCGTTGCCCGCGTCTAACTTCCCACCCGTTCCCTTTCAGGAACCAGTTAGGCGCGAGGATGCCGTACTGGAGCGTATCGCTGCCATCGTGGGGCGACACACAATCCCCTCTGGCGAAGTGCACATTGGCGACGATGCCGCTGTTTTAGCCCCAATTGTGGGCGAAACTCTCATTTCGACCGACGTTGCAGTCTTAGGGGTTCACCTCGACACTTCGCTCTTCCCACTCGAGGACCTCGGCTTTAAGGCCGTCGCCTCGGCCGTCTCGGACCTGGCCGCGATGGGCGGACGTCCCCGAGCGGCGGTGATCGCAGTCTCCTCGCCGCCCGGCACCGACCTCGAAGAGTTGCACCGCGGTATCGCTGACGCCGCGGCGATGACCCACTGTCCAATCGTCGGTGGCGACCTAACCCGTTCACGTGATGTTTCCGTAGCCGTCACCGTGATCGGCGAGACGCCTGGCAAGGGGTCAGTGCTTCGAGCCGACGCCAGACCCGGTGACACAATCTTTGTCACCGGACCATTGGGCCGCTCGGCGGCAGGGCTTCGCCGCCGCCGTGAAGGTGCACCACTCGACGATCCTTTGGTCGTGGCTCACCGGCGCCCGTGGCCCCGACTGGCCGAAGGCCTGGCGGCCCGCCACGCCGGAGTGAACGCCATGATGGATCTCTCTGACGGACTTGGTCTTGACTTCAACCGTTTGGCCGATGCATCACGTGTCGGTTTTGTGCTGACCGAACTGCCGGTCGCCGACGGGGCCACCGAGGCCGAAGCCATTGGTGGGGGAGAGGACTACGAGCTGATCATGACGACGGCCGATCCCGACCGGTTACTTGACACGTTTCATCGTCGAGGCCTCTCGACGCCAATCGCCATTGGTCTCGTCGTACGTGAAGTTGGCGTGCGGACGTTAAAGGGTGCGCCACTCGAGCGTGCTGGCTGGCAGCACGAACTGTAAGAAGAAGGCGACTAGGCCGTGTAGGTGCTGCGGACCGGCTTGGTGACCTTGCCGGAGCGCAGGCAGCCAGTGCAGACATTCACTCGGGTGTGTGAACCGTTGATAACGGCACGAACGCGCTGAATGTTTGGGTTCCAACGGCGCTTGGTGCGACGGTGGGAGTGGGAGACGTTCATGCCGAATGAGGGCTTCTTACCGCAAAGTTCGCAAACTGAGGCCATGATGTTCGTTCTCCTGGTAATTCGAGTTCTGAGGGCGGGCTGTGCACCCACCTAAATCCGACTTTCGATTGTAGCATTTCCGCTAATGCCCAATCCAACGACACTGTCGGCCGCTGACCTCCGCGCTGTAATCGGCACCTTTGCCGACCTGCTGCGATCCCACAAAGAGGTAATTAACCGCCTCAATGTCTACCCCGTGCCCGACGGTGACACCGGCACAAACATGACCCTGACGATTGAATCGGTCGTCAAGGAGCTCGACGAGCTGGCTGCCGACGCCGACATGATGGCCGTCTGTAAGGCCGTTTCTCACGGATCGCTCATGGGCGCCCGAGGCAACTCCGGCGTTATTTTGTCCCAGTTGCTCCGCGGGCTCATGGAAAAACTCCGCGTCGTGCCCGAGATTGAGGCCCCGCTCCTCGCCGATGCCCTGGTGCACGCCGACGTCCTGGCCCGCCAGGCAGTCGTCCGTCCGATTGAGGGCACCATTCTTTCGGTCGCTCGGGCCGCTGCCGTCGGTGCGACCAGCGCCACCGGATCGCTCGAGAACCTCGTGCGAGCCTCTCGAGGAGCCGCCGCGGCCGCTCTGGCGTACACCCCCGAGCAGCTCCCGGTTCTGAAGCAGGCCGGGGTCGTTGACTCGGGCGGAACGGGACTCTTGCTCTTGCTGGACGCATTCCAGCACCACGTAACCGGGGACGCCCTACCGGTCGCTCCGGCCGTTGAGTCCATCGACGTTCACGCCCAGGAGCCGAGTAAGGAGCACGGCGAAGGCGGCATTGCCGACCTGCGCTACGAGGTCATGTACCTGCTCGACGCCGATGACACCAAGATGCCGGCCTTCAAGGAAGTCTGGGCCGGTATTGGTGACTCGATCGTGATTGTCGGTGGCGAAGGCCTCTACAACTGCCACATTCACACCGACGACGTCGGTGCCGCCATTGAGGCAGCCCTCGACGCTGGTCGACCCCGTCAGATTCGCGTCACCGACCTGCTCGATGAAGTGGTCGAGGAGAAGTGGGTCCGCGAGGGCCACGCCGGTCAGCTGAACGAAGAGGTCTCCGATGAACCAGCACCACCAACGGCCATTGTCGCCGTGGTGGTTGGCGAGGGCGTCGGTCGCATCTTCCGCTCGCTCGGTGTCCGCACGCTCGTCAAGGGTGGCCAGTCCATGAACCCATCGACGGCTGAGCTCGTCGAAGCGGCCAAGTCGACCGGTTCTGAGCAGGTCGTCATCCTTCCGAACAACAAGAACATCCGACCGGTGGCCGAACAGGTCGCGGCCCTCGTTGACTTTCCTGTCACCGTCGTGCCGACCAACTCCATCGTGGAAGGCTTCGCGGCCCTGCTGGCCTACGACCCGAGTGCCTCGGCCGAAGAGAACGTCAGTGAGATGTCGGCTTCAGCGAGTCGCGTCATTGCCGCCGAGATCACCCAGGCCGTTCGTGACACCACGACCGACGCCGGTGAAGTGCGCGTGGGCGACTGGATTGGCCTTACCGGCAAGGGCGTGATCTCGATTGCCGAGTCCGTGTCGTCGGCCGCCAATCGCCTTTTCGACAAGTTGATTACCCCGCAGCACGAACTCATCACGATCATCGAAGGCGAGGGCGCCACCCAGGCCAACACTCGCCGCATCACGGAGTACCTCCACGAGGCCTACCCCGACATGATTGTTGAGACCCACCCGGGTGGTCAGCCGCTGTACCCGTACCTCTTCGGCATCGAGTAGTGACCACTGGGTCACGCCCGTTACGTCGTCTCGCCGACGTGGCCGTTGGTGAACTGCGCCACGTCAGCGAAAAACGAGCCGCCTCGCTCGAACAGATGGGCATCACCACTGTGTTTGACCTCATTACGACTTACCCGCGTCGCTACGTCGACCGGACTCGCCAAGTCGACCTCAGCGACCTCAACGTCGGTGAGGAGATTGCGATTTTTGCCGAAGTCAAGAAGGTCAGCTCTCGTCGCACCCAAAACGGTAAGGCCATGGTGGAGGCGAC
The DNA here is from genome assembly GCA_947455165.1 of Acidimicrobiaceae bacterium. GTDB lineage: Bacteria > Actinomycetota > Acidimicrobiia > Acidimicrobiales > RAAP-2 > RAAP-2. The sequence goes on along the minus strand of CANGMP010000001.1, from coordinate 21,147 downwards.
CGTGTCGGACGGCACCGACACCATCAAGATCGTCTTTTTCAACCAGGTCTGGCGGGAGCGCCAGTTACCCCCGGGCACGCAGGCCATGTTCTTTGGCAAGGTCACCGAGTATCGGGGCGCACGACAGATGACCAACCCGGTGGTGGACGTCATCGTCGGAGCTTCCGGCGTTGAGCGTGACCCCAGCCGGGTTGGTCGAGTGGTGCCGATCTATCCGGCCTCGGGCAAGGCCGGATTTACTAGTTGGGAGATCGGTGGTTTCGTCGAGGAGTCGCTGCGTCGAGCCGGGGAGCTTTCGGACCCACTCGAAGATTCGCTACGTCAGCGCCACGACCTCGTCGATCGATCGATCGCCTTTCGCGGTATTCATGCACCGGCCGAACTCGGCGACGTGCCGCCGGCTCGACGACGGCTGGTCTTTGATGAGTTTCTTCGACTGCAGTTGCTCTTGGCCCTCCGCCGAGCGCGTGTTGAACGCGACGCCCTCGGTATTCAGCACCACGTGAGTGCGAGTGATATCGACGTGCCACCCGGCGGGCTCGCGGCCGGGGAGTCGTCGCTCGTTCGTCAGTTCCTCGCCAATCACCGCTTCGCCCTCACGGGCGCGCAGCGCCGGGCACTTACGGCCATCTTCACGGACCTCGGTTCAATTCATCCGATGCACCGTCTCTTGCAGGGCGATGTTGGATCAGGCAAGACCGTGGTGGCCCTCACTGCCATGTTGGCGGTCATCGACGGCGGCCGTCAGGCCGCCCTGATGGCCCCCACCGAAGTGCTGGCCGAACAGCACGTTGCCTCACTGCGTTCTGACCTAGAGGGTCTGACCCTGGCTGACGAGCGTGTCCTCGGCGGACGACGACCTATCAACGTCTTGCTCCTCTCGGGCAAACTGAAGGCGCCGGAGCGCCGCCGTGCTCTCGAGGCGATTGCCCGAGGCGATGCCGACATCATCGTGGGCACCCACGCACTCATAACCGACGACGTGGAGTATCGATCGCTGGGTCTCGTGATTATTGACGAACAGCACCGCTTTGGCGTCGAGCAGCGCGCTGCTCTGCGCGAGAAGGGTCGCGGCAGTAGTGATGAGCGCGTCGACCCCGACCTGCTAGTCATGACGGCCACACCGATTCCCCGCACCGCGGCCCTGATGCTCTTTGGTGATCTCGACTCGACCATTCTCGACGAAATGCCCCAAGGTCGACGTCCCGTGCACACGTCGTGGGCCCGTTCAGAAGAGGATGAGGCCGCGTCGTGGCAGAAGGTGCGCGACGAAGTGGCGGCCGGTCGGCGAGCCTTTGTCGTCTGTCCGCTCGTCGAAGGTTCGGAAAAGATTGAGGCGGCCAGCGCGGTGGCCGAACGGGACCGACTTGAGGCGGGAGAACTCAACGGCCTGCGCGTTGGTCTGTTGCACGGCCAAATGAAGGACGTCGAAAAAGAGATGGCCATGGAGCGATTCCGCCGAGGCGATCTCCAGGTGCTGGTGGCCACCACCGTCATTGAAGTTGGCGTGGACGTTCCTGAGGCCACCGTCATGGTGATTGAGGACGCCTGGCGCTTCGGAATTGCGCAGTTGCACCAGCTTCGTGGTCGCGTGGGACGTAGTTCGCTCGAGAGCTTCTGCTTTCTTTTTGGTGAACCGACGACGCCCGATGGCAATGCCCGACTCGAGGCACTCGTGAAGTCGACCGATGGTTTTTATCTGGCCGAGGTGGACTTAGAGCTGCGAGGTGAAGGGACCATTCTCGGATCGCGACAGCGAGGTCGAAGTGACTTGAAGCTGGCCTCGTTGGCTCGTGATAAGGATCTCTTGGAGCTGGCGCGTGACGTGGCCAATGAACTCGTAGCCACGAGCCCCAGCCTGAGTGATCATCCCGAACTCATCGAAGAGTTGCGACTCTTCGTGGACGAAGAAGAAGCGGCCTTCCTCTTTAAGTCGTAGGGGGAGTGGCGGCAAGGCCCTGTTCGACGAGAGTCGCGAGTTCGCTGCGCATGGTCTTACCGGTGGCGGTCTTGGGAATCGCTTCGATCTGCACGACGACCGTGGGCTGACGAGTGCCAAAGGCCTGAGCCAGAGCGTCGAGCAACTCCTGTTCGCGAAAACCGAAGGTCGTCACCACGGCGACGGCGAGCACTTCGCTGCCGTTGGGCTCGCGGAAGCTAAAGCCGGCCGCGTCGGTGACACCGATGACCTCGCGCGCCACGGGGTCAAAGATGGATGGATCAACTTTGACGCCACCCACGTTTACTAAGTCATCGGCGCGCCCACGTAACAGGAGTCGACCATCGTCGGTGAGTTCACCGAGGTCACCGGGATAGCACCAACCGTGGCGAAAGACTCGGGCCGTGGCATCCGGGTCACGGAAGTACTCCACGGGGTCGCGTGGCCGGCGATATCGAATCTTCCCCACTGTGCCGGTGGGGAGTGGTTGATCGTTTTCGTCAACGATTTCGAACTCGAGGTCATCTACGATATAGCCCACATCGCTCGAGTCGTCTGATTCATAGGGGCGGACGGTGATGATGCCAGCCTCGGTGGAGCCGAGGCTGGTGAAGAGCTTGACACCGAACCAGTTTCGGAATCGCTCTGCCAGTTTCGGGTCGAGGAAGCTGCCGGCGTACACCACCGAGTGAAGCGCGGGGAGGTGTTCGCCGGCCGACTCGGCGGCCTGCAAGAGCGTTCTCATTTGGTCTGGTGACATAGTGGCCACGTCGACTAGGTGTCGCTTCATCTGGGCCAGATTGCGCCCGCCATCGCCGGGGACGAGATAGGAGAGCCCCTCGCGAAGACACCACAACAGTGTCCGCAAACCGGCGGTCGTGGAAAAGTCGAGAGCGCAGAAGTACGAGGAGCCGGCCGGTCGGGTGGCGACCGAGTGGTCGGCACGCTGGGCCATGAGGTCTGACGACACCGCGATCGGCTTGGGCTTGCCCGTCGTGCCACTCGAGAAGATGAGTCGAAAATCTTCGTCATGTTGAAGTGGATCGGTCGCTTCAATCGGTTCGAGTTCGTCAATCAGCGAGATGTTGTGACTCGCAAGATAAAGAGTGTGTTCAGCCACTGGGGACTCAGTGACAGAGGCCGAGATCAGCCAATTGCAGGAGAACGATCCTTGGACCACGAGTCGTGGGTAGGCGCAGGAGATGGCGCCCAGCCGAAACAAGGCCACGGTAAAGACGGCGTGGAGCGTCGGCGGAAGATCGAGAGCCACGACGTCGCCTCGTTGAAAGCCCAAGGTGCGCAGATAGCTCAGAAGTTGGCCGGCCATTCGTTCGGCCGCCGCGAAGGTGACAGCCTGGTCGCCGGTGTCAATCCACACGGCTGACGGGGTGGTGATTGCCCAGTGGCGAAGGGAGTCCGACGGCGTTCGGACTGTGTCCGCAGCGCTAGGAGCGCTCACGCTGGGGCCACGGAAGAAAAGTACATGACGACAGGCTATTTCCTATAAGATTTCAAATAATTCTTTAGGAGTTATCAATGTCTTCATTTCGCCGCCCGACTCGTATTGCAGTGGCTTCCGGCACCCTGATCGGTGGCACCGTCGGTCTCGCCACGACCGCCATGAGTTCTACGCCTCTCAACTGTGGCGCGGGCGCTACCAGTATTTCGCCGACGGTCTGCGAGGCCGTCTTTACCACCACCGGGTCGACGTCGTGGACACCTCCAGCCAATGCCAACACGGTCGAAGCACTCCTCGTTGGTGGTGGTGGTAACGGTCACGACTGGTATGTCGGTGGATACGCAGGCGAAGGTGGCGCCGTCAAGGTCGTCAACTTGTCGAATACCGGCAGTGTGTCGATCGTGGTTGGTGCCGCCGCAACTGCCTCGAGCGTGCAACAGGGATCGAACCCGCTGGAGTCGGCCATGCAGGGCGCGGATGGAGCGACCCCGCCAAATGGCAACTACGCATCTGACTCTTACAGCGGTGGTGCCGGTGCCGGTGCTGGTGGAGATGCCAGTGGCTACAACGGCGGAGCCGGCGTCACGGTCAACTCGCTCGTTACTTCCGGTTCGCTCTTTTATGGCGACAACGACTGCTTCGGCGGCGGTGGTGGAACTATCGGCTACAACTACAACGGAATGCAACCGGTGGGATCGCAGTACGAGTGGTTTGTTGGAACTGCCTCATGTGGCGGTGGTTCAGCGACACAAACAAACGATGTCGCTTCCTTCGTCGCGCCGACTGCCGGTAGCGGAGGTGGCGGATCGGCCAACTATGTCACTGGCGCCAGCGACAATGGCGCAAGCGGCCGTGTCGTTATTCGATTCACGCTGAACCCAGCAACCACCACGACGACCGTTGCTCCAACGACTACTACAACCGTGGCACCTACGACTACGACGACAGTCCCGCCAACGACCACAACGACCGTGGCACCTACGACTACGACGACAGTCCCGCCAACGACCACAACGACCGTGGCTCCTACGACGACGACGGTCCCACCGACGACCACGACCACGGTGGCGCCAACCACTACGACCGTGCCGGAGACCACCACGACGTCAGAGGTAACGACGACGACCGAACCGGGAACGACGACGTCGACCGAGGAGGTCACGACAACAACGTTGACCGTCTTGCCTCACACCGGTTCAAACGTTCGCACGTTCGTGGCGCTGGGCAGCTTCTTGATGATCCTGGGTTCACTCTCAGTTCTGCTGGGACGTCGACGCTCCGAGGACTAAGCACTCCTCGGGGCAGTCATGCCCCGTGAGTAGCCTGAACACGTGAGAATTATCGGTGGTGCCGCTCGCGGCCGTCAGCTCAAGGCCAAGTTGCCACCTACGGTGCGCCCAACGACAGATATGGCCCGTGAAGCCATCTTCTCCATGGTCGACGCCCGAGGTGGGGTCGAGGGCGAAGTAGTCGTGGATCTCTACTGCGGTTCTGGGGCGATGGGTATTGAGGCCATGAGCCGTGGAGCGGTGACCTGCTATTTCGTGGATGCCGACGCCGAGTGCTTGGCCGCGGCTCGAGCCAACTGGGAAGATTTGAACCTTCCGGGCACCGTTCACTTCGTGAAGGCGTCGCTTCCCAAGTGGACCATTCCCGCCGAAGTCGGTGTGATTTTCGCCGATCCGCCGTACGGACCACTGGATGTTGAGGCTCTCCTGGCCGGTACGCAAGCACACATGGCCATCATTGAAAACGATCGATACGCTCCGGCACCTGCGGGATGGACAGTTGGGAAAGAGAAGCGGTACGGCACTACCCTTGTCACCGTGTTGAGCGCCACCGGAGAGGACGAGGCATGACGGTCGGTTTGATTCCAGGGTCATTTGACCCATTCCACAACGGCCACCTCGAAGTTGTCGAGCGGGCATCGCGAATCTTCGATGAAGTCGTCGTCGCCGCCATTCGCAACCCGCAGAAGTCCCAGGGTCTCTTTGATCTCGAAGAGCGACGCGACATGATCGCCGAGTCCTGTGCACACATCAAGAACGTTCGTATCGTCTCTATCGCGACGTTGCTCGTCAACGTCGCTCGCGACGTCAACGCCACGGCCATCGTCAAGGGTCTGCGGGCCGTGTCGGACTTTGAGAGTGAACTGCAGATGGCGCAGATGAACCGCTCGCTGTCCGGTGTCGAAACACTCTTTATTCCGACCAGCTCGGCTCACTCCTTCATTGCATCCAAGCTTCTTCGCGAGGTGGCCCGATTCGGCGGTGACGTCAGCCCCTTCGTGCCACGCCCCGTGCTGGAGCGATTCAACATTCGATTTGCGGAGGGAACCCTGTGAGCAACTTCCTTGGTTTTGACTACAGCGATGAAGGCGACGCCGCGCCGGCGACGTTTTACGCCTCGACGCCATCACGAGGGTTCGATTCAATCCTCCAGGAGCTCTACTCCGAGCTCGAAGGGTCTTCGAAGATTCCCTTCTCGTCGACGGTGATGATTCCCCGGGAGCGAGTGCTCGAGCTCATCGATGAACTTTCGCGGGCACTGCCCGAAGAGCTCCGTCTCGCTGACCGGACTAATCGTGAGCGCGAGGCCATTTTGGTTAACGCGCGTCAGGAGAGTGAGCGTCTCATCAGTGCCGCCAAGCGCGAAGCCGGCCTTTTGGTTGACCGTATGGCCATTGTCGAGCGGGCCAAGGAGCGCGCTCAGGAGATCATGAGCCACGCACACGCCCAGGTGCGCACTCTCACTAACGAGGCCAACGAGTACCTTCAGAGCCAACTGCTCAAGTTTGATGACCACCTTTCACGTCTCCACACCCAGACGCTGGCCCAGCGAGAGAAGCTGCGCAGCGATCCCAACCCCTTCAACGTCGAAGAGATCAGCGTGCCGGTTCCGAGTAGTCCGCGCGAGCCGGAACCCTTCGTTGGTGGCATCCGACCACTGAGCGTGGCTCCCGCCGTCGTAGAGGACGCCTTCTACGACCCCGACGACCTCTAGATCAATGACTTCGCCCTACCTCGTCCCCGTGGCGCATCTGCTGCGTGATATCCCCTCCACCAAGGAGATCAGCGTTCGCGGACTCTTTGACGAACACCACGAGTTCGAAGCCCGTGGCGAAGGGGAGAGCGACGTCGACTTTGACGCCGAGGTATCACTCCAGGGCCGCCTCGATAGCTACAGCGGGGGCCTGCGGATGCGTGGTGTGCTGCAGGTGCCGTGGCACGGCATGTGCCGCCGGTGCTCCTCAAAAATCCAGGGAATCCTTGAAATTCCCGTCGATGAGCGCTTCTCCGACAAGATCGGTGAGGACGAAGAGGCCTATGAGTTTGCGGACGATACGGTCGATTTGAGCCATTTGGTCCACGACGCCGTCTTTTTGGAACTCCCGATCGCCCCACTCTGTCGCGAGGAGTGCCAGGGACTCTGCACTATCTGCGGAGTGGACCGAAATATCACCCCGTGCGACTGCCAGACACCGGTAGACCCGCGCTGGGCTACACTGTCAGAACTTCGTTTCGACGACGACCAGTCGGCCGAAAGCAACTAAGCAACGACGAGTTCGGCTCGTCGCGACGAAAGAGAAGAACGATGGCTGTTCCCAAGAGAAAGACTTCGAAGGCCCGCACGCGAGCTCGTCGTGCCTCGAACTGGCGTCTGGAGCTGCCCAGCCGCAGCATCTGCCCGCAGTGCGCAACGGCCAAGCTGCCCCACGTGGTCTGCCCACAGTGTGGTTGGTACAACGGCCGTGTTGCCATAGAGGTCAACTGAGTTGAGTCTTCCCCTAGCCCTGGATGCCCTGGGCGGGGACCACTCGCCCCACGAAGTGGTGGCGGGAGCTCGACGCGCTGTCGACGAACTCGGCCTGGACGTAGTACTCGTCGGACCCCCTGAGTTGATTGGCGACCCCATGGGTCTGCCCGTTGTTGCCTGCACCGAAGTAATCGGGATGGATGAAGATCCGGCCCAAGGTGTACGCAAGAAGAAGGACTCCTCCCTCGTGCGAGCTGCTGAGCTCGTCCGTGACGGCCAGGCCTCGGCCATGATTTCGGCCGGTAACACCGGCGCCACGATGGCCGCAGCCTTGCTGCGCATGGGCCGTCTGCCCGGTGTCGTGCGCCCCTGTATCGCTACGCCGCTGCCGAACCCCGGACGGGCCCCCACTGTCATGGTTGACGCCGGTGCCAATGCCGAGTGCACACCAGAGATGCTGGTCCAGTTCGCCCAGATGGCCAACGCCTTTTCCAAGGCGCGCTTTGGAATTGCAAACCCCAAGGTCGCACTGCTCTCCATTGGTGAAGAGTCGACCAAGGGCACGCCCCTCGTGAAGGAGACCCACCAGCTCCTGGCCGCTTTGGCCGAACTTAACTTTGTGGGCAACGTCGAAGGCCGTGATCTCATTCCGTCGCCCGTTGACGTGATTGTTACCGACGGCTTCACCGGCAACGTCGCCCTCAAGACGCTCGAGGGTTCCCTCAAGTTCATTATGGGCAAGCTGCTTGAAGTTATTGGAACTGACGAAGCCACTCGTGAAGCCGGCAACGTCCTCTTCCCCCACTTGTTGCCGCTCGCCGGCGACCTAAGTCCCGACAACCAGGGCGGCGCCATGCTGCTCGGTCTCGACGGTATCTGCATCATTAGCCATGGTTCATCGAATGCCACGGCAATCATGAACGCGCTGCGCGTGGGTGCCGAAATGTCCGCAGCCGGAATTGTCGAGACCCTTCGCACCACGATTCGCCCTATTTCATAAGGGAAACCGCGTTTTGCGGTTCAAAATCTGTAGTCTGAGACTCACGGTACGCAAAGGAGCGCATATGCCGGCCGAAACGCACAGCAATCAGCCCGTTACGCGGGAAGAGATTCTCAGCATTATTCAGTCTCAACTGGGTGAAATTCTTGAAAAGGATGGCTCGTCCATTTCGTTGTCCGACACCTTTGAGGCTCTCGGCGCCGACTCGCTGGCCCTGATCGAGCTGGTCGAAGCCCTCGAGGACGAGCTCTCCGAGCGCGCTGCGGGCTTCCACATCGACGACGAAGACCTTGAGGACCTCAAGTCGGTCGGGGATGCGGTCGACTACGTCGCTGCCAAGCTCCAGGTCGCTTAGGGAGTTCGTGGTCGTCCTGACCTCGCCACTTTCTGCGCTGGCTGACCGCCTCGGTCTTAACGAGGAGAGTTCCTACTTCCTCACAGCCCTGACGCATTCGAGTTTCGCCGCGGAGCACTCCACCGAGTCCAACGAGCGACTTGAGTTTCTCGGTGACGCCGTGGTGAACCTCGCCATCGCCGAGGCAATTCTGCGTGACTATCCCGAGCTCGACGAAGGGACCGGTTCGCTGGCCAGAAGTCGCGTCGTGAACGAACCCACGCTGGCCCGAGTGGCCCTCGCCCTGGGAGTGGGCGAGGTAGTTCGCCTGGGCAAGGGTGAGCGCAAGAGTGGCGGCGCCACGCGTCCCTCACTTTTGGCCGATGCCTTCGAAGCGCTGATCGCCGCGGTCTATTTCGAACGGGGTGTCGTGGCGGCCTCGTCACTGGCCCAAGAACTCCTCGCCGAGGATCTGCGTATCGCCGCCGCCTCGCCTCAAGACAGCGACCCCAAGAGTCAGTTGCGCCACTGGGCCGCGACGACCGGCCGCGGTCTGCCCGTCTATGACGTCGTGGGCTCCGGCCCCGACCACGACCCGACCTATACGGCGGTTGTGACTATCGATGGTGTCGCACGCGGCACCGCAACAGGACGTTCAAAGAAGGTGGCCGAGGCATCGGCCGCCCTCATGGCGTGGGAGGGGCGCGACAATGCCTGAATTACCTGAAGTAGAAGTTGTCCGGGCAGTACTCGCTAAGGAGTTGGCCGGCAAGAAGATAAAGACCGTGGCCATCACCAACGGCCGAACCGTGGGCCGCCACAAAACGGCCAAGGACTTTCGGGCCAAGGTTGAGGGCCGCGCTATCAAGTCGGTCGCCCGACTGGGTCGCAATCTCCTCATTTCCCTTGACGACACGACGACGCTGGTCATTGACCCGGGCCCGACCGGTCAGCTGCTGCGCGCCCAGGGAGCCAAGGACGCCAAGCCCAAGCACACGCAAGTGGTCTTTACCTTCACGCAGGGTCCTGAGCTGCGCCTCATTGACCCCAATCCCACCAGCGAGATGTACGCCTCGGAGCGTCCGGCCGATGGGGAGGTGGTCAAGTTGAACAAGTTTGTCGACCGCCTCGCACTCTCGGAAGAAGGCAAGGGCATTCGCCGAGCCATCCCCGAGCTGGCCCCGCTGGGCATGGACCCGGTCATCGACCAGTTTGGCTGGGACCGCCTCGGCATTGTGATGCAAGTCGCCAAGGAGCCGGTTCACGCCGTGTTGAAGGATGAGCGCTTTCTCGCTGGACTCGGTGATGTCTACGCCTCCGAGTCACTGTTTACGGCCGGTATTCAGGGCCATCGGTCATCTGAGACACTTAGTTCGATCGAGACCCGCCGACTGCACCGTGCGTTGATTGAAGTTCTCTCCGAAGCCCTCAAGACCGGTGGCGCCACCGTGGCCCCCGAGAACTGGGTCGACCCTGATGGCAAGGGTGGCAACTACCAGTCGCAGCTCCAAGTCTTCGGTCGGGAGGGCGATCCCTGCACCCAGTGCCGGACGCCAATAACCCGCGTAGAGACGAAGGAATACCTCTCATTTTACTGTGAGCGCTGTCAGGCGTAGATTTACAGCGGTCGTATGTCGGACGACCACAACTGAAAAGTCTCACGTCAAAAGATTGGTAGCGTCGTCCGAATGTTTTTAAAGCGTCTCACTATGAAGGGTTTCAAGTCCTTCGCTGACGCCACCACGCTCGAATTTGAGCAGGGTGTCACGGCCGTCGTCGGTCCGAACGGATCAGGTAAGTCCAACGTCGTGGACGCCGTCGCGTGGGTGCTCGGTGCCCAGAGTGCACGTGCGCTGCGTTCCGGAAAAATGGAAGACGTCATCTTTGCCGGTACGGCCAATCGACCGGCCCTCGGTCGCGCCGAAGTCACGCTGACCCTCGACAACTCCGACGGTCGTCTGCCTGTCGACGGCGCTGAAGTCACCATTTCGCGCACCCTCTTTCGTAATGGCGACTCGGAGTACGCCATCAACGGCACCACGTGCCGACTCCTCGATATCCAAGAACTGCTGAGCGACTCCGGCGTTGGACGTCAGCAGCACATGATCATTGGGCAGGGTCAGCTCGACTCAGTCCTCAACTCTCGCAGTGAAGACCGCCGTGCCGTTATTGAAGAGGCGGCCGGAGTCTTGAAGCACCGCCGTCGCAAGGAGCGCGCCGAGCGCCGCCTCGGCCAGACTCAGGAGAACCTCGAACGCCTGGGCGACCTCGTGCGCGAAGTGCGCCGTCAAATGCGACCCCTCGAACGTCAGGCCGCGGCCGCCCGCAACTTTGCTGACGTGGACAGTGAACTACGTAACGTTCGCCGCGCCCTCTACTCGGAGCGTCTGCGGGTCTTTGAAGCTCGTCGGAGCGAACTCGACACGGTCCTGCGTGACTCCGATGGTCGCGGCCGGGAACTCCGCAATGAACTGGTCCGTCTCGACGCCCAGGCCTCGGCCGCCGCGGCCGAAGTGGCCTCCCGTCGTGAAGAGCACCTCGCCTCCACGCTCGGTCAGCTCCAGGGTCTGGCCGAGCGTGTCCGCGGAACACTCGGTCTGATTGCCGAGCGTCGTCGCAGCGTTCGCGCGAGCCTCGAGGCCTCGGCCGACGAGAACGTGGTGGCCAACCTCGAAGCCGACGCCGCCAAGTTGACGGCCGATCTCGTTGAGCTCACCACGGCGGAGGGCGAACTCGCCCCGCAGCGTGAAGAGGTTGAAACGGCGCGCGGATCGCTCGTCGAAGCCGAAGCGCAGTATGAAGCGACATGGGGTGATGCCGTGGCCGGTCAGGCCGAAGCTTCGCTCAAGAGTGTGACCGAGCAGGTCGAACTTGTCAGTCGCTCCGTCGCGAGTGCACGTCAGAACGCCGAGCGCATTACGACTCGTCAACTAAACGCCACCAAGCGGGTCGAAGATGTTCGCGCCGCTCGCGAAACGGCGTCCTCGAGTAAGGGTGAGGCTGAGCGGGCTGTTGCCGAAGCCACCGTGACCCACGGTCAGGCCGTCACACTCGAGCGTGAGGTCGACGAAAAACTCCGCACCGCTGAGCAGGCGCTGCGCGAAGCCAACGACGGCGCCGCCCGCGCCCAGGCCCGCGCCGAAGCACTGGCTCGCGCCCTCGAAGAGTTCTCCGGTGGCGGCGGTCGAGCGCTCATTGGTGAACTCGAAGGTGTTCTTGGTGCCTTTCTCGACCTCGTCGAAGTAGCACCCGGTTGGGAAAAGGCCGTCGAGTCGGCGGCCGGTGCATCACTAGGTGCCGTCGTCGTCGATGGACGCACCTCGGCCCACGCTGCTCTTTCGGCCCTGCGCCGCGAAGGTGGCGCCGGCCTGATCTTGCCAGTCGTCCCCGGTGGCAGTGCTCGCCCGAGCGCACCGCAAGGGTGCCAGTCGCTTCGCGAGCGCGTTAGCGCCCGCTCCGGCGCTCCGGCCGACGTAGTGCGCGTCCTTGACGCCCTCTTCGCCCGAGCCTTTGTCGCCAATGACTGGGAGTCGGGAATTGACGTTGCCCTGAGCAACCCCGACCTCGTCATCGTCACGGCAGAGGGCGACCGCTTTGACGCCACTGGTTGGCGAGTCGCCTCCGGTCGCGCGGTCGTTACGCGCTCGTCGGTCGAAGAGGCTCACGCCGCCGCGCGTGCCGCCGCCGATCTGGTCGAGCCAGCCACCGAAGCAGCGCTGCGACTTCGTACGCAGAACCATGAAGCCCGCACTGCAGTTCGCGAATCTCTCAACACGTTGACTAAGTCCGAAGCGGCCCTGGATCGCTGGATGAAGGAACTGGTCCGCCTCGAAGCGGAACTGCAGACGGTTGAGACTCTGGTGCTCACGACTGAGTCTGAAGCGACCGAGGCCACCGAGACACTGACTTCGCTCGAAGTAGAACTGGCGGGACTCACCGCCCAGTTGCCGGCCCTCGAACAGTCGGTGGCTGACGCTACGCAGCGTGCTGCCTGGGCCGATGAAGCCCGAACGACTTTGGAGGCGCACCGCAGCCAGGTCACCAATCTGGTCAACGAACTGGCACGCCGCGAAGCCGAACTCGGCGAGCGTCGTCGCTTGATTGAGACGCGTCAGGCCGACGTTGAGCGTCGCTTGGCCGGCCACGCCGCCGAGCGTGCCGAGGCCGCGGAGCGTCGTCAGTCGTTGGAGTTTGACCTTGAGTCGCTCGATCGCCTCGAAGTCATTGTTCGCCAGGCCGGTGAGGACGTGCACACCAATCAAGAGGCACTCGAATCGACCTATCGCGAACAGCTCGAAGCTTCGCGCGCCGGTGCTGAGCGTCTCGAAGCGCTCCGCCGTGAGCGCACCACCGTCGAAGCTCGCTTGGTCGAGCTCGGCGACTCGGGTCGCAAGGCCGAGATTGAACAGGCCGAGTTGGCTATCAAGATCACGACGTTGCACGAATCGATTCGTCGCGACATCGAAGTTGAGCCCAATGAACTCGGTCTCGTTGCCGCACCCGAGCTGCCCGAAGGCGTGACTCTCGAAAATCGCCTCGTCGAACTCGAGACGCGCATCAACGCCCTCGGACCGATTAATCCGCTGGCGCTCGAAGAGCTGACGGCCCTCGAAGTTCGCTACCAAGAGCTCGACGGGCAGGTGGCCGATGTGCGCCACGCCCGCCGTGAGCTCCAAGAAGTCGTGCGCGCCCTGGACGAAGAGATCATGACCACGTTCTCCTCGGCCATGGCCGACGTGAACGAGCACTTCTCGACACTCATCGCCATGCTCTTCCCCGGAGGCCAGGGTCGCCTGATCTTGACCGACCCCGAGGACTTGCTGAACACGGGTGTGGAGATCGAAGTACGCCCCATGGGTCGTAATGTGCGTCGCGTGTCGCTGCTCTCCGGTGGTGAGCGTTCGATGGCCGCACTGGCCTTCCTGTTTGCGGTCTTCCGCTCGCGCCCCAGTCCGTTCTACATGATGGACGAGGTCGAAGCGGCGCTCGACGACGTCAACCTCCAGCGCTTCTTGTCGTTGGTGGCTGACTTCCGTGACGAGGCCCAGCTGCTCATCGTGACGCACCAGAAGCGCACGATGGAGTCGGCTGACGCCCTCTACGGAGTGACCATGGTTCCCGGAGCGTCCTCGAAGGTCGTTTCCCAGCGCGTTAAGCGTCAGAAAGAGTCGTGATCACCTACGTCCTGATCGCCGTCGTGGCGCTGGTCGTGCTCGGCCTCGCCACCCGCGTCGTTCGGGCCCGACGTCGACCCGCAGCTCCGCTGCCGGTCGCTCCGCTGCCTGAGGTCCTGGTGGAGGCGCCGGTGGAGCGTCCCAACCTTGACACCCTGGAGCCGGCGACCCTCAGTGGTCGACTAAGCGCCAGTCGTGGGGTCTTTGACCGCATCCGCTCCAGCGGCATTCGTGGTTCACTGACCAACGACCAAATCGAACTGGTTGAAGAGGTGTTGCTTCGAAGCGACGTCGGCGTGGCCACCACGACGGCCATTCTCGAGAAGCTGCGAAGCGAAGGGGCCCCCGAGGGTCTGGTCGCCACGCTCCGTCAAGAACTCGTCGCTCTGCTCAATGTTGGAAGTTCGACGATGAACTCCGTTGCCGACGATGGTCGCGTGGCTGTGTGGCTCTTTGTCGGCGTCAACGGCGTCGGCAAGACAACCACCATTGGCAAGGTGGCCTCGCGCGAGATTGCGAATGGGGCCTCCGTCGTCTTGGCCGCCGGTGACACCTTCCGTGCCGCTGCGGCCGATCAGCTCGCCATGTGGGCCGAGCGCACCGGCGCTGACATTGTTCGAGGCGCCGAAGGATCAGACCCCGGTGCCGTGATTCACGACGCCATTGGCCGCGCCGCGGCCCGCGGAGCCAACCTCGTGCTGGCTGACACGGCCGGACGACGCCACACCAGCTCGAACCTGCTGGACGAACTCAGCAAGGTGCGCCGCGTGGCCGACCGGGAACCCGGTCAGGTGCTTGAGACGATTTTGGTCCTCGACGCCACCACGGGCCAGAACGCCGTCAGTCAGGCCCGTGAGTTCATGGCGGCCGCCAACGTGTCGGGTCTGGCCCTCACCAAACTCGACGGCACCGCTCGCGGCGGCATTGTCGTGGCTCTGGCTAAGGAGTTTGGCCTGCCGGTGAAACTCGTCGGTGTCGGCGAAGGCGTGGCCGATCTGCGACCTTTCGAGCCGGCCGCATTCGTGGACGCCCTGCTCGACGCCTGACGGTAGCCTGCAAACACCATGTTTGACGCTCTCTCGGACCGCTTAGAACGCATTAGTCAGTCGCTGCGGTCGCGCGGTCGCCTGAGCCCCGCCGACCTCGACGAGGCCCTCGGGGAGGTTCGCACCGCCCTGCTCGAGGCCGACGTTGAACTCAGTGTCGTTCGAGCCTTCGTCGAAGCCGTTCGCACCCGCCTCGATGGCGCTGCGCTCAGCCAGAGTCTCTCGCCCGGCCAACAGGTCATTAAGGCCGTTCACGACCAGCTGATTGAAGTACTCGGTGGCACGACGCTGAAGGTCACCTACGCCTCGCAACCTCCGACGGTCATCTTGTTGGCCGGTCTCCAGGGTGCCGGTAAGACGACGACGGCCGCCAAGTTGGCCCGCTGGTTCAAGCAGCAGGGCCGCCAGCCGTACCTCATCGCGGCCGACCTCCAGCGTCCGGCCGCCGTGGAGCAGCTGCGCGTCCTTGGTTCACAGATTGGTGTTGACGTCTTTAGTCAAAGCACCGACCCCGTCTCAGTCGCGCGTGCCGGACTGGCCGAAGCGGCCCGCATTGGCCGTGACGTCGTCATCATCGACACCGCCGGTCGACTCTCGATCGACGACGCCCTCATGGCCGAGGTCAAGGCCGTCAGTGGTGCGACGAATCCGCACTACACCTTCCTCGTCATTGACGCGATGACCGGTCAGGACGCCGTGCAGACGGCCCGAGCCTTCCACGACACGTTGGAGCTCAGCGGTCTGATTGTCACCAAGCTCGACTACGACGCCCGCGGCGGTGCCGTATTGAGCGCCCGAGGTGTCGTTGGCCGCCCGGTTGTCTTTGCTTCCGACGGCGAAAAGCTTGAGAACTTTGATCTCTTCCACCCCGACCGCATGGCGTCGCGAATCCTCGGCATGGGTGACATCCTCACCCTCATTGAAGAGGCCGAGCGGACCATGGACAAAGACGTCATGGCCGACACGGCCGGACGTCTCATGGCCGGGCAGTTCACGCTGGATGACTTCTTGGCCCAGCTGACTCAGGTTCGCAAAATGGGTTCGCTCGGTGGCCTCATGAAGATGATGCCCGGCATGACCAAGGACATCCGCAAGGCCGCCGACAACATTGACGATCGCGACCTCAACCGCGTTGAGGCCATCATCAAGTCAATGACCAAGGCCGAGCGGTCCAACCCCACCATCATCGACGGATCGCGCCGTACGCGCATCGCCAAGGGCTCGGGTACCAACGTGGCCGCGGTGAACCAACTGCTCAACCAGTTCAAGGAAATGCAGAAGATGATGAAGCAGATGGCCGGCGGGGGAGCACTCCCCGGACCGCTGGCCAAGCTCGCCCCGATGGCTGCTCGTGCTCAGGCCAGTGGCCAAATGCCCAGTGGTTTGGGCGGTTTGGGCGGATTTGGTGGCGCTTCACCGACCCTGGCGACCCCCAAGGGTGGCGGCGGAAAGAAGAAAAAGAAGGGTGGGAGAGTTACCCCTCCCAAGAACCGCTAAGATTTCCATTCTGTACGGGAGCCCTATGGGACCCGTCTCCAGTTTTGTTTGAAGGGAATCGTTGTGGCAGTCAAGCTCCGTTTGGTGCGTATGGGTAAGAAGAAGCAGCCGACCTACCGTGTCGTCGCTGCCGACAGTCGTCGTGCCCGTGGTGGCGCCTTCCTCGAAATCGTTGGCACCTACCACCCGCGTGGCGCCAGCCAGGCCAACCCCGAGACCGTTATTGCCATCGACAACGACAAGGCTGTCCGTTGGCTCCAGAATGGCGCCCAGCCCACTGAGCGCGTCGCCAAGATCTTGAAGACCTCGGGCGCCCTCGACGCGTTCGAAGCCGCGAAGGCCGCTAAGTGAGCGAGTACGAGGCCGGCGACATCAACGTCGTCTCCAAAGACGAGGCGACTGAGTCAAACGTCGACCGCGCTGTCTACTCCGCCAGCGTCTTGAAGTACCTGGCCACCTCGATGGCCGATGAGCCCGAAGCCGTCAGCGTCGACATCGACGACTCGGCCCGTGGCGTCAAGCTTTCCTTGCACGTTGGACCAAACGACATGGGTCGCATCATTGGTCGCCGCGGTCGTACCGCGCAGGCCATTCGCACGATCGTGGGTGCCGCTGGTGCTCGTGACGGCGTGGTGACCAACGTCGACATCGTCGACTAGGTATGGACGCGGGCGACCGCTCGCTTCTCGAAGTGGGTCGCATTATTAAGGCCCACGGCATTCGCGGCGAAGTGGCCGTCGTCTTTTCGGTCAACCACCCCGACCGTGTGGCCCCTGGCGTTCAGTACGAAACCAGCAAGGGCACGCTGACCATCGCAAAGGCCAAGCCCTTTCAGCAGGGCTACCTCGTTCTCTTTGAAGGCGTCCCGGACCGCAACGCGGCCGAGCTCCTTCGCGGAGTCACGCTGCACGCCGAGCGCCTTGAGATTGAAGACGAAGACGTCATCTGGATTGACGATCTCTTTGAGGCCCTCGTCGTGACCGCTGATGGTATCGAGCGAGGTCGAGTGGTGGCGGTGGAGGAGAACCCCGCGTCAGACCTTCTTGTTCTAGACACGGGTCACCTGGTGCCGTTGACCTTCGTGACCGAAGTAGAACCGAACGAACGCATCGTCGTTGACGTTCCTGAAGGGCTCTTCGAATGACCTTTCGCGTCGACGTTCTGACGCTCTTTCCCGGCCTCATCGAGCACTACGCCAGTGACACGATTTTGGCCCGGGCCGCTCAACGAGGTGTCTGGGAACTTCACACCCACGACCTTCGGGACGCGACCGATGACGCTCACCGAACGGTAGATGACACACCCTTCGGCGGCGGCGCCGGCATGGTGCTGCGTGCTGAGCCGATCGTGCGTACCGTCGAAGCAATTGCAAACCTGCCCCGGCCACTCATTGCGGTAACGCCGTCGGGTACACCCTTCACCCAGACCACGGCCCGCCGTCTGGCGCAGGGCTCAGGCTTTTCGCTGCTCTGCGGCCGCTACGAAGGATTTGACCAGCGCGCCCTTGACCTCGTTGTCGATGATGAGGTCTCCCTCGGTGACTTCGTGCTGGCCGGGGGAGAACTGGCCGCACTCTGCATCACCGAGGCCGTCGTGCGCCTGCTGCCCGGCGCGCTGGGCAATGACAGTTCGGTCGAAGAAGAGTCCTTTAGCGAGGGTCTCTTGGAGTACCCCCACTACACCAAGCCGGCCGAGTTTCGGGGCTTGGTTGTCCCCGACGTCCTGCGATCGGGCGACCACGGCAAGGTGGAGCGCTGGCGCCGCGCCCAGGCGCTGCGGCGAACGAAGGAGCGTCGTCCCGACCTGTTCGCCCAGCACGTCTTGACGAAAGAGGACGAAAAGGCCTTGCGAGAGTTTCCCGGCGATGAGGTCCAAAACGAGGGCTAAGCCCGTCGTTTTCGGTCTTTCGGACCCATGGGCCTCTTGCGAACGGGGGAGGGGCCTATTTTCCGATAGGATGAACCCCTACTTCCGTTCGTAGTAAAGGAACTTCCATGAAGCCGACCGACCTCATCGACCGCGACTCAATGCGTGACGACATCCCCGCCTTCCGTGCCGGTGACACCTTGAAGGTTCACGTCCGAGTTGTCGAAGGTACCCGCGAGCGCGTCCAGGTCTTCCAGGGCGTCGTTATCCGTCGCCAGGGTTCCGGTCTCCACGAGACTTTCACCGTCCGCAAGATCAGTTTCGGCATCGGCGTGGAGCGGACGTTCCCCGTCCACGCTCCGACGATCGCCAAGATCGAAGTTGAGTCCTACGGAGACGTTCGTCGCGCCAAGCTGTACTACCTCCGTGATCTGCGTGGCAAGGCCGCCAAGATCAAGGAGCGCCGCGTCGTCGTCGCTGACTAGTTCAACGCGCCAATGGGCGATGATGAACTTACCGAGTATGAAGCTCGCCTAGAGCTCGCTCTGGTTCAAGAGTACAAAGCCGTTGTCGGCATGTTTCGCTACGCCATTGAGACGGAACGACGTTTCTACCTCGCCAACGAAGCGCACGTTGAAGTGCGCGTACCCGGCTCTCCCAGCCTGCTCGAAGTCACCTTGAGCGACGCCTGGGTCTGGGACATGTATCGGACCACCCGATTCGTCCCGTCGGTTCGGGTGCTCACGATGCGTGACGTGAATATCGAGCGACTCCCCGAAGAAGAGCTGCGCCCCTAATGACGATGTCGACCCGGCGCTTCACCGTGGCCGATGGTCACGAACTCGAGGCCGCCTCGGCCCCAGTGGAACAACTGCCAGTTCTGTGGTCGGCACTCACTGATCCACCGCACGCCGTGGTGGTGACACCGTCAACCGAGTATCCCGCGGCACTGGTGGCTCGCGATCTAGCGACGATGGCCCATCTCGCCCCTCTGCGCCATGTGGTCGTCGCGGGTACGCGAGACGATGCCGAACTCATTGCCGCTCTCTTTACGAACGAGCCCGTGACCATGAGCAACGCGGCCGGCACGCTGACGAACGCCTACAACCGTCCGGCTCCACCCACCCCAATCGTGGTCTGGCTCTCTCTCGATGGCCACTCGGCCGAGAAGCTCAGCGCGTCGTAGCGAGCTGGTTGATTCGGGCGAAGAGCTCGGGGGCAACGAGGGGCGTAATCCCCGTGTCGAAGTGAATCCCATCGCTCTGGCGGACCAATTTGCCGGCCACGCGCCACTGGAACTTTCCGGTGGGACAGACCCGGGCATTGAGGTCGTAGACGTCGTTGCCGAGTTGGTGGGCCTCACTGGTGATGAGCGAGTTGTACGCATCAACGCGCTTGGGGTCACTCTCGGGCAGCGTGTCGCCAAAGGCGTTTTGCTGTGGGTTGAAGCAAGGGGCCGTGAGGTAGAGGACTTTGGCTCCAGCGGTGGTAGCCATGTCGTTGAGATTGCGCATGGCGTTGCGTATGCGGTGCTGCATATCGGTACCGAAGATGTTTTCGAGACGCCCGTGTGGCATGAAGACGTTGTAGGACTCCCATCGTCCCGAGAGCACGACAATGACCTTGGGGTGGTACTGATCAATTGCCTGCTGCCAGTGCCCTTGGAGGGGGTCTATGCCGTCGTGGAGACGGCAGGCCGGATTGTTTCGGAAGAGATGGCCGGTGGTGACTGGTCGTATGGTGCCGATGATGCCGCAGCCGAGGTAAGCCCCCGAATGTAGGTCAACGCCGTAGTGCGGAGCCCACGGGCTGATCTGCACGGCGAGCGTCATTGCTACCGAGTCGCCCAGGAGCAGTGTCGAAGTTTGCGTCGGTGCAACGGAGACCGGAGGGCTGTAGGTAACTCGCTGGTTTTGGCGGTGCTCGAGTTGAACGCTGGAAATGGCCAAGGCACCCACGAGCGCGGCGATGGCGACGTAGTGCCAGGGTCGTGATGGCAGGGCTCCTCGGCGTAGTGGTCGCTCAACGAGGTAGTAGGAGATTACGGTCACGACAAAGGTGACGGCAAGTCGAATGGCCAAAAGCGAATATCGGGCGTGATGGAGATTATTGCGGTTGATAAAGACGAAAACGGGGTAGTGCCACAGGTAGAGACCGAACGAGATCTTGCCCACAAAGACCAGTGGACGCAATGCGAATAGTCGGCCGAGCAGCGCAGTGGGAGCGCTCGTGAGATGAAGGACTAACAGCGCGGCGCAAACCGCCACAATGGCAAAGCCACCGCGGTAGAGCAGAGCCGACTTTTCAGAGATGAGCCAGAAGCTAAGGCCGAGGCCCATGAGGGCGAGTGGTGCGAGGCGAGCCAGCCACGTCGAAGCTCGTTCGAGCTTCGACGAATCTTGCCGCCAGGTGAAGAAGAGCAGCGCGGCCACCGCCCCGGCGACAAGGCCCTGCAGATGGGTGTCAGATCCAAAGTAGAGGCGATTGGTATTGACGTGGTTGGTCGCACCGTGCGTCATCCACATCTGCGATGCGATGCCCACGAGGAGTACTCCGCCAATGAGTGTCGTGGTGCTCACGCGTCGGCGCAACGCAAACCACAGCGCCACTGGCCAGACCCAATAGAACTGCTCCTCAATGGCCAATGACCACATGTGGTTGAGCGGTGAGGCCACACCGAGCGAAAAAAAGTATGACGAGGTCGCGGTGATGAAGTGCCAGTTGGCAAAGAAGAAGAGCGAAGACACGGTGTCGGCGCCGAGGTGGCCGTAGAGCCCGGCCGGGGTCATGAAGAGTGACGCGACATTTACGCCCACGACGAGCACGGCAATGGCCGGCATCAAACGCTTAAGTCGGCGTCGCCAGAACTGCAGTAGTGAGACGCTGCCCGAGGCCACTCGTTCTTCGAGGAGGAGGGAAGTAATCAAGAACCCCGAGAGGACAAAGAAGATATCGACACCGAAAAAACCTCCAGTGAAGCCCGCGACGCCAGCGTGGAAGAAGAGAACCAGCAGGATGCTGAGCGCTCGCACACCATCGAGAGCGGGGCGGTATCCCAGGCGAGTGGCGTTGTGGG